>JAGWBF010000067.1:4262-13004 GCA_021296025.1 Dehalococcoidia bacterium | reverse complement strand
GGTTCTTTTCACCTTTCCCTCACGGTACTGGTACACTATCGGTGGCCAAGGGTATTTAGCCTTGGAGGGTGGTCCCCCCAACTTCCCACAGGATTTCTCGTGTCCCGCGGTACTCAGGATCTGCATCAGGAGACTTATTCCTTTCGCCTACGGGGCTTTCACCCTCTTCGACGGTCCTTTCCAGGTGCCTTCAGCTAGAAATAAGCTTTGTAACTCCTTGCTCCTACCAGGTCGGAGCCGACGCGTCCTATAACCCCGCTACGACATAGGTCCCTGGACCACTAAGTCGCAGCGGTTTAGGCTCTTCCCCGTTCGTTCGCCACTACTAGGGGAATCTCGGTTGATTTATTTTCCTCAGGGTACTTAGATGTTTCAGTTCCCCCGCTTACCTTCCCGACTTTACGTCGGGATGACCCAGCTCAACACCGGGCCGGGTTCCCCCATTCGGGCATCCCCGACTATGCCTGCTAGACGGCTCATCGAGGCTTTTCGCAGCCTTGCCACGCCCTTCATCGGCCCTTGGCCCCTAGGCATCCACCGTAGGCTCTTAGTAGCTTAACCTACGCTAGGAACTCTAAACTATGATGTATCCCCTATTCTCTTTTTAACGTGCGAAACGGCGGCTGGGGCATACCCAAGCCGCCGCCTAGGTGATCCCAGCTTGTATTTATCGTCAGATTTCGGTCATATCCGAACCTTGATAATGTTCAAGGTATTATAGGGATACCCCAATTCCATGTCAAGGGTTATTTCGGGCTTCGGCGAACCTCTGCGACAATGCCGCAACCCGCGAAACATCCACAGGATTGTGGATGTGCCCGCCCATCTTCAGGCTGGTGCCCACTATGGCTCCGTCGCCCACCGCCAAGTACCCGGGGGCGTTTCCTTCGTTCAGCCCGCTCCCCACCAGCACCGGCACTTCGGGGACCGCTCCCTTCACCACCTCCAGGTCATGAAGGGAAGCTTCCTCACCGGTAGCATCGCCCGATACGATTAGCAGGTCAGCCAAGCTTCTCTCCACCGTCTCCCTGGCCAGGTAGCTAAGGTCGGACGTCCCCAAGGGCGTTGCGTGCTTAACCAGCAGGTCGGTGAATATCTTGACCTGGTCATCGGCGCCCAGGGCACTGCGATATCGCAGCGTCTCATGGGCCTTCCCCTCGATTACTCCTTCATCGGCTGCCATTACCCCGTGATGCACGTTGATCCTGACGAACCTGCATCCCGTTGCCACAGCCACGGCGATAGCCGACACAGGATCGTTTCGCAGCATGTTGATGCCCACTGGAAGGTCCACCACTTCCTGCACCGCCCGGGTTGCCATTGCCATGGCAGCTACCGTGTGAGGCCCCACGCTGCCGGGCACATAGGGCACATCGCCGTAGTTTTCGACTATGAGACCGTGGACGCCCCCTTCAGCTAGGGACCGGGCATCCCTTCGCGCCCACTCCAGCACACTATCCAGGTCTCCGCTCCACCGGGGCGAGCCCGGCAGAGGGGGCAGATGCACCACGCCTATGAACACCTTGGATGTGCCGAACAGCTCCCGGAGCACCGGTACGCAGCCTCAGCCTTGCTTAGGGGTGATGGTCACTCGCCGTCCATCGCCCACACCGCTGCTCTCGGTGGTTACCCTGGGATGCTCTGAGAGAGCCACGTGGATCACCCGCCTTTCAGCAGCCTGCATCGGCTCAAGGGGTATAGCCTTGCCCGATTGGGCCACCCGGTCAGCCACGCGGAAAGCCAGCTCCCGAAGGGAGTTGTGGCGTCGTTCCCTGTATCGCTCTATATCCAACACCACCCGCACCGACTCCTGCTGCATCCGCTTTCGCACAAGGGTGTTCACCAGGAACTGCAGCGCCCGCAGGGTCTCTCCCTGGCGACCTATGAGAAGACCTGAGTCTTCGCCGGTGATGTCCACGATGGGACCGCCAGTGTCGGGATCCCTGGCTACCCTGAGGGTCGCCAAGGTGCGCGCCCCGGCGGTGGACAGCAGCTTGTTCACCACCTCCATGGCTGTGGAAGCTGCATGTTCAGAAGGTGGAAGCTTCCTTACCCTTACACGGGCAGGCTCGGAGCCTATGCCAAGAAAACCCTGCTTACCTTGGCTTAGGACCTCTATTTCTGCTTCTTCCCGGTTTGCGTCGAGCTCTTTCAGGGCCATCTCGACGGCTTCTTCGACGGTTTTTGCGGACCGGTCCACCTGTTCCATCTCCATCGCTATCATTCTCCTTTGATTCCTCCTCCGAGGCCGCCTGAAGAACGGGCTGGGCCTGGGGGGCATCTTTCGTAAATAACGGGCCCAAATCGCCGGTAATGAAATATTGAATGAGCACGCCGGCGACGTTGGATACGGTCCAGTACACCGCCAGACCGCTGGGGAAGGTGAGGGTGATGAACCCAAGCATGATGGGCATCATCCACAACATCATCTTGTTGGTCTGGGCCTGCCGTGGGTCCGCCGACGGCGTCATGGTCATCTTCTGCTGAAGCCAGGTCGAGGCGCCCACCAGGACGGGGAGCACCACATTGGTTGGATCTGGGGCAGCCAGATCCAACCACAGGAAGTCGGGGTTCAGCGGTATGGACACATCGGAAAAGGGGTTCCAGGAGTAGAGGCGCTGGGCTAGGCCGACCAGATCATCGGGATTTGTACCCAAGCTCTTTATCAGCACCCTGAACAGGGCCACCCAGACCAGCATCTGGATGACGAGGGGCCCCAGGCATCCTAGGGGGTTGACCCCCGCTTCCCGCCACATGGACTGCATGGCTCGGCTGCGTTCCCCAGGGTCCTTGATCTCCTGGATCTGCTTCATCCTGGGCTGCATCTCGGACATCGCCCGCATCTGCTTGATCTGCCGGACATGCAAGGGAAGTGTGACGATCCGGACGATGATGGTGAAGACGATAATGGCCAGCCCGAAGTTGCTGAACAGCAAGCTGTACAGCATGACGATGATGTTCAGCATCGGGTTGATCAGCAGATTGTCGAAGAAGAACCCTATTGCATCCAAGGACCCACCTTCGCTATCTGTCCTTTGTGGAGAAGTTCCATGCTTCTCGCCAGTCCTCCAAGTCTATGCCCCGGACGGAGTTGTCCTCCACCCCTACAAACACATTTCCTCCCAGGATACTCGGAGAAGCCTTCACCCGTCCGCTGAGGTCATGAAAACCGCCAATGCGCTGTCCATTGCCCGTGTCCAGCCGAAAGAGCTTGCCTTCATCGGTGGCTATCACCAAATCCTCTCCGTGGACCACTGGGCGGGCCACCACGGGGGGGCCATCCTCCAGGGTAGCTTCCCAGACCCGGTTCCCATCCCGGTCCAGGGCATACACAGTGCCGCTCATGGTGGCCACGTAGATATGCTCCTCGTCGGCAACCGGGTCCGCCCAGATCCAGTCGTCACCCGCAAAGCTCCAGATCAGCTCCCCGTCGGATGCTCCCAGGGCATACACATTTCTGTCCACGGAACCTGCAACCACCATCTTCCCCGACGGGCCATCCAGCACGATGGGGCTTCCCATGACTGCCCCATCGGTCTCGTACTTCCAGATAAGCCTGCTATCTCCGGATCCCAGCTCCCTATCAAGGGAAATGGCATACAGGTTCCGGTCCAAGGAACCGACGTACACCATATTGTCAGAGATGACAGGTGTGGACCATACCTGCCCATTGGCAGAGAAGCTCCACACCAAGCGGTCCCGGCTGCTTCCGGTGGTGCTGAGAGCATAAACATCGCCATTGTCTGAGGCGACCAGCACCAAGCTTTCGTCGTCCGTCAAAACCGGCGCCCCTACAATGCCTCCCTCTATGGCGTGGCTCCACTCCCCGTCCTGCAGGAGGCCGGGACCTTCTATGGTGCCTGATGTTGGCTCTCTATCCTTCAACAGGGCCAGCAGCTGCCCGTCTAGCCCTTCCAGATCCCCCTTGTCGCCTATGTATATGTGCTCCCGGCCTATCGCCGGCGTGCCAAAGGCCCCATGATACTGGGCCAATTCGTGGGTCCACAGGATTCGAGGAATGGCATCCCGGGACACACCCTCGAGGGCGAATACTGTTCCCTGACGGCTAACCACGTACAATCTGCTATCGTCGACGGCCGTAACCGTCCACCCATCTCCGCCGCTCTCACCCCATGTGATCAGACTGCGCCCGGTACACCCTACCACAGACAACATTACCAGCACAGCCAGAGACGCCAAGGCTAGGTGGACGGCCCTGATAGGGGGGCGAGGGAAGGGCGCCCTGGGTCGATTTAGTCCCAAACGTGAGATGACGCGGTCCAGGGCATGAGGGAAGAGGCCTCTAGGGAACAGGATCATAGCCCCTTCCCCCCATGGGACGGCACCGGGACAAGCGCTTTAACGTCAACCATGTGCCCTTCAGCATTCCATGGGAGCCGATAGCTTCATAGCAGTACTGGGAGCAGGTGGGGCTGAAGCGGCAGCTGGAGGGTATGAAGGCGGAGACCGCCCCTTGGTAGAACTGGACCAGCCCCAGCGCCATCCTGCTCAACGCTAAGCTGCCGCCATGGGCTGGGGAGATGCCGGGTGTTGGGATTCATCCGGGCGCCCGTGCGGGGAGGTCTGAGAGACAGCTTCCTGTTCGCTGGGAGATGCCCCTTCCAGGAGGCGTGCCCTTCGGAGCAGGGTCATGACAGCTTCCTTGAGGTGCTGGAAGCTGGCATCGCCGGATCCCATACGGGCTATGAACACAAGGTCCGACCCACTCTTTATGTTGGTGGAGCGCACAGCTTCTCTGAGGCGCCTCTTGAGACGGTTCCGAGCGACTGCATTTCCGATACGTTTACCTGCTACGAAGGCGAACCTGCTGGTATCCAAGCCATTGGGAATCGTGCGTAACACCAGCAGTTGATTTGTCACACCGCGGCCGTTCTTGCGAATAGTGGAGAAGTTCTTACGACCCGTAAGCCTCTGCGATCTTTGCATCTAGGTCCGCTTGTGGCTTAGACCGCCAGAAGGTGGCGGCCCTTAAACCGGCGGCGTTTCAGGACCGCACGCCCTCCCCGGGTGCTGTTGCGGGCCATGAAACCATGTACTCTTTGACGTCTTCGCTTCTTTGGTTGGTAGGTACGCTTTGGCAATGTATCATCCCTTACTGGCGCCGAGGATTATAATTCACAGGCGAATGCAGTGTCAATGAAACCTAGGAGGACTTGGCAGGTAGGTCATGGCAAGAAGACTCCCCAAGAAGCGGGCTGACGTTCTCCTGTTCGAGAGGGGGCTGGCGGAAAGCCGCGAGCGCGCCCAAGCCCTCATTATGGAGGGGCTGGTGTTCCACCCTGGAGGGCGGGTGCTCAAGCCGGGAACCCTTATGTCAAGCGATGCCTCCATGGAGGTTCGGGACACCCTTCCCTACGTGAGTCGCGGGGGCTTAAAACTGGCCCACGCCCTGGACCGGTTCGCGCTGGATGTGTCGGGGTGCACCGTCCTCGACGTTGGGGCTTCCACTGGTGGCTTCACCGACTGCATGCTGCAGGCGGGGGCGTCCAAGGTCTATGCCCTGGACGTCGGGTATGGCCAGATGGACTACCGGCTACGCCAGGACCCCAGGGTTGTCGTCAAGGAAAAGGTCAACGCTAGGCATCCCTTCGATCTCGAAGATGGTGAAGGGCGGTCGGCCCAGGTCAACCTAGTCACAGTCGATGTCTCCTTCATCTCGGCCACCAAGGTCATTCCCGAGGCTTCCCGGCACCTGGTCCCTGGCGGCCCCATCATCGTGCTGCTGAAGCCCCAGTTCGAGGCTCTTCGCAATGAAGTCGGCAGGGGCGGGATCATCAAGGACGTAAAGGTGCACACCCTGGTGCTCGCCCGCTTTATCCAGTGGGTCGTCCAGTCGGGCCACAGGCTGCGGGGCTTGGAGCCCAGCCCCATACTGGGGGACAAGGGCAACCGCGAGTTCCTCCTCCTCCTACGGAAATCTTGAACTGTCCCCCATATCTGATAAGCTAAATCAGCCCTTTAGAGTCTTCCCCATATATCGGCATGGGCACGACAAGAAACCTCTGAGGTTACGATGATCAGGCAGGTATCCAGCAGGGTCAGCTTTCCCGACCTGGAAAAGGATGTCCTCAGCTTCTGGAAGGAGAAGGACATCTTCCGCAGGACGGAGAGGGACAGGGATGACAGGCCCTTGTTCATGTTGTACGAAGGTCCTCCCACTGCCAACGGCAGCCCGGGCATCCACCATGTCCTGGCCCGGGTCTTCAAGGACATCATCTGCCGCTACAAGACCATGAAGGGCTACCGCTGTCTCCGTAAGGGCGGCTGGGACACCCACGGCTTGCCGGTGGAGCTGGAGGTAGAGCGGGAGCTGGGCCTCCACTCCAAGCGGGAGATCGAAGAGTACGGCATAGAGCGTTTCAACCAGAAGTGCCGGGAGAGCGTCTTCCGATACGTCAAAGAATGGGAGGAGATGACCGACCGGATAGCCTACTGGGTGGATATGGAGAATCCCTACGTTACCCTGGAAAACAGCTACATCGAGACAGGCTGGTGGGTGCTGGGCCAGCTGTGGGAGAAGGGTCTGCTCTACCAGGATATCAAGGGCACACCCCACTGCCCCCGGTGCGTCACCAGCCTGAGCTCCCACGAGGTTGCCCTGGGCTACCAGGAAGATACCCCCGACCCGTCGGTGTACATCAAGTTCCGGCTGACGGGATTCGACAGTACGATTCGCGCCAGGCGAGCATTCGACTACTCTTTCGACAAGTTGATTTCCCACGGTGAGCCGGTTTATTTCCTGGCTTGGACCACCACCCCCTGGACCCTGCCGGGCAACACTGCCCTTGCAGTTGACGCAACGGCCGACTACAGCTTGGTTGAGCTTGACAACGGCGAGGGTTCAGAGAGGGAGCGTCTCATTCTGGCCACGCCACTCCTGGATGTCGCCCTCCGCACAGAATACAAGGTGCTCGCATCTTTTCAGGGCCGAGACCTGGTTGGGCTAACGTATGAGCCCCTATACGACCCCTTCGTTTCCGGCCTGCCCAAGGGCGCCATCAGGTGTTTCTCGTCGGGGGCGCTGGCGGACCCACCGGAGGACTCCCAGGGCGCCGTCCAGCGAAGCAGCGCCTTCCATAGGTCCTGGCAAGTTCACGATGTGGACTTCGTATCCATGGAAGACGGCACGGGAATAGTCCACATCGCTCCTGCTTTCGGCGACGAAGACCTGGGCGTGGGCAGATGGCGCTCTCTGGCCTTCGTCCAGTCGGTGGACCAGCAGGGCATAGTCCTTGGCAGCAACTCCTTCGCAGGCAAGTTCGTAAAGGACGCCGACGATGAGATCGCCTCGGACCTGGAGCAGCGGGGCCTTCTCTACCACAAGGGCATCTACAAGCACACCTACCCCTTCTGCTGGCGTTGCAAAAGCCCACTGCTGTACTACGCCAAGCCCTCCTGGTACATCCGCACCACCGCCATAAAGGACAGGCTGGTCAGCAGCAACCGGGAGATCAACTGGTACCCCGACTATATCAAGGAGGGCCGCTTCGGCGAGTGGCTGGCCAACAACGTGGACTGGGCCATCTCCCGGGAGCGCTACTGGGGCACCCCTATACCCATCTGGCAGTGCACCGGGGACGGCTGCGCCCACCGGGTGTGCGTCGGCTCCAGGGAAGAGCTGAAGGAGCTGGCCATCGACGAGCACAAGGCGACGGTCGATGACCTCGACCTGCACCGTCCCTACGTGGACCAGGTGCACCTTCGCTGCCCCGAGTGCAGCTCCTCGATGGAGCGTATCCCCGAGGTGATGGACGCCTGGTTCGACTCCGGGGCGATGCCCTACGCCCAGTGGCACTACCCCTTCGAAGACGCCAGCATGATGCGGGACGGACGCTTCCCGGCCGACTACATCTGCGAGGCTGTGGACCAGACCAGGGGTTGGTTCTACAGCCTCCACGCCCTGTCCGCCCTGCTCACCGACGGGCCCAGCTACCGCAACGTCATCTGCCTGGGCCTTATCCTCGATGGGGCCGGGCGCAAGATGAGCAAGAGCCAGGGCAACGTGGTAA
Source organism: Dehalococcoidia bacterium (assembly GCA_021296025.1). Lineage (GTDB taxonomy): Bacteria > Chloroflexota > Dehalococcoidia > Lucifugimonadales > JAGWBF01 > JAGWBF01. The sequence continues at coordinate 4,974 of JAGWBF010000067.1, read as the reverse complement.
ACCCCTGGGAGGTGCTGGACCAGCAAGGGGCCGACGCCACCCGCTGGTACCTGTTCACCGCATCCCACGCTGGCGAGTCCCGGCGCTTCGCCCAGGACCTGGTGAACGAGGTGGTCCGGCGCTACCTGCTGACCCTCTGGAACGTCTACTCCTTCTTCACCACCTACGCCGAGGTGGACAGCTTCCATCCCAACCAGATGCCGCAGGACTGGAAACCCTCCGCCGAGCTGGACCGGTGGATACTCTCCGAGGTCAATCACCTGATAGTCCAGACAGACCGACACCTGGAGAACTACAACCCCACCGACGCGGGCAGGCGCATCCAGGAGTTCGTCGATGGGCTGTCCAACTGGTACGTGCGCAGGAGCCGTCGCCGTTTCTGGAAGAGCGAGAACGACGACGACAAGCTCTCTGCGTATGCCACCCTGCACACATGCCTGGTCGCGCTGAGCAAGCTCATTGCCCCGTTCATGCCCTTTGTCGCCGAGAACATGTACCAGAACCTGGTGTGCTCGGTGCAGTCCGATGCCCCGGATAGCGTCCACCTGGCCGACTTCCCCGTGGCTGACGAGGGGCTTATCGACCAGGGCCTGATGGATGCCACCCGCCTCGCCATGAAAATCTCCAGCATGGGGCGGGGCGCCCGCTCCAGGGCTGGAGTCAAGGTGCGCCAGCCCCTTCCCAGGTTGCTGGTAAGGCCGCGCTCTCCCGG
>JAGWBF010000067.1:324-4202 GCA_021296025.1 Dehalococcoidia bacterium | reverse complement strand
GCGAAGGCGAGGGTGAACAGCTTTACCAGCAGGCGGTAGAAGCCGCCTCAAACCTCAAGAAGAGCAAGGAGCAAAGCTCCGGCTACGTCGAAGCTGTCCTCCCCATGGACCCCTACTGGATCACCCTTGAGGGCGGCTACATGGTCGCCCTGGAGACCACCATCACGCCGGAGCTGGCCCGCGAGGGACTGGCCCGGGAGCTGGTTCACCGGATCCAGGATATGCGGAAGAAGGCGGGGTTCGAGATCACCGACCGCATCCACACCTACTACCAGGGGCCGTCCAGCGTGGATGAGGTCATGAGCGCTTTCTCCGGCTACATCATGCAGGAGACCCTCTCAGAGCAGCTAGTCCCCGGAGAAGCAACCGAGGGGGCCTACCATGACACCCAGAGCGTGGACGGCATGGAGGTGGTGCTGGGCGTACGGCAGGTGTAAGGGCGCCCGATCCGGGCACCTAGCCCAGCGCCGGAACTGTATTTATGCCGGCGGGACTAGAGGCTCCCTATAGCCTGCGCCTGGGCCTCGAAGAGCTGGGCCGTGCCCAGCTCAGCCGAAGCAAGCACCTCTTCCACCAGCTTCCTGGGGAAGGGCGCCCCCTCCGTCGCTCCCTGTAGCTCCACCAGCTCGCCAGCGTCGGTCATGGCTATGTTGAAGTCCACCTCAGCCCGGGAATCCTCCCCGTAGCACAGGTCCAGCAGCAGATCTCCGTCCACCAGCCCGACGCTGACGGCGGCAACCCTGTGGGCCAAGGGAATACTGGGTAGAAGGCGGTTACGGGTCAGCCCCAGAAGGGCCTGGTAAAGGGCTACGTATGCCCCGGTGATGGCCGCCGTCCTGGTCCCCCCATCGGCCTGTATAACGTCGCAGTCCAGGAGAATGGCCCTCTCTCCCAGCGCTTCCCGGTCCGTAACTCCCCGCAGGCAGCGCCCGATGAGGCGCTGTATCTCCTGGGTACGGCCCCGTGGCCTCCCGCTGAGGCCCTCCCTAGCGATCCGGCTGCCCGAGGAGCGGGGAAGCATGGCGTACTCGGCGGTGACCCAGCCCTTGCCCTCGCCCCGCATGAAGGGGGGCACCCTGTCATCCACCGTGGCCGAGCAAAGCACCTTGGTCATGCCCATCTCGATGAGGGCGGATCCTTCGGCAAAGGCCAGGTATCCGGGGGTAATTGTAACCGGCCGGAGCTCGTCGTTCTTCCGGCCATCGATGCGTGCGTTCCCGACCCCTTGGGCCACAGCCACCCCCATGTATTCAGAGATTGGCCCCTCAGTATAGCAGATGGGCTCCGGGCACCCCCGGATTGCTGCCAGTAGCCCCCTCCCCGAAGGGTAGGGTGATGCACCCTGCCCCGCATAGCCTTCCTCACACCAGCCACGCATATCGTCATTGGGGCGAAGAGCCTGCTCCGTACTCGTTACGGTGCCAGCACCCACCGGGCATATCGTCATTGCGGCGAAGGCCGCAATCCAGGACGGCGCATTGCAGGGATCTAGGACCGCTCCACTTTCGCGGACGGCACTACACGTTATTGTGGGCAACCAGCTCCCGGCCTGACCCTCCCCAGCCAGGGAATAGGAGGCTTCTGATGGGCCCATCCCTCGTTGACACAGCTACGGCTCCGCAGGTATATTTTGAAGGCTGTCTCTAACGGGAGACGTTGCAGGCAACGTAGCTCAGCGGCAGAGCGGGCGCTTCATAAGCGCTAGGTCGATGGTTCGAACCCATCCGTTGCCACCAGCCTATCGATCAGGAACATCCATTGAAGATGACGACCTTCGAAACCGAAGAAGCCAAGGGGATAATGATTGCCCTCCTGGACGCCCTGCGGGGCGAGGTTGAGGGCCAGGAGGGCGACGATGTTCCCGAAGTCGCCTTCCAGGCCGGCAAGTTCGAGAGCGTTGCCAACGGCGACAGCGCCTACGGTCTGGGCGCAGTGGTGCTCACCCGGGACAGGGACGTCATCGACACCCTCCAGCAGTTCCTGGAAGACACCCTGCGCACCTGGTCATCGGCAGGCACCCAGCCCAAGACCAATGTCAAGGACGGCCCCTAAAGCCGCCATCGCTGCTCTGTCGCCCTGTCCCCTCTCATGATCTCCCCCATCGACCCTCCGCCGTGCGGCGCTGGTCAGGCTTGCGCCTGTTTCGGGGCCTACCTATAATGTAGTGGCGAACAGCAGTCGATGGGCGGTTAGCTCAGCGGTTAGAGCGCCTCGTTCACACCGAGGAGGCCAGAGGTTCAAATCCTCTATCGCCCACCATACTTGCGTCCATGGGCGCTCCCTGAGTTGAATGTTGTTCGTGGTGGCTGCCCCTGCTTGGGGCTGGAATGCCGAGGTGGCGGAACGGAAGACGCGCTACGTTCAGGGCGTAGTGCCCTTACGGGCGTGTGGGTTCGAATCCCACCCTCGGCACCAACAGAGTCCCCAGCAACAAGGGTCCGGTTCGTGCGCTTGTAGCTCAGTTGGATAGAGCGCATCCCTGCGGAGGATGAGGCCGTGGGTTCGAGTCCCGCCAAGCGCGCCATAAATATCAGGACCGCCTCGGGCCGGTCGCAGGTCCGCTGCCTCCGCCCGGAGGTGGCAGGCCAAGCGCATGCGGGTGGTTAGCTCAGCTGGTTAGAGCACCTGCTTTACACGCAGGGGGTCAGAGGTTCGAGTCCTCTACCGCCCACCAACGTATACGGTGGACAGAACCGTCTTTGAACTGTGGCTGGGGGGTCTGTGAGGCCATGATTGGCGGTAGGCAGTACCCCCGATACCCACTTTAGACGGTGGGCTTACTATCTCCGGGATGGTTCCTCAACTTAAGGTGTGGACCAAGCTTCGAAGCTCATCTGTGATTTCCATCGAAAACACCTTTTCTTCTGGCTCACCGATGACTTCTACGACGAACCTGTATTCCCGCTGACCTGCAAACATTCTGCGCTTCACGAAGGGAACCGCTGTTCCGCGCCTCTCGATAGGAACCCGATTGACGATCCTTTCGGGCGGGTCGCAGTAGCTGACAGGACCGTGAGACACCCATGAAGTAGACGGCCTTCCGCTGTTATCTGCGCCTGCGTGAGCACTAAACGCTTCAGCTTGTCGAAGCCGCTGAGTTGAACACTCTCTAGGTCGAACTGTCTTCCGATGTCCTTGCCCAACTGCATCGCGAATGCCGACGGATCGGGAATGAGCGTCACACAGCCATAGTCGTGGAACTGGCTCCGAAGCTCTCTAAGGTCTCGGCCCTCCGCCATTATTGAGGTGCAGAACATTAGAAAGTCGGGCCTCGCCCAAGTCACCGTCGAGGAAACATTTTCAGATCCCACCTGTGACGGGAGGCCGCTCTTTTGCAGGAACTCGCTAAGTGAACCCCTCTGAACCAACCTCGCTTCTTCGGGGTCCGCCACCCCTTCAGTGTCGCCCTCGTACTCCCGATAGTACCGGGACGACCCCAGTTGGATCCGTGTCGAGTCAACAATAGCGTGTTCCCTTTTTGAGAACTTGATTACGCCCGGCGGAACCTCAAAGGATGGCCCGTCCCCATAGTCGACTCGATACGTTATCACGATGAAGGCTGGCCTGCCCTCGACAACTGCGAAGGCTTCCAGCCTGCGTCCATCCCCTTCGAGGAGCTTTCTGAGGTCCTCCGGAATGTCTGAGAAAGGATCAACCTTGTCCAAGTTCAGATCTCCTTGCCCTGGTCGTTAAGACGGCATCCCGCCGTGTCCTGCCGTGGCTATTATGTGCCACCAACTAAGATACAAGAACCGTCTTCGAGATGCTGGCGATTTGTGATCCTCGGCACGGCGTTCCCCGCCCTGCCAGTCCCCTCCTGGCGACACCCACAGCGTCTCGCTATCCGGCGCACTACCCAATCGTCTCGCCGTCCCCCG
>JAGWBF010000067.1:0-314 GCA_021296025.1 Dehalococcoidia bacterium | reverse complement strand
AGGCTGATATCGCCCTCCGCCGGCGCTGTGGGCGTCAACATCCCTTTGGCGCGACCACCACACCCGGCGCCCAGCTGGACAGGGGGCGGATCAAGGCCGCGCCATCTCTATCCGGACCATCTCATCCCTTGCTTCGCTGGGGTGGCCAGATCCTTGCGGTGGATTTGGGCCAAGACCCTGCTCAGTCCTGTCTCCGCCTGCGTATCAACGCAACGATGAGGAAAATTCCCCCAAGCACCACAAGTACCCCAATCACTATCGCCACTATGATCCACCAAGGGAATTCCACGCCTCCTTGATCTGCTTCGGGCGAC
>JAGWBF010000066.1 GCA_021296025.1 Dehalococcoidia bacterium | reverse complement strand
CCATCCAACTGCCGGCAGGTACTCCATGCCGGGAAACCCTATCAAGCTGGGCGACGATGAGGTGTTCGGGCCCGCTCCAACCCTGGGTCAACATAACGAAGAGGTGCTGGCGGAGGTGCTGGGGTACACTGCTGACCAGATCGAAAGCCTTAAAGACTCAGGGACGATTTGAACCCTGCTTCGGGAGGAAGATATGCCTGTTTACGAGTATGAGTGCACCAGCTGCGGGCACATTTTCGAGTCGGTCCGCCCTCTTGCCCTGCGGGACGACCCCTCAGCATGCCCCGACTGCGAGTCGCCGGGCAAACGGAAGTTTTCGGTGTTCGGATTCAGGGATGGTCAGTATGGCCACATCTGCGCCCAGGTGAGCTCCTCCAAACCTTCCACCGAAAAGCCGGAAACCCCAAGCACCCCCTAGCTCAGACATCCGACTATCCCGGCATAATTCAGTCCCTGGCGGCCAGGCACTCCATGCAGGTGCAGTTCGACCGCAGGAACTCGTAGGTGTATATGCCAGTGTAGTGGACATCACTCCAAAGGAACTGCAAGGCATAGTTGCCGACCACCAGGTGGTCCTCTGCCCGCACATCCATGGGGACGCTTTCCGGGTCAAGACGGAGCTCATGGGTCATTTCATCCACGCACTGGGCGCAGGGGCACTTCAGCCTCAACACCCGATGGGGGTAGATACTGCGATGACCATCCTGCCAGGTTATACGGATTCCCTGGTCTTCCAGTTCGATCTTGTCGGGTTCGTTGTCCATAAATATGAGAGCTTCCGGTTCTTTGTAGTCGGCCCATTGTAACCTGAACTCGCCATCCTTCCAACCACTTGCCTACCAGTTCGCTCCTCCGTTCATATCCGAAAAGGAAACTGGGGACATCGATTCCGGCAGGGTATTGACAGATGTAAACAAGCATGGTATTTTGCCGACAGTCTCAATTGGTCAGACCACCATACCATCTGACCACGAGAGAGTGGATGGAAGATTTCCAGGTAATACAGCGGCGCAAAATACACCAGGATATAGCAGGCCAGATACGGGACCTGATCCGCGACGGTGTGTTGAAGCCAGGCGACCGGTTACCCTCGGAGAGGGAGCTCGCTGAACGATTCCAGGTGGGGCGAGGTTCCCTTCGCGAAGCGATGAGGTCACTTGAGCTTCAGGGTATGGTGATTAGCCGCCCAGGGTCCGGAACCTACGTCAGCACCGAGTCTTTAGAACCCCTCGCATCCATCATCGTTTCCACCCTCACCGGGGCTAACCGGGACCTGGAGGGCATCTTCGAAGTGCGCCACCTGCTGGAGCCCCATATCGCTTCCTTGTCGGCTGAACGCTCTACCTCCGAGGACTGCGACCGGATGCAGGAAGCCATCGAAGACCAGGAGAGGCAGATCGCAGACGGTGGAACGGGAGTGGAAGGCGATACTTCCTTCCACTTTGCGCTGGCCCAGGGGACCCACAACCCGGTCCTGGTCAAAGTGATCTCGACCATGTCCGACATTCTCGCCCAATCCAGGGACCATGCCATGCAGAGCCCGGGAAGGCCACAGCGCTCCTTGGCCTCCCACCGCCAGATACTGCACATGGTTAGTACGGGAAACTCGGAAGGGGCACGGACGGCCATGGAACACCACATAACCGAAGTAGAGCCTGCCTATATCCTTGGAGGCTCGGCTGAAGAGCTTGCGAGCTCGGTATCGGATTGACGTAAGCAGTGTTCACGTACCTGCTTCTGCAGATAGGGAATTGATCGGCACATAGCAAAAATGCTAAGGAGGAACCATGGGCAAAACGTCGCTTGAGGTGGTCTATAGAGGCATATTCCAGAAGACCCTTGCCCGGAACATCTGTCGGGCTATTGTCCTGGCAGCCCGAAAGGAAGGGAAGGTTGGGATAGGCTTCGGGAGGTATGGAGATTCCCCAGAGAGGAACGGCATTCCCGCAAAGTACTTCGCCGTTGTGGCAGATACCCAGGAGGAGCTGGAAGAGAACCTGGCGATGTACGAAGCGGACAACGTCGATGTGACGGTAGCCGTGGACGACACCCTCTGCAAGGGAGTGGAGTCCTGGGGTTGGTACGGCCTTCAGCCCATCAACCAGCTTACCAAGAACACCGGAACGGTCCTGGTGACATCTGTGCAAGGCAGGAGCGACCTGGTAAGGGATATCCACACCAAGGATGTTCCCTACAACATCGGGGTGGTGCAGGGCAGCACCAGCTTCTCCGGACTATGGGTCTATAAGGACGATCACACCGACGTCCGGGTACTGGGCGCCATCTGTAAGGTCTGTCCTGAGATGGTCAGCCTCGAGTCGATGGAGGAGGCCATACTGGAGCAGTGGAACAACCCTGTTAAGGTAGACTCGGCTCGGAAGTCGCACGATCGGATTGAGACCCGGGTGGTCGAGCCTGGCGAAGGAAACCCGGAGGAACCCTTTAGCTTCGATTTGCCTGGCTGGACAACCATGGAAGAAGCGCTGGTCGTTCGCAACGTGGAACAAGGCGCGGGCTTCCGAGGTGGTGACGGCGGATACGAACCGGTGCGGAACCCCTACTTCAAGAAGTGGAGCACCCGCACCATGCGCCCGGTGGTCAACTTCGAGACATGCATCAAGTGCACCCTGTGCTGGCTGCACTGCCCGGACTCCTGCTTCGACGTAACTCCCGACGGGCTGTACGACTCCAACATGGAGTCCTGCTGTGGCTGCGGTGTCTGCGAAGATGTCTGCCCCGTGCCCGACTGCATAACCATGGTCAACGAGGCGGAGTTCGAGGGCAATCTCAGCCAATGGGAAGACTGGAACACCAACAAGGACGGCTACAACAAGTGGATGACCGAGATCGTGGAGAAGCAGAAGACCCAGGAGCCTCGCTCTCACGGCTTCCATCATGTCGGCCAATACCGGGAGGAGGTCGGTAGCGTTACCGACAGCCGGAACGTAGTGGAGGGCCTGTAATGTCAACGACGATTGAAAAGCCGGAACAAGAGCTTCTCATAAGCGGAAGCGAAGCCATTGCCATCGCTTGTTCAATGGCTGATGTAGATGTGATCACAGCGTACCCCATCCGCCCCTACGACACGGTCATGCAGTACGTCTCCAGACTTGTGGCAGACGGTGAGATGGACTGCGAGTTCATAGTTGCAGAAAGCGAGCACTCTCAGTTTGAGATCGTCAAGCACGCCTCGGCTGTGGGAGCTCGGGTCTTCTGCGGCTCCAGCGGAGTGGGCTGGTTCTACGCATTCGAAGCCTTGGCGGTAACGGCCGGGCTAAGGCTTCCCGTAGTGGCTATGGTCGGCAACCGGGCCCTGGATGACCCGGGAGCCTTCGGCACCGAGCACAACGATGCGCTGGCCGTGCGGGACCTGGGATGGATGCTCAACTGGGTTGCCACTGCCCAGGAAGCCCTGGACACTGCCCTGATGGCCTGGCGTATCGCCGAGGACCCCAGGGTGTTCCTGCCCTGCGCCATCAGCGCCGACGGTTCCTTCCTGACCCACTCCCAGGTCTTGACCAACGTCCCGGACAAGTCCCTGGTGGACAAGTTCCTCCCCCGCTACGACAGGGGAGACAAGGTCCTCCACCCCGACAACCCCATCACCGTGGCGCCCCAGGTCAACGAGGACTGGCTGATGGAGATCCGGAGGCAGACGGATGACGGAATGCGTAGGGCAAAGGGAGTGGTCGAAGAGGTGCACGAAGAGTTCAGAGACATCTTTGGACGAGGGACCCCAAGCCCCTTCTTCGAGGAGTACATGACCGACGATGCGGAGGTTGTGTTCGTTGGGATGGGCACCTTGGCCCTCCCGGTGCGCGTGGCCGTACGGCAGATGCGCGAGCAGGGCATCAAGGTGGGCTTCGTACGGATAAAGTGGTTCCGCCCCTTCGCCACCGAAGAAATCAAGGCATGCCTCTCCCGGTTCAAGGCTATCGGAGTGGTTGACAGAGACTACTCCTTCGGTTCCCCAGACTTTGGCGGAGTGCTGTACAATGACATCAGGGCAGCCCTGTACGACTCGGAAAAGAAGCCCCTAGTCATCAGCTTCATTGCTGGCTTGGGAGGCCGGGAAGTCCGGGGCCAGAACGTCGTTGAAATGAAGGACGTGATGTACGAGGCCCTGGCAACTGGTAAAATAGACCGCGATAAACAGTGGATAGGTGTAAGGAGGTAGACTATGACTCAGATGGTAGATCTTCCCCAGGTAAGAGGTGTGAAGAACATCCCCATCGAGGAGATGTTCACATCGGGGCACCGGACATGTCAGGGGTGCGAATCGGCCTTGACGATGCGTCTGATGGTGAAGGCTGCCGGGGACCGCACCATCGTTACGGGAAGCACCGGCTGTATGTACGTAGCCAACACGACCTATTACACCAGCCCTTGGGTTGTGCCATGGATGCATACCCAGCTGGGTTCCTCGGGTGCGGCAGCGACCGGCACGGCGGCCGGCCTCAAGGCTCTCATGAGAAAGGGCAAGGTCAAGGACGAACCTATCAACGTCATCTCCTTCTGCGGAGACGGAGGCGGGATCGACATGGGGCTCTCGGGCATATCCGCCTCCCTCACTCACCCGGAGTACAACCATCTCGTCCTTCTGTACGACAATGAGTCCTACGCCAACACAGACATCCAGGTTTCGGGCTCATCCCCCTGGGGCGCCAACTCCACCTTCAGCCCTCCGGGCAAGGTGCACCGCATCATGAACACCCGCTGGAAGAAAAACATGGTTGGTATGCTGGCGGCCGGCCATCCCGATTGCCGGTACCTGGCCACCTCCTGCGGTTCCTACGGGTTGGACATGACAAATAAGCTGCGCCGGGCGCTGACCATCGGCGGACCCACTTTCATTCACAGCATCGACCCCTGCCCAAAGGGATGGGACTACGACCCCAAGTTCTCTCATGAGCTTGGTATGCTGGCTGTGGAGACCGGCCTCTGGGTGCTCTACGAGATCGTGGACGGCGAGCTGTTCCTCAACGGCCCTTCCAAAGCCATCGCCAAGGGAATGAAGCAGCGCAGGCCAGTCGAAGAGTATCTCTCGCGCCAGGGACGCTTTGCCCACTTCACCGAAGAAGACACGAAGTTCGTCCAGAGCAAGGTGGACGACATGTGGGAGCGCTGGTGGGGGCCTGGCGTCATTCCCATCAACGTCAAGGAAGACTAAACAGCCCCGACTTACAGCGGGCGTTGTTGAAGGGCCCAGCAACTAGGTAGCTGGGCCCTTCACTTGTCTGGACTATCCTGTTGGAACCCGTTGAATCGGGGGACAGGGTAACATAAGCTGTGCTGCATAAGCGGTCCGAAAGTGGCCCGGTGCGGCCTACGATCCGCCGAAGTAAGGAGCGATTTGAACAGACCTACTCTTCAGGATGTGCTGGAGGCCAGAAAGACCATATCCCCTTATGTTCCCCGGACTCCCCTGCACTCCTATCCGGCCTTGGACCAGCTCCTCGGTGCAACGGTCCGTCTCAAGCACGAGAACCACCAGGCGTTAGGGTCGTTCAAGGTGCGAGGAGGGGTGAACCTGCTAGCACACATGAGCGAGGAGGAGAGGGCCCGGGGAGTGGTCACCGCGTCCTCGGGCAACCACGGGCAGTCAATCGCCTACGCCTGCCGGCAATTCGGCGCCAAGGCGGTGATCTGCCTTCCCGAGGGAGCAAACCCCTTGAAGGTGCGCTCTATGCGGAACCAGGGGGCGGAGATCGTCTTCCACGGCAAGAATTTCGACGAGTCCCGGGAGCACTGCGCCCGATTGGCCGACGAAAGGGGCTACCGGTTCGTTCATGCCGTAAACGAACCCCTCTTGATTGCAGGCGTGGGGACCGAGACCCTGGAGATAATTGAAGATTTCCCAGAGGTTGACTGCATATACGTGCCCCTGGGAGGGGGAAGCGGGGCCGCGGGGGCCTGCGTCGTCGCCAAAGCCATAAACCCTAACATCAAGGTTGTTGCGGTGCAGTCGGCCCAAGCCCAAGGAGGGTACTTATCTTGGAGGAACCGCCGCCTAACCGAATCTCCCATGGGGACAGCGGCCGAAGGGCTGGCAACCTCCACAGGCTACCAGATGACCCAGGAAATCCTGTGGGACTTGCTGGACGATTTCATTCTGGTCGATGACGATGAAATGAAGGAAGCAATCGGAATTCTCATCGACAGCGCCCACACCCTTGCTGAGGCGGCAGGGGCTGCTTCCCTCGCCGGAGCTATGAAGGATCAGGTAAACATAAAAGGTAAAAACGTAGTTGTAATCGTCTCCGGAGGTAACATAACAATCCCACAGCTACGTTCCGTTCTGGATCAGTACGACCGAACATAATATTTACCTTTTTATCCGTTACGTTTAGGCTGATCATAGAAGAACCGGGCCAGCTCATCTCTCTCGAAAGTCGGTAAAGCCTCAAGCTCGTGGGCACGGATGATGGTCACGCCCTCCTCAGCTTCCATCATCCGGCCTATTTCGAAAGCCTCGATCCCTTCCGACTCCAGGGCCTTGAACAATGGTGGCACATCCTCAGGGGGAAGGGTGATGAGCAGGGCGCCTGACGCCAGAAGTCCCAAGGGGTCCAACCCCAGGGCTTCGCAAATCTCCGCCGTCTCCAGCAGAACGGGAATGCTCCCCTCTTCCACGGACAGCCCCAGGTTGGCCGCCTTTGCAATCTCCCATAGCCCTGTCACGACCCCGCCCTCGGTGGGGTCGTGTAGGCAATGCACCTCAACGGCTGCCCTGGCGATCTGCGCATCCTTCACAATGCTTATGCCAGGATCTAAGAGAAACTCCTTGGCCCTGGCCACGGTAGCAGGCCCAACGCCCGCCTGTAGCAGTCTCGCCTCCGCATCCCTTGCGAGGACAGCAGAGCCTTCCACCGCTATCCCCTTGGTCAAGACGATGCTGTCGCCGTCCATAGCGCCCGATGTCCTGATGATGCTTTCCTTCTGAGCTTCTCCCAGCATGGCCCCGACCACCACCGGCTGGGTGACAGCTGCGGTCACTTCGCTGTGGCCTCCCACGAGCTGGATGTTCATGAATTCACAGGCCTCGGTAAGCTGGCGGAATATCTCACTTACCCCAGCCTCCGTAGACCCTTCGGGGACCAACAGTGTCGCCAGGAACCAACGAGGCGTAGCGCCCACGCAAGCGATGTCGTTGGCGTTGATGTGGACCGCATACCAACCGACCTGGTCCGACACAAAGGTCACAGGGTCGGTCTTGGCGACCAGTACCGTGTCTCCCAGGTCGATCACCGCCGCATCTTCACCGATCATCGGGCCCAGCAACACCCTGTCGTCGTTAATGTCGATCTGGCCCAGCAGGTGTTCCAGGATGCGGGCTGGTATCTTTCCTACCTTTAACTGGTCTGCAGAATTCTCCATGTGGATCAGTTTCTCCTAATTCTGGACGCGCATATTGACATCCCTAAAGGACGCACCATGTTATCATGCTCGCTATGCTTCTAGCACCCGAGCGGAGGCCTCAGCCTACCTGATTTGGATTACATATTTACATTTCTTTGGAGCATGACACCCGTAGGTGAGCTGAGGCTGGCCATACCTTTAGGGATCGAAGGCTACGGCCTTCCATGGTATGGCGTGCTACCAGTAGCCATATTGGGCAACTTAGTCCCGGGGGCCTTCTGGCTCCTGGTGCTCCCCAGGTTGGCTACATCTTTGGAGAGGTTCCCCAACCCTGCAACAGCCTTCCTGAGATGGCGTTCCGAGTCCTTGAGGAGACACCATACAGAGCGCTTTCACAAGCACGGAGCTGCAATGATTGCCTTATTTGTGGCTATACCCCTGCCCATTACCGGTGTGTGGACAGCATCCATTGCCGCCTGGACCTTTGCGATACCATTCCGGCAGGCATTACCCGCCATGGCAGCCGGTGTGATGATCGGCGGAATCATCGTAACTGCTCTGACAATTGCTGGAATTTCGCTGATCAAGGTAATATAATAGCTACGATATGGGCGTTCTAGATTTTTCTAAGAAAAATTTAAGCTTTTTCATAGATAGTTATTGACAACTAAAACCGCGGTGTGGTACCATTTTCCGGTCGCAGCACCGCCCTACCACAGGAGGCAGAAATGGCCCGAAAAACTAAGCTGATGCAGAGGGTCGAAGATAACCACCAGAGGCCTCTGGAAAGACTTCTTCCGGAAATGGTTAACGAATACGGGTTATCGGTAACTGCCCAAGAACTCGGTGTTAGTAAGGCTACTTTAGGTTATTGGCTCCTAAAGCTTGGCATAAATGTGAGACGCGTAGCGTTGGCGCCGGGAGAGACCCTGGAGGTCAAGCGCAGCGGCTAAGCTTCTTCTAGACTAACTGGATTCTCCCCACATTTTTCCTCCTCGCTCGTTGGCCCTTCGGGGCCAATCGCTTTTCTGTGGTCTAGCTTTCCCTCTTCTTGTCTACAGGATGTGCTCCCAAACACCCAGATGTCGTCTGCCAGGGAATCCCGTCCCTCTCCTGGCCTCTCTACGGAACGTTGACGCCAAAACAAGGTGAACATATACTACGGCACACCTTTGGGGGAGTGGGGGAAATGAAACTTTCGTGCCTTCAGGAAAACTTGAATAAAGGGTTGGGCATTGTTGGTCGGGCTGTTGCATCCCGGACCACCCTTCCAATAACCCAGAACGTGCTTTTATCCACCGACCGTTCAATGCTCAAGCTTTCCGCCACCAACCTGGAGATCGCTATAACTACCTGGGTCGGCGCGATGGTGGAAGAGGAAGGTGCCATCACAGTTCCAGCCAGGCTGCTGTCGGAGTTCGTAGGCCATCTTCCCGACCAATCGATAGACATGGAGATTTCCCAGGAAACCAAGGTCTTGAAAATGAAGTGCGCCCGCTCGGAGGCCAACATCAATGGCACCGAGGCTGATGACTTTCCTCCGATCCCAACGGTCGATGAAGAGTTCACTGCAAAGATCGAGCCACGCGCCCTGCGAACGGCCATAAGCCAGGTCGTATTTGCGGCAGCGACGGAGGAAAACTGGAACTTGAGGACAGCCAGTTTACCATGGCAGCAGCCGTTGGATTCCGCCTGGCTGTTTACAAGGGTGACCTGTCCGAATCCGTACCGGCTCCCGTCAGCATCATCCTGCCCCACAGGACCCTCAATGAGATAGCTCGATTTCTTGGTGAGCAGGACGGCGTGGTGGAAATGGTCATGACCCCCAGCCGAGGCCAGGCCCTCTTCCGGCTGGAGAACATAGAGATCGTATCCCAGCTGATCCAGGGGACCTTCCCCAACTATTCCCAGTTGATTCCCCAATCGTATCAGACTAGGACCGTGTTCGACCTCCAGGAGTTCTCCAGGGCGGCCAGGGGGGCTTCTATTTTTGCCAGGGACGGCAACGGCATAGTACGTCTTGAAATCATGCCGGAAGACGGGGAATCCGCTACAGCGGAATCAGGCCCTACGGAAGGCAGGGTGCGAATCTCCGCTAGGGCGGAGGAAATGGGTGAGAACAGGGACGAAATCAACACCTCCATAGAGGGCGAAGAGTCCAAGATCGCCTTCAATAACAAGTACCTGCTGGATGTTCTCAATGCCTTCGAACGAGGTGAGGTGGCCCTGGAAACCACAACTTCCTCCAGCCCAGGCGTTTTCAAGTCCACCACTTCCGACCGCTATGTACATGTGGTTATGCCAATGTTCGTTCAGTGGTGAGCCATCAGTTAAACCTGCGAAAGCAACCTCAAGAGGCCTGGCAGCGGCGGAAGTCAAGAATCGGGGAAGACTTAACCTGCGCTAGTGTCGAGATCTGTCCAAGGGCCTAACAGCCGTCCGGTTACGCATCCTGGGTTGGTACCACCGCGCGAATACCCACATCGGTCGCACAATAGTAGCCTGAGCGACCGGGAATCCGTTCCAACCACCGGAACTTGCTGCGAGCGGCGTTACGCAACGTCTGGGTGAAGCTTTCGGGTTGTCGCCATCCCACCAGCTGGAACAGCCGGGACACTTCCTTATCAGAGATGCTGACTGTGCCTAGAAAGTGGTTAGCGGCCCAAGCCGCCAAGACAACCCGGCGCATATCACCAACCGGGGCAACACTGCGACAGTACTCGGCGAACTCAGACTCGGCGGGAGTACATGGAGCCTGTGACTCTGCGTTGCCCCCAGATGCCCCGTTGGAACGCTCGGGCTGGACGCCTGAGAGCTCCGAAAGGGCTTCAGATCCTCCATCTATGGCTAGAGACGCCGTGTGCTGTTCTTTGTACCCGCCGCTCATCAAGTACCCGGGCAGGTCCTTGAACACCATCCCCAACATCTGAGCACAGATAGATGGATCACTGGCTTCGCAGGTGATCTCTGCGCCGTTGGACAGGGTGATAGATACCTTGAGCAAGGTAAGCTTTTACTCCGCAGGGGGTATGCTCAGAATATAGCAGCTACCACAAGAATTCAAGGAAAAAGGTAAAGGAACGCGGCTGGCAAATTGAGGGAGGAATTATAGCTGCTCTTTGAGGCGCAGGGCCAACGACCGGGTTATTCCAGGTACAGAAGTAAGGTCCTCGATTCCCGCTTCCTTGATCGCCTTCAAAGAACCGAACCTACGCAAGAGCATTCGCTTTCGTTTCGGCCCTATTCCGGACACGTAATCAACGGCCGAGGCTACACTGCCCTTGCTGCGAAGCTTGCGGTGGTAGGTGATTGCGAACCGATGAGCCTCGTCCCTGACCCGCTGCACCAGGTACAGCCCCTGGGAGTTGGACGCTAGCACTATAGGCTCCGGGGTTTGTGGTACGAAAATCCACTCGTTCTCCTTGGCTAGCGAGGCGAGGGGTATGAAGTCTATACCGAGCTCCAGAAACACCTCCAGGGAGGCCGAGAGATGGCCTTTCCCCCCATCGATCAGCACCAAGTCCGGGACGATGTTCCAGGCGCCCTCTTGTTCCTTTCTTGGCCTGGACGTTGAAATCAGCGGCGTCTGACCATCCTCTCCGGCTTGCCCCTTTCCCTTGACTGCCGCCAGCTTCTGGAAACGCCTGCGCAGCACTTCCTGCATACTGGAGTAGTCGTCAATTCCTTCCACATCCTTGATCCTGAAGGTGCGATAGTGGGAGGACTTTGGAAAGCCATCCTGGAATGTCACCATGCTCGCCACGGAGTTTGTGCCCTGGATGTTGGAGATGTCGTAGCACTCTATGCGACGGGGCAGATTCGGCAGGTTGAGCTCCTCTTGCAGCTCAAGCATCGCCTGCTGAACGGCGTCGGTGTCAGCTAGCCATTTGGCCCGCCTCTGGGTCAGACCTTGGGATGCGTTTTCGGCAACCATCCTTATCAAACGGTGCTGGTCTCCTCGCTGCGGCCTGGCCAGCACGACAGCCCGCCCCTTCTTCTCCCGTAGCCACGCCTGGATCTGTACCTCATCTTCCAGGGTATGCTGCACGATTATGCGCCTTGGAAGGAAGGAGGCCGACTGGTAGAACTGCTTGATGAACTCGGCCAGGACATGTCCCGGGGAATCATCCTGAGTGCCTTCCATGATAAAGTGGTCCCGTCCGGTTAGCTTGCCCTGCCGGACGAAGAACACCTCTATCCAGCTCTCGTCCTGCCCCTGGGCCATAGCTATGGCATCCATATCCTGGACTGCATTGGATGCCACTTTGATCCGCTGCTCCTCTGCCGTCTTTTGGATATTGCGAATCTGGTCCCGAAGGACCGCAGCACGTTCGAACTCCAGCACCTCTGCTGCGCTGGCCATTCTTTGGTGAAGTTCATCGACAACTCCCTCGGTCTTGCCCTCCATGAACAGGATCACCTGTTCTATGACACGACGGTACCCTTCCTTGTCCACCGCCCCTATGCAGGGACCGACGCAGCGGTCGATGTGGTACTCCAGGCACGGCTTGGGGTCGGTCCCTGTAATGGGTTTGGTGCAGGAGCGATAGGGGAAGAGCTTCTTTAGCAAGTCCAGGGTCTTCCGAACGCTGCCGGCAGTTGCAAAAGGCCCGAAGTAGCGCGCCCCATCCCCCCGCACCCTGCGGGTGATGTACACCTGGGGAAACTCTTCGGTAAGGTCGATCTTCAGGTACGGGTAGCTCTTATCGTCCTTAAGCCTGGCGTTATAAGTAGGCCTGTGCTTCTTGATCAGGGTGCATTCGAGGATGATGGCTTCGGCGTCGGTGTCAGTGACGATGAACTCATAGTCCGCCACCCGCTCAACCAAGCGTCGTATCTTGGGGTTCAGCCCCTGGGGTGCGCCAAAGTAGGAGCTGACACGGGACCTGAGGTTGCTGGCCTTGCCTACATAAAGGACCTGCTGGGCAGAGTCCTTAAGCAGA
>JAGWBF010000065.1:15042-18920 GCA_021296025.1 Dehalococcoidia bacterium | reverse complement strand
AAAGGGGCACGTGAGTTGGGTTCAGAACGTCGTGAGACAGTTCGGTCTCTATCCGCCGCGGGCGTAGGAGGCTTGAGGGTTTCTCTCCCTAGTACGAGAGGACCGGGAGGGACGGACCTATGGTGTGCCAGTTGTTCCGCCAGGAGCATCGCTGGGTAGCTATGTCCGATTCGATAAGCGCTGAAGGCATCTAAGCGCGAAGCGTTGCCCAAGATAAGGCCTCCCATCCCAGTGAGAGCTGGGAGTAAGGCTGCAGAGAGACTATCTGCTTGATAGGCCGGGAGTGGAAGCGTGGCAACATGTTAAGCTTACCGGTACTAATCGGCCGAGGGCTTGACCTACGCTAAGAACTCTAAACAGATGAATCCCTTGTTCTCTTCATCCTCTGACGCGGGGTGGAGCAGTGGCAGCTCGTCGGGCTCATAACCCGAAGGTCGTTGGTTCGAGTCCAACCCCCGCTACCAAGAAGCCCAAATAAGAAAGGCACCGAGAACATCGGTGCCTTTCTTGCGTTTACCTGTATTGATCCTCTATGGGCTGTCTATCTGAAAGACCGCCTGGACGTCGATGACCACCTCCAGCTCCCCTGAAGCTATGGGTGTGGACTCGAAATCCGCCAGGGCTGAGGCCGCGAAGTTCCTGGCTACCGGCACCCCCCCTGAGCTCTCGTTGATGGAGAGCAGGCTGCCCCTGGATACTCCGGCCACACTTGCCAGCTGGTCCGCCTTGTCTATAGCATCCTTCACGGCCTGCTCCCTGGCCTGCTCCCGGGCATCTGACGGGTCTTCCAGGGAAAACCGCAGGCTCTGAATGCGGGTAGCGTCTCCACCGGCCTGGGCTACATCATCCACCGTAACCCCCACAATATCCAGGTCGCCGATGCGGACATTGACTGTATTGGTCACCAGGTAGCCGACCAGCACCCGCTCGCTCTGCCTGATGTTGTCGATGAATGTCTCCTGGTAGGAGTACTCAGGCGATATGTTGAAGTTGCTGGTCTGGATATCCTGGTCGGCGATTCCCCTGGCCCGGAGTGCCTCCAGGATGGCAGTCATGCTCGTGGATGCCTGGCTGCGGGCGGCCTCAACGCTGTCGCCCCTAGCCTCGACCCCCAAGCTTAAGAGCGCTATGTCGGGCTCTATCGCTACCGTCCCTCGACCCCAGACCTGTATTCCGGACGGGTCCGAGCTGCCCAACCTAACGGAACTTTGGACGGCCGAGCTATCTCCTCCCTCTCCTACTCCAGTTCCGCCTGTGTCAGAGCCACAGGCAGCAGCAAGACCCACTACAGCCGATAGGACCATTAACACCAGAATCGTTCTCAGCATATTCGTTCACTCCCCTCACGAAAATTGATCACTTAGTTCCGTCTGCCACTAAGACGGCGCCGCCTCTCAGAAAGTTCCCATTGGCCAATTCCAGCACACCCTTTCTTAGTGAAACAGCGCCCTCGCCATTGAAGGCTCTCCTTGACCTGTCCTTCCGACTCGTGGTTAACTGACCGGTAGGATCCCTTAGTATTCACGGGAGCTAATGCTAGCATGACAGCTTTGAAGAAGGTAGATGCTGAGGTCAGCGGAGTAATCTTCAGCATCCCTTGGCTTGTCGCCAGGGATGAGGGTCTCTTTGCCGAGGAGGGACTGGATGTCAACCTGGTCTGGTCCACCGCCAACGACATCAGCACCGAAGAGCCCATCGAGGACCCCGAAGAGGTCCACGCTATCGTGGGCCACGATGCCTTCGAAGAGGGCAAGGTCTGCATCTACCGCGCTTGAGAGGAAGGTCAGGTCCGTCGGGCCTATGAAAGCAAGCGGGATGGCAAGATTGTAGGACTCAGGCCGGCTGTTGCCAGCCAGGCCATATACGTCCCGCCGGATTCGCCCATCGTCCACCCTGGCGGGCTGGCAAACGAGCCCGTCGGCGTCACTTTCTTTGCCAGTTCCCACTACATCGCCCTTCGCCTCCTGGAGGGTTTCCTGCCCAGGGACCAGATCAGGGTGGTGCACGTGGGCAACCCCCGCAGCCGCTACGAGGCGGTGAAGTCGGGCAAGATCACGGCCGCCGTGTTCCAGGAGCCGTGGATCAGCTTCGCCGACAAGGCGGGCTGGCAGAACCTGTGCGAGGGCCATTTCCTCGGCGCCGACATCGCCAACAACCAGATGGAGCAGGACGAGTTCGATGCCATCAATCGGGCGCTGGTGAAGGCGGTCAAGCTGATCAACAGCGACCGGCGCCGGTACGCTGTGCCTTACCTGGCGGATGAGATCAACGAGCTGCCCGATACGTCCGAGTTCCCCAAGCTAGACGCCTCGGACTTCCACCTTCCGCGCCTGCGCTACGTGGAGCCGCGGCCGTACCCCGAGGAGCTGTTCCAGAACACCTACGACTGGCTGCTCAGCTGGGGGCTGGTGTCCCAGGATGCCACCTGGGACCGGGTCGTGGACAACCGGATAAGCCTAGAGTCCGTCCCTTCTCTCTAGAGCTACAGGGGCGCTCCCGATACAGGTTTCCCCGTCCACAAGTGACCTGATTTTTCCCGACCATATTCTTGAAGAATACTAGTGTGCCGCCACCCACCCTGAGCTAGTGGAGCATTCCTTTCGAGGGCGCGGTACACAAAGAGGGTTGGTCAAGGAACGGGTGACGTTACGGCTGGATGCGGAATTGGCAGCTCATCTCAGATCCTCCGGTCCTGAACTGGCAGTCAAGACTCAATGAGATGCTGTGCCGGATTGTGCCCCAGCAGGAATAGGTTCCCGTTTTCATGGGAATGACGGAACAGGGAACGTAGTGCCGGGGTAGGTCCCCTACATCATGCGCTTGATGAGGTTGTTGGCCTGCTCTTTGCTCAGGCCCAGGGGACGGCGGGCCAGCGGGCCGCCCTCCCGCAGTACAGGCTCCTGCTCTTCCAGGGATGCTGACTCGGGGTCCCGGTAGAACAGTCCTGTGTAGATGGTGTCTCCCCACTCCACGGCCTTTTCGCAGGCCGCCTTCCAGTCCGTGAAGTCGTGGCCCTCATCCTCCAGCTTCTTCACCCGGTCCTTGAAGAAGGAGTGGCCGTTGTCATGGTTGAAGGTCACGCAGGGGCTGAACACATCTATGAGGGCGAAGCCCGGATGCTGGATGCCTTCCATTATCAGCCCGGTCAGGTGCCTGACGTCGCTGCTGTACCCCCGGGCCACAAAAGTAGCCCCGGCCATGATGGCCGAGGTTACGGGGTTCACGGGCATCTCAACGCTTCCGTAGGGTGTGCTCTTGGTCTTCATCCCCTTGGCGCTGGTGGGAGACACCTGTCCGGTGGTGAGACCATATATCTGGTTGTTCATTACGACGTAGGTCAGGTCTGTGTTGCGCCTTGCTGAGTGGAGGAAGTGGTTGCCGCCAATTCCGTACCCGTCGCCATCGCCACCGGTGGCGATCACTTTCATCGCGTGGTTTCCCAGCTTGGCCCCGGTCGCTACCACAAGGGAGCGGCCGTGGAGGGTGTGCATACCGTAGGCGTTGAAGTAGCCCGGCAGGTTGGAGGAGCAACCGATGCCGCTAACGGTCATTATTTCATGAGGTCTCAAGCCCAGCTCGGCGCAGGCTCGCTGTAGGCTGTTGACCACCCCGAAATCGCCGCATCCCGGGCACCAGTCCGGTTCCACCAAGCCCTTAAAGTCCTTGGCCGTGAGCTTTACTACCGGTTCCTCCTTGGCCGTATCCAGCACCGTCGCCATATTCGAACTCCTTTAGGTCATAACCTCTTGCGTGGGAACGTACAGGTCCGATCTCCCTGCCAGTATCTCCTGGACCCCTTCGGCAATGTGATGGGGCATGAAGGGCTCTCCGTCGTACTTGCGAATGTGAGCATCGGCCTTGATGCCTGTCTCACTCCG
>JAGWBF010000065.1:0-15024 GCA_021296025.1 Dehalococcoidia bacterium | reverse complement strand
ATCACTATCTTCTTGGCCTGCTCCAGCAGACCGGTGATGGTCCTTTCGTGGATGGGAACGATCCACTTGATGGGAAGCTGGTTGGCCTTCACACCCTTGACGTTGAGCTGGTCCACAGCTTCCTTGATGACGCCGTAGGTGGATCCCCAGCCGACCAGGGTGACGTCGGCATCCGCCGGGCCTTCGATGGCGGGAGGTGCGATCTCCCCTGCCAGGCTGCTGAACTTGCGCGCCCGCTTCTCCACCATCATCCGGCGCTTGTGGGGGTTGGTGAACTCGTCGCTGATCAGAATTCCGTCTTCGTCGTGCTCGTCAGTGGCGACGACGTGGACGCCCCCCTCGGTGCCGGGCATGGCCCTGGGGGAGATGCCGCTTGCCGTGTTCTTGTAGCGAATGTAGCCCCCGTTGGTTATGGGTTCGGAGATTAGCTCTCCCCGGTCGATGGAGGGATGCAGGTCGATAAGGTCAGGGTCCACGCTGAACCGCCCCTCGGAGATGAGCAAGTCGGAGATGACTATGCCGGGACACTGGTACTTATCGACCAGGTTGAAAAGCTCAGGGATGGTGTTGTAGGCGTCCAGTGCATCCTTGGGGGCCACGATGATCCGCTCGAAGTCCCCCTGGCTTGCGCCCAATGCCTGCCACAGGTCTCCCTGCTCGGTCTTGGTGGGCACCCCGGTAGAGGGGCCGGCCCGCTGGACGTTCACGAAGACCACCGGTATCTCCATCATGGCGGCGCTGCCAATAGCCTCGGTCATCAGGGCGAACCCGCCTCCCGAAGTTGCGCACATGGCGCGGCACCCGGAGTGGGCGGCGCCGATGGTCATGTTGGCGACGCCGATCTCATCCTCCACCTGGCGCACCATGATGCCCAGGTTCCGGGCATTCTGGGCCATCCAGTGGAGGATTCCTGAGGAGGGGCTCATCGGGTAGGCTGCATAGAACTTGACCCCCGCCGCTGCCCCGCCCATGGCCATGGCCTCGTTCCCTGACCAGACAGCCAGGGACTTGCCGTTGGATGGGATGGAGATGGGGAAGGGCTCGAAGTTCTTCTGGGCGTACTCAAAACCCGCCCGGGCGACGGTGACGTTCTGGTCTATGACCGTTTGTCCCTGGCGTTGAAACCGCAGGGTGAGGCTGTCCTCCAGGATATCGAACCCCATTCCCAGGAGGGACATCATTGCCCCAACGGCGACGGTGTTTTGTATCAGAGTGTTGCGCCCGCTGCTGGCGATCTCATCCACGGGGATGGGGCAGAGCACAGCTCCCGGAGGGGCGCCGTCGGCATTGATGATGTCGCTGTTGAACATGATCCTGGAGCCGGGCCCCATGAGGACCTTGTGCCGGTCCATGGTGTCCTGGTTCAGGCACAGGAGCAGGTCGAGCTGGTCCCCGTGGCTGTATATCTCATCGGAGCTGAATCGGACGAAGAGAAATATGTGACCTCCGCGGATGATGGACTGGTAGGCGTTGTAGGTGTTCAGGTGGAGGCCCCGCCGGACCATGATGCGTGCCAGGATATCCCCTGGCGTGGCGATGCCTTGCCCTGCCTCACCGCCTATGGCAAGGGCAAAATCAAGACTACCAAGTCCCATTCGTCCTCCCCGAGAGTGCACAAAGGATTATAGAGGGCGTCCCCCTCCTGATACCCGTTAGTTTACTTCTACAGTAAGAATGTAGCAAGCTGTTTAGGTGTGAGCCAATCGGGCAATTGACTGCTGTTGGCCCTGCAATAAGCAAGGTCAATGGTATAATCCCCTAATACTCCGGCATGAACGAGCAGGGCTTCCTGCGGGGTTTTTTCTGAAGGTTAGTGTGTAGGTGATAGAGCCACCAAAAGAACCAGCTACCGTTGCCAGTGACTTAGGACGCTCCGGTTTTATAAAGTCCACTTTCGCGTCCATTAGATATCGGGACTTTGCCTACCTGTGGTTCGGCCAAAATGCCCACGGCTTTGCCATATGGATAGACATGATAGCCCAGCCCCTGCTGGTCCTCTTCCTCACGGACTCTCCCGTCCACTTGGGAATGGTGCTGCTGGCCCGGACCGTGCCTGGGATAGCTCTTGGTCCCCTGGGAGGGGCCATGGCCGATGGGTTCAACCGGCGGGCCGTCCTGCTCCTCTCCAAGGTTGCCATACTTCTTGTAAGCATGGTGTTTGCCGCCGCCCTGCTCTTCGACACCTACGCCCTTTGGACTGTCTATGTATATGCGGTCCTCAGGGGTGCAACTATGGCCTTCGATATGCCGGCGCGAAGGGCCATGATACCCAGCATTGTGCCCAGGGAGTTGGTTACCAATGCTATGGCCCTGAGCACCTGGAGTATGACGGTCACCCGTATTGCCGGCGCTGCAGTTTCAGGCTATATGGTCGCATTCATCGGCTTTGGGTCGGTCTATGTCGTGGTCTGCGCCATGTATGCAGGGGCGGTCTTCTTCACCTGGAAGATGCGCCTGCCCGACCATAAACCGGAAGGATATCAAGGCATTCGCAGCATGGGGAGCGAGACCATTGATGGTCTGCGCTATGTTTGGCAGACCCCGCCGATCCGGGCCGTGGTCACCTTTGCCTTTGGCTATTTCACCTTTGGAATGGCCTTTATGCAGGTGTTTGCGCCCCTATTCGCCACGAGGGAAGACATCTTCAACATAGGCGACGGCGGGTTCGGGACCATGATGGCCGTTTCGGCCATAGGGGGCACCATGGGAGCTTTGGGGCTGGCGGCCGCCAACCCCCATCGACGGCGAGGGATAATCATGATCGGGGTTATGGGGGCCTTTGGGCTGCTGCTAATGGCCTTCGCCCTGTCGGCACAAATCAACTCGGTAATATTGGGATTCGTTGTCATGTTTATGTTGGGAATTGGCCAGTCCAGTTTCCAGCCACTGATCAACTCCGTTGCAGTGGAGTTGACCCCCGACAACATGAGAGGCCGCGTTATTGGGGTGATTAGCTTGGACCGGGCAACCATCGCCCTGGGGGGAGCCATAGCAGGAGTGCTGGCAGGGGCCCTTAACCCTGTTATTGCCCAAGCCCTCTTCGGCTTGGTATGCGTCGCAACCGCTGCGGTGTTCTTCCTGGGCTACCCGACTCTACGCAAGATAGACTAGCGGACTTCTACTTCTGGAAGGCCGGCAACACCTCGTTGATGCACCGCTCCACCTGGCCGTGAAGGTCTGGCGCCACGAATCGCATCACCGGCATGTTGCAGCCCGCGTCGACGTAGCTCTGGATCTTGGCGATGACCTGCTCTGGAGGACCGTAGGCTAGCCAGAGTTCGGTTCGCTCCCTGGATATGGCCCCAACACCATAATAGTGGGACATATAGGTCGTTGCTTCCTCGTAGGCCTTGTCCCGGTCCTCGTTGATGTTGACCATCAGGTGCAGGCAAGACTCCATGCTGTTGGGGTCCTTCCCTTCCTGGGAGGCGTACTCGCGGATGGTGTCGAATCGCCTCTTGAAGGTCTCCGGGGTTGTGGTGTCCGACTGCCATCCGTCGGCGTACTTGGCCACCCTCCGCAGGATCCGCTCTTCCAGGACTTCATCCACTGTGTCTCCCTTGGGGTTGGCGGCGATGAAGATAGGGCAGGGCTGCTGGACCGGCTTGGGGACCAGGGGAACATCGTGGAAATGGTAGTACTTGCCATGGTGGGTCACCGAATCCTCGCTCCAGAGCCTTCGCAGGACCTGGACCCCTTCGACTACCCTGCCGACCCGTTCCTTGGACTCGACACCCATGGCCTCAAGCTCGCTGGCGTATTGCGGCCCAACCTGGGCCGAAGTGCCGTTTCAAACAGCCAGGATGGTGCGGCCCTCGGACAGAATGTCCAGGCTTGCCCACTGTATGGCCAGGGGTATGGGATGGCGCATGGGGAAGCTGGCCATGCAGATGGTGCCCAGCTTTACCTCCTTGGTGTGACAGGCGATTGCCGACAGGGTAACGATGGACTCCAACCGGGGCTTGGATAGGAAGTTGTCCCCCACCCAAACGCCGTGGAAGTAGCCCGAGTCCTCGCACCTTTTCGCGGCTTGGACCAAATCGTCCATTTTAGCCCCACCCAGCACAACGGCCCTGTTGGAAAGGCTGATGCCGAACTTGGCCTTCATATCTTTCATCATTTCCTCCTGTGTCGTCCTGGTTCGGGGGCAGCCACTCGGCCCCTCAGCTAGCTGGACTGGAAAAGCCCTATCTAGATATTCATCAGGTCAGCAGAGACAAGATGGTGTGGACCACCACCTTTGCTTCCTTGACGGCCTGGGATATGGGGACGAAGTCGATCCCCAAGGGGAACTCTCCGGCGCCGCTTCCGTACATGACCGAGGGCACCCCCAGGGCGCAGGGCCCGCCGGCATCGAAGGAGCCGTGGCCGTAGAATCGGTCGGGCTCACTTCCGCACACCGCTGTATGGGCACGGGTTAGGGCTGCGACCCCGGGATGGTCCGGATCGACCAGGGCCGGCAGCATATAGGTGCCGCGCTCCACGCTGACCTCGTAGGGTGAAAGGTCGCCGATGGTGTCCCGTATGTCGGCCACCGCCTGGTCCGGGTCGTCTCCCGGTATCATGCGGCGGTCCACCCTGATGCGCGCCACCCCAGGCAGCGTGTGAGGTGCCACCGGGTCGAAGAGCATCTGGTATGGCACTGCGTGGCGCCCTCCCAGCAGGGGATGGGTCCCTTCCAGGGGTACCTGATTCAACCGGTCCAGCGCTCGCCGGGCGCCCTCGATGGCGTTTATCCCCTCTCCGGGCGCGCTGGAGTGGGATGTCTTGGCCCGCACCTCGATGTTTGCATCGACTCGCCCTCTATTCCCCATGGAGATGCGGAGGCCGGTGCGGTTCAACAAAATGCCGAACTGGGGCTTGTGTTCAAGGGCCGGGATGATTGCTTCGGAGCAGCCATGGCTGCTCATAGCTTCGTTGTTAACCGCGTAGTAAAGGGTGCCGGGGAAACGGACCTTCTCTTCCACCAGCATCTTCAGGACCGCCAGCATGACCGCATGGTGGGACTTGTTCTGGCCCACACCTTGGGCGAACAGGCAGGGTTCGTCGAATCCCCACTCCCGGCCCGTGGCGATGCGTGGCTCGAAAGGGCGGTCCATCATCTGGTGGTGCTGCGTGGGCACATAGACCTGGAGGAGAAGGGCAGCGTCCGAGGTGCCCTCGCCCATCCGCACCACAAGGTTGTTCTTCGGCGTATCGATGATGTTGTAGGCCCCTGTAGCTTCGATCATGGGGCGCAGTACATCCTGGACGTAGTGCACGAACTTGGGGTTGTCGGGCGGGACGAAGGTGTCCGGGCCCAGGGGTACGTCCGTAGGTACCTTGCACAGCTCGGTTAGGCGCTCCACCATGAACCTTTCGTCGATGCGGCTGGCAAGGGTTTGGGCATCGTTATATGTGGCGGTCATTCACACCTCTGAAAATTGTGAAGATTTGTGAAAGGGCTGAAGGGACTGGGCCTCACGGGGTTACGTGGATGGGGGCTCCATCCTTGGCTGTGACCTGTCCGACAATGCAAGCTCCCTCGACTCCCATGGAGTCAAGCTCGGTGAGCATCCTGTCTGCGCTGTCGGCAGGCACGGACATCAACAGTCCCCCGGAAGTCTGAGCATCGCAGACCAGCAGCCGGGCATTATCGGAGATGTCGTCGGCCCAGTCTACGTTTTGTCCGACCCCGTCCAGATTGCGGTGGGTGCCTCCGGGAGCTACACCTTGTTCCAGGAGGTCCCATACACCATCTATCACGGGAAGGGAGGACAAACGGATGTGGGCTGAGGCGTTGCTTCCGACCATCATGCTGTGAAGGTGGCCGACCAGCCCGAACCCGGTGACATCGGTGGCCGCGTTGGCCCCGACGCTTCTCATCGCCTCGGAGGCGGCGCGGTTCAGCGTGCTCATCACCTTCACCGCGCTGGCCATCACCTGGGAGTCCGCGACTCCCTGTTTCCCGGCGGTGGTGATGATTCCCGTTCCCAGGGGTTTGGTGAGGATGAGCCGGTCCCCGGGCTGCGCCCCCGAGTTGGTTACCTGCTTGCCGGGTTCCACCAAACCCACGGCTGCCATGCCGTACTTGGGCTCCTGGTCATCGACGGTGTGACCGCCTATGATCAGGCAACCTGCCTCCTGCGCCTTCGAGGCTCCCCCCCGAGGATCTCCTTGGGCAGACCCACAGGGAAGCCCGTGACGTTCAGACCCACCAGGGGCACGCCGCCCATGGCATAGATGTCACTGAGGGCGTTGGTCACCGCGATGGCGCCGTAGTCGAAGGGGTCATCCACGATGGGCGGGAAGAAATCGACGGTGAACACCAGCGCCTGCTGGTCGTTAATTCGGTACACCCCGGCATCGTCCCCGGTCTCCGTCCCAACGAGAAGGTTGGGGTCACTCATCTGGGGCACGTTTTTCAGGACCTGCACCAGGTCCTCAAGGCTGAACTTGGCAGCTCAGCCTGCGCAGTGGGCCAGCGAAGTGAGGCGCAGTTGGTCAGCTTGCATGCGAGTCCTTTTCGGCAGTTCTGGTAGCAGTTGCCCCATCAGTATACCTTAATCAAAAGAAGTATCAACGGCTACAACTGCCAAGAGGAAGGAGAAGGGAGGTACCTTATCCCAGGTTTGATGGTGCCTTCGGCAGATGGTATCCTAGCCGAAGTAGCGGACCCGCCCCAACGAGGACTTGACGTACGGAAAGCTTGAATCGTGGAGGACAAAATGGCCGACGGCACTGAGCGGACAATCGTCGAAACAAAGGGTCTTCCCACTCCCCTCGGGGCCTACAACCATGTGCTCACCGCACGACCCGGCAAGCTGGTGTTCGTTGCCGGGCAGGTAGCCGTCGATGAGAACAGCCAGGTGGTCGGTGAGGGAGACTTGGCCGCCCAGACCCGCCAGACCTACCACAACCTGGAGCAGGCCCTTACCAGCGCAGGGGCTGGGTTCAGCGATGTGCTCAAGTTCAACACCTACATAAAGAAGGGTGAAGCCCTCCAAAACTACATGGATGCCAGGCGGGAGGTGTTCTCCCGTATCTATCCCGATGGCGATTATCCTGCCCACACCCTCCTGGTGATCGAAGGTCTGGTCAGGGAGGAGCTCTTGATCGAGGTGGAGGCGGTCGCCGCCCTGCCCTAGGCCCGGGCAAGGGGATGCCTCCGCGGGAATTCAGCACTGATGGACCGTTGGTGATGCCCAACCCACGTTCTACCCCTGGCCCAGACATTCCCGGCTATCTTTTCCTATGAGCCACCCATGGACTACTCACTTATAGCTTCGATGATGGGGCGCCTATGGTCGCCCATTGCAGCCGTGGGCAGCCACTGGCAGGGACGGAGCAATGTGCAGATAGCTGTGGCAATCGCAGCCTCTTCCATCGTGCCGTCCAAGCCCCGGGTGTCTATACAGATATACAAGAACAACCACAGCCACGACATGATCTACGGCAGTAAGGCCTTCGCCCTCAGCTTCCTTGGAACGGACCAGCTTGACTACCTGCACCGGTTCGGATTTGTATCGGGAAGGGACAAGGATAAGCTGGAAAGCGTTCCCTACCACACTGCCAGCACGGGCAGTCCTATCCTGGATGCCTGCTGGGGGTACATGGACTGCCGGGTGGTCAACGCCATGGACGGCGGGGATATGACCTGCTTCCTGGGAGAGGTCCTGGATGGGCGCACCTGGAGCCGCAGCGGACCCATGTGGTGGCCAGATGTCCGTAGGACGATGCCCCGTGAGTGGAATGATGAGTGGGATGCCAAGATCGCAGGGGAGATAGCCCTGTCCCAGGAGCGCATGGAGAGGATCGACTACTCCCCATGGAAGCCGTGATGGCGAATAATTCATCGGCCTTCCCCCATGTTGTCATCGAAGAGCTGCATAAGGCCCCGGGCCGGGCGGTTGTGGCGGTTTCCGGCGCCGGGAGCTCATCCCTGGCATGGCTGATGGAGGTGCCCGGCGCCTCCCGCACGCTGCTGGAAGGGATCATTCCCTACAGCCAGTCGTCCCTGGTCAGCTTCCTGGGATATGAGCCGGACCAGTATGTCTCGCCCCAAACTTCACGGGATATGGCCCGGGCGGCCTATGCAAGGGCCTTGGAGCTGCGGGAGGGCGAAGAGAGTGTTGTCGGATTGGCCTGCACAGCTACCATCGCCACCGACAGGCCCAAGCGGGGGGATCACAGAGCCTGTGTGTCCCTGCGGGATGATGCGGGCACCACCACGTATGAGCTGAAGCTGGCCAAGGGGTCCAGGGACCGCAAAGGAGAAGAGGAGCTGGTCAGCCGGCTGGCCCTCAAGACCCTGGCCGAGGCATGGAATATCGGGACGGAGATTCCCCTGGTCTTGCTGCCGGAAGAGGAGCTGCTAGGGAAGGCTTGGTCCGCTGATGATGCCATCGACCTGCTCCTGTCCGAAGGGCCGCGAAGGCCGGGCCTGTGGGTTATGGCGCACCGTGACAGTAACGTGAAGGTGGGCAGCCAGGCGCCGGCGGCGGTGCTGGCAGGATCATTCAACCCCTTCCACCAGGGACATGATGGGCTGGCCGAGGCAGCTTCCAATTTCCTGGGCGCACCCGTTGTGCTGGAGATGTCGGTAACCAACGTGGACAAGCCTCCCCTGGATGAGAGTGCGGTGCGAGAACGGGTGGGCCAGCTCCACGGGTCGTGGGACCTGGCGTTGACCTGCGCAACCACCTTCAGGGAGAAGTCGGTCCTGTTTCCCGGCTGCACCTTCGTCGTTGGCTGGGACACAGCGGTACGCCTGGTGGACGTTGCATACTACGCCGGTTCCGAACGGGTTATGTATGAAGCCCTGGGGAAGATCCGGGAGGTGGGATGCAGCTTCCTGGTTGCCGGCAGGGTGGAGGATGGAAGTTATCGCACCTTGTCCGATGTGGCTGTACCGGAACAGCTAGCCGACCTGTTCCGCGAGCTGCCTGAGAGCGCCTTCAGGCTGGACATCTCGTCAACCGAGCTGAGGGCGCAAGGGAAAGGGCGGGGCGGTGCTTGACGGTTCATTGACCCCCTGGGCTGTCGAGTCGTTAGCCGATGCGTCTGTTGACAAAGCCGCAGGTGAGCTGAAGCAGCTGCTCGCGCACCTAGCGAGCCGAATCGACCCTTTCCCCAATTTCACCGGTTCGGAGTCTATTCAAGCCATCGAGGTAGAGCCTCTGGGAATTGCGGCAAGGAACCTGGGTTGCGTGGTGGTTTGCCCAGATGGGGAGCTGTACGAGTTGAACCTGACGTCCATCCAGGGCCCCCTGGGGTTGTCGGATGTGGAGCATGTGGAGGAGCTTCTGCCCTTGGACCTGCCGCCCGTCCTCTATGTGCCCTATGCCCACGCCGCTGTTAAGTCCCTCGCGAACCACCTGGACTCCTCGCCGGGACCTACCTGAACAGCTTCTCCAGGTCCTTGGGGCTCTTGGCTTGAGACATCTGCTTCATCAGCTTGTTGGCCTGCCTGAACTGGTTCAGAAGCTGGTTTACGTCCTGGGGGGTTGTGCGGCTGCCCTGGGAGATGCGCCGCCGGCGCCGGCCGTCAATAATCTCCGGGGAGTGCCTTTCCTGGGGCGTCATCGAGCGGATGATGGCCTCGAACTTGATGATCTTCTTTTCGTCGAACTGCTCGGGGGACTTGTTTCTTAGTTGGGACAATCCCGGAACCATGTCCAGTATTTGGGTGAATCCCATCTTCTTCAGGCTCTGGAACTGGCCCAGAAAGTCCTCCAGGTCGAAGCTGGCGGTGCGCAGCTTTCGTTCCATCTCCTTGGCCTGCTTATCATCAACGACCTGCTGGGCCTTCTCTATAAGCGACAGGACATCGCCCATCCCGAGGATACGGGAAGCCAATCTGTCTGGGTGGAACTTCTCCAGCGCATCGGTGCGCTCGCCCACGCCAATGAGCTTGATTGGAATGCCGGTGACCTGGGTGATGGACAGGGCGGCCCCGCCCCTGGAATCTCCGTCCAGCTTTGTCAGCACCAACCCCGACAACTGCACCCTGTGGTGGAAGGCTTCGGCGGCCCGCACAGCATCCTGTCCGGTCATGGCATCGACGACCAGCAGGGTTTCGTGGGGTTTGATAGCATCTCGCACCTGCTCCAGCTCTTCCATCAGCTCATCGTCGATATGGAGACGGCCTCCCGTATCCACGATGACCCAGGCGGCGCCAGTTCGCTTGGCTTCAGCGACCCCGGCCTTGGCAACCTTGACAGCCGTGGATGAGGTGTCTTCCCGGTAAACGGGGACCCCCATCTGCTGACCCAGCACAACGAGCTGGTCTATGGCGGCAGGACGCCGTAGATCACAGGCTACCAGCAGCACCTTCTTACCACCCTCTCCCAGCTTGGAGGCCAGCTTGGCGGCTGTGGTTGTCTTACCCGATCCCTGGAGCCCCACCAGGAGTACGATCCCAGGCTGGCTGGAAGGCTGGGCCAAGTCGTGGTCGCCCCCGGTCAGGACGGCGGTAAGCTCTTCGTTGACTATCTTTATGACCTGCTGGCCGGGAGTGAGGCTTTCCAGCACGTCGCTGCCCACGGATCTCTCCCTGATCTTTCCAACCAGGTCCCGGGCCACCCGGAAGTTGACGTCGGCTTCCAGGAGGGCGAGGCGCACCTGCCGTAGGCCTTCGTCCACATCCTTTTCGTTAAGGCGGCCCTTGCCCGTCAGGTTCTTGAAAACGTCGTTGAGCTTCTCTGTAAGGGCTTCGAACATGGGACACACTCTCCCGTTTGCCGGTTCATGGGGGATTCTAATTGGGGCCTTCAATGGGGTCAAGGAAGATAAGGCCCGCCTTCCTTCCGGACCGCGCGCCGGTCTCCGGGGACATCCCTCCTCCAGAGCCGAAGGGAGACCCTTCCTTCAACATAGTATCATTACCTGCTACAATGCGGGCTGAAGAAGGGAGGGTCGAAGTTGCTACCCAACAAAGTCGCGTCATCCGTTGAGGAAGCCACGGCCGACATTCCCGAAGGCGCCCGCATCATGGTGGGTGGCTTTGGTTTTCCGGGCACCCCCGAAGCCTTGGTGAAAGCCCTGCTGGATAGGGGCGTCGCCAATCTCACCTGCATCTGTGGACCCTGGTACGCGGGCGCAAGAAGGACCATTGACGCCTCTGCTTTGATCGCCTCTGGGCAGGTGTCAAGGGTCATTTCCGCCCCTCCGGTGGCACCGGGGCCCCGCTCCGGCGCGACGGACCCATCATCGGAAGACGACCGGCTGCACCTGGAGATAATGCCCCAAGGTACCCTGGCGGAGCGTATCCGCGCCGGCGGGGCGGGCATCGGGGGTTTCTACATCCCGACGGGCCTGGGCACCGCCTACGAAGAAGGCAAAGAGAAGATGAACATCGGCGGGGTGGACTGCATCTTCGAGGAACCCATCAAAGCGGACTACGCCTTGATCAGGGCACAAGCCGCCGATACCATGGGCAACCTGGTGTACAGGCTGGCCCAACGCAACTGGAACCCGATAATGGCGACGGCAGCCGAAGTCACCATAGCCCAGGTGGACGAGATAGTAGCTCCCGGCATGTTGGACCCGGAGCTGGTGATCACACCGGGGATATTTGTGGACAGGATCGTTATCTCCGGAGGCGCCAATGACCCTACCTAAGATTCCCCGGATCAGCCGGGAGCTGATGGCGTGCAGAGTTGCCGCCGAGATACAGCCTGGACATGTGGTGCACCTCGGCCCCGGCCTGCCGGAGATGGTCCCCCCTTATGTGCTGCCCTCGCGGGGAGCGGTGTTCCACTCTGGGAATGGCGTGCTGGGGTTCGGACCCAGGCCGGAGCACGATATAGGCGACGCTCAGTTGGTAGGGTCGGGGGGAAGGACAGTTACCCTTCTTCCTGGCGCATCCATTGTTGACCAAGCCACCTCCTTCGGCCTGCTCAGGGGAGGCCTGGTGGACGTCGGCATCGTGGAAGCTTCCCAGGTGTCCGAGACGGGCGACCTTGTGGGACCCGTGGAGATGGACGGCGGAATGGGCAGCCATGCGGCCGCCACCGATGTGGCCGAAGGGGCCAAGCTGGTCATCGCAATGATGGAGCACACCACCCGGAACAGGTCGCCGCGCATCGTAACCAGGACCGACTACCCTGTGGCGGCCAGAGGGTGCGTCGATCTGATCATCACCGACGTGGCTGTGATACAGGTAACTCCCCAGGGGCTGGTTGTACGGGAGGTGGCCCGGGGATGGAACCTCTCCGATGTTCAGGCCATCACCGACCCCCACCTGTCCCCCGCACCGGATATGGGGTACATGTCCTTCTGGATGATGGGGGGCGACCTTCCCAGCAAGGTGTGGAAGAGCGGGCCTGAAGCTGTGGCCGACATACCCGATGGGGCAACCATCCTTATGGATGGTTTTGCAGGCCCGGGGGGGATGGCCCAGTACCTTATCCGCTCTCTGAGAGAGCAAGGGGCCAAGGACCTTACCTTGGTCAGCAACACCGCGGGCATTGCCAACGTCGCTTCTTTCGGTACTCCTCCCGGCTTCCTGACCATCGATCACAGTCTGCTGGTGGAGAGCGGGCAGGTGCGCAAGGCCATCGCCTCTTATCCCGTGTCGCCCCGGCCGTCCCAGCCCAGCGCCTTCGAGCAGGCATACAAGCAGGGTGATGCGGAGCTGGAGCTGACGCCTCAGGGCACACTGGCGGAGCGGATCAGGGCCGGGGCCTTCGGTATCGCAGCCTTCTACACCCCTGCCGGGGCGGGAACGTCCCTGGCCGAAGGCAAGGAGACCCGCACCATCGACGGGCGCGAGTATGTCCTGGAGCAGGGCATCCGGGCTGATTACGCCCTGATCCGGGCCCACAAGGCTGACACCTTGGGGAACCTGGTGTACAAGGGCACATCCCGCAACTTCAACGCTGTGATGGCGCCCGGCGCCAGGATCACCATAGCCGAGGTGGATGAGATAGTGGAGCCGGGGATGCTGGACCCTGATGCTGTCGTGACGCCGGGAGCCTTCGTTCAGAGGGTGGTGCAGCGTCCCGCCGACTTCCAGCCCTACGAACCGCTGTAACTGGAGGGGCGCCGACCGTCGTTGCCCCTAGGAGAGCTTGCCGAATACCAGCCCGGCGAAGCCCGTGAGCAGCGGGGGCCATGTACGTTCCAGCAGGGGAAGCGCCCTGTGGTCGGCGGGGAGCGCCAGCCACAACAGAAACGACAGCACTGTGAAGCAGGCTACCAGCCAGAATACTATCTTGAATTCGAAGGGATAGCTTCGCACTTCCAGGGGAGATGTGATCAAGCCTGGGACAGCCGGCCCAGCCGGCGCTCTTCGAAACGCAGAATACATCCCGTTTCATCGCATACGTAGACGGTCCTGGTTCCCCAGCGGGGGTGTACACCATTCACCAGCCCCTTCATCCTAGCCAATACCTTCAAACAACGCGCAAATGTGCCCATCTTCCTATCACCTTGACTTCCAGCTATCTAGCTGCCTATTATCGGACGGACTACCCCTGGGCCCCCATCCGATAGACTGATTCTAGGTACATCCCTTTGGCCGGTCTAGGGGCAGGTGGCGTAGGTGTCCCGGAACTGCTTTGCCTGCATACCATGCTTTGGTCCCGCATTCCGGCGGAGCGCCAAGCTGCCGTAGGAGAGAAAAGCTGGGCAGATGAGCAAAGAGCGCCTGGAACGGGAAGTGGTTGCAATGCGGGTCGCCAAGGAGCTGAACAACGGCGACGTCGTCAACCTGGGCATTGGCATACCGACCTTGGTATCGACCTTCGTACCCGATGACCGGCAGGTTGTTTACCATAGCGAGAGCGGCGTTCTCGGCTGCGGCCCCCTAGCCGATGAGGGGGAAGAGGATATCGACCTGATCAATGCCGGCGGCCAGTTCCTCAAGATGGTACCCGGCATGGCCTTCTTCAGCACATCCGATGCTTTCGCCATGGTGCGCGGTGGGCATGTGGATGTGACTGTGCTGGGCGCCCACCAGGTCTCGGAAGTGGGCGACCTTGCCAACTGGATGCTCCCGGAACGGGGAGTGGGCAACATCGGAGGCGCGATGGACCTGGCCGCCGGGGTTAAGCGCATCATCGTGGCAATGACCCACACCGACCAGAACGACAGCCCCAAGATAGTCAAGGAGTGCTCCTTTCCCCCTACGGGGAGGAGGTGCGTGAGCCTTATCGTCACCGATGTCGCGGTGATCGAGGTCACCTCCGGCGGCCTCGTCTTGAAAGAGATGGCCCCTGGGTGGACCCCTGAAGAGGTGCAGGCGCTGACCGAACCCGAGCTCAAGCTAGCGCCGGACCTAAAGGAGATCGAGCTGTGAGGAGGAGATAATGGTCAACTCGGAAACGTCGGAAGAAGCCGGCGTCCAGATGACGATGGACTATGTTCTTGCGCGCCTCGCAACCTGCTTCGGGCAGAAGGCGGACAACTTTGCAGACTTCATGGCGATGGGGCTGAGGGCTGAGGGGTGGTACGCCACCGAGGCTGTCAGATATCTTGCAGGCCCCGCTGCCGGCAACGTGGTCAAGGTGGAGCAGGTGCGAGGCCCAGCCCAGGGGGATACGGGGTTCAATCCCGACCTGCAGCTCAACATCGGGGGGCAGTCCTACCAGCTGGCCATCAAGCCCATGTTGCTGCAGGGTGAGGCAGGCATCTCCCACTACTTCTCCCAAGAGCTCCCGGGCCTGTTTCGCTGGCTGGACAATCTGCGGGGCAGAGCCGCCCTTCTTACCATCGCTTTTCCCTGCTCAACAGGGGACAAAGAGTGGACCAATGCCGTCGGTGAAGCCGAGAGTGCCTATGGTGTAAAGATTGCCGGCCAGACCGAGTTCGTGGTACCGAGGCCCCCTCTGCCCATGGTGAAAGCCTGCATCGCGCTATGGAGGCACAGCTCTGTCGTCCCCAGCACGGAAGACAGCGCCGGCTAGCTTATCCAGAAAGTCGAGCCTGCTTCCTCTTTGAGCACCTCGATGCGGACCGGGAACGCTTCCCGGATCTCATCCATGTGGGAGATGACGATAATCTTCTCGAAGTCGTCCTGGATGGCGCTGATGACATCCAGAA
>JAGWBF010000064.1 GCA_021296025.1 Dehalococcoidia bacterium | reverse complement strand
TAGAGCCGTCCTCGAAACCGGAAATGCTCCGTCCTGGATTGCGGCCTACGCCGCAATGACGAAAGGCGCGGCATAACAGAGGGCTGGGCTTGAGGAAGGCATGAAGCACAAAAAGGATGAGGCCCCGGAAATCCGGGGCCTCACCTCAATCCTTCAGTCTTGCGGGAGGGTTAGTTTATGAAGGACATGCTGTTGACCCTAACCCTGCGGTCGAAGCGTGGCTCCCAGACTAGCCTGGGGTTAACCGCGTACACCACGCCAAGGTCAAACACACCGATGATCAGGGCTTCGTTCTTCAGCCTGTCGTGGAAGTACTGCATCCTCTCGAACCGCAGGTCGCCTTCAGGAGTCCCTATAGCTTCGGCGATTTGGTCTGCCAACTCTGGTTCGCAGAAGTAGGAGCCTGACGTCGTGCAGCTCATGTTACGGAGCAAGCTTCTCTGGAAGTCCAGCTGCTCGTCGGACAAGGTCGATGTGACCAAGTTTCCGGGAATGCAGTCCACACCAGCGGGACCACGGGCTATAGCTGCCCTTACCTGGTCTGGGGTGGCTTCCTCAAGCGAGATGTCCAAGCCCTCATCCTCGAGATAGGCGGCAAGGGCTGCGCCAGCTCCGCACGCCGACCTGGTCAGCCACAGAGACCGGTCCTGGATCACCATCTGGTTACTGATGCCCACCTGTCTCATGTAGTTCGAGATGGCTTCGTATATCTCGTTACCCTTGGTCACCCTGTGGGCGCGGGAGTTGATGGTGATCAGGTTGTCGCTGTCGTATCCGGCGTCCGCCAGCAGCTGTTTGGACAGATCTGGGTTGTACTCATGGGGTGCATCCGCTTCGGGGGTCACACCCACGACACCCAGCCATTCGTTGGTGCCACGGCAGGTCGTCAGGCCTCCGTAGATCGTGTCCCTTAGTGCGTCGCAGTCGATGGAGTGGGCTATTGCCAGCCGGACCTCTGTCTTGCACAGCTCCGGATGCCAGTTACAGCCCAGGGCCATGACTTTCATGCTAAGGGTCTCAGCAGCGCCACCGGTCTTCACCGCAGGGGACAATTCGGCTGCATCCAGGCCTACGTCCCAAGACATGTCGGCCTCGCCAGCGGCGATCATTGCGGCTTGGGTGAAGCGCTCAGCCCTCCACTGCCAGCGAATCTCAGGGATGATGGCCTTCTGGAACTCGGGATGGATGGACCCATCTTCCCTCTCTACTTCCACGTAGTCTTCGTAGCGCTCGAAGACCAACTGGCTTGCTGTCCACTCCTTGAACTGGTAGGGGCCAGCGCTGTAGTTGACCCTCTGCTGCTCTTCAGGCGATGCCGTCTCGAAATAGTTCGGCGGTATCGGGGCCAGGAAGACGGACACCCGGGGGAGAATTGCGCACGGGTTAACGCAGTTGATTTCGAGGGTGTAGTCGTCTATAGCAACGGGGGTAAAGTCGCCGGTATATCCCCTGCTGTCAGCTTCCGCATCGCTTCCCTGGTAGGTGAAGCTGGGGATGGCAGCCTGGGCGTTCCACTCTTCACCGTTGTGGAACTTGACGCCCTCCCTCAAGTTGAACTGCCATGTATCGGCATCGATATTTGACCATCCTGTGGTCAGGGTCGTCGGGACCAGCTTGTAGTCATCTCCCGGGGCATTTGACTGCCACGTGATGGGGTCCACCAGGTTGTCCCTGACCGCGGTATCGGAAATGGAAGTCAGGTAGTTGGGGAAGAACATGGAGACAGGCTCCGAATCAACCACCAAAACTACGCTGTCGCTCTCCTGCCTTCCGACATCGGGAGCGGGTGTCGCGGTTGGTTCGACAACCACGGTGACCTCGACAAACTCAGTTTCACCCATAACTTCCCTGGTGACTTCAATCTCGACCGTCGTCGACTCACCCTCAACTATTCGGGTGACCTCGATCATCTCTGTCTCACCCATAACTTCCCTGGTGACTTCAACTTCAGTCTGGACCTCTCTGGTCACTTCGACTTCCTTCGTGACCTCGACTATTGTCTCGCCACCGCAGGCGGCCACCGCCCCAAGGACCGCAGCCATGAGAATTCCAACTATCCACCATTTTGTCCAAAACTTACCAGGGTTCATGCTCGATTCACCTCCGGAATAGTACCTGGATGGTTCTGTTGGGATTGGGGCGCCGGCAACCCACGGGGTTACGCTAACGCATTCCAAGCTAATAGCCTCCGCTGGCTAGAAGCCGCTGGGATGCTAACATACGCTTCACAGGCTTGTCAATGGAGTATGGCTAAAGGGCAATTTTGTTGAGACAAGATTGTCATTTTCACTACCGGGTGTATACTATCCCCAGCCATCTGGGGGCCATTATTGCCCCCCGGACCACTACGAAATCGCCTAAAGGAGATATCTGGAATGGAGTTGCTTAGGATAGATCGTGCCCGGGCGGAGCACAGCGGAAAGGGATTAGTTCTCCTGCACCCCGAGGTCCTTAAGCGAGAGGGACTGAAGGCCGACGACCCTGTGGAGATGCGCACCCGATTCGGCAGGACTGCCCTGGCGAGGGTGGGCCCTTCCCTCTCCAGCAATGAAGACCAGTCCGTGGTCTGCGTGGACCAGTACATCCGGCAGGGCATCAAGGCCCGGCTGGGGGACACGGTAGAGGTCGCCCCGGTATCCAACGGAATGGGCAATGTTGAAAAGCTGGAGCTCGCCCCCCTCCTGGATGTTTCGGACATTTCCGACGCCATCGACTACCTAAGGCAGACATGGTGCAACATGGGGATGCTGGTGTACCAAGATGCGGTGCTCTACGCAGCCTTTCCCGGGGCTGGGCTGGGGCTGGGAACAACTGTGACCACCCAAGCCGATGACGACGAGGAGGGGCATGGCCACGGGCATGGGCGCGGAGGGCATGGACATGGAGGCGCGGGCGGACCCGCCCTCCCCACCGCTATGGGGGCGCCGTTCCAGGTTACAGAGATATCCCCGGGTCCGGGGCTCATTACCCCCGACACGGAAATAGAGCTCCGATACGCCATGACCCTCGGGGCCGGGGCAGCGCCGGAGATCACTTATGAAGATGTGGGGGGCATGGAGAATCAGATCCGCCAGGTGCGGGAGCTGATCGAGATCCCACTGCGCCATCCCAACATTTACCGTCGCCTTGGCATCAACCCTCCCCGGGGCATCATCTTCCACGGACCTCCAGGCTCCGGCAAGACCCACCTTGCGCGGGCCATCGCCCACGAGATCGACGCCCAGTTCCTATATATAGGAGGGCCCGAGGTGATCGGGTCGGGATATGGCGAATCGGAAGACAACCTGCGGCGAGTGTTTGAGCAGGCGGCCCGCAGGTTCCCCTCCATCGTCCTGGTGGACGAGCTGGATATCATCGCCCCCAAGCGAGGCGAATCGGGCACAGCTGCCGACACGCGCCTATCAACCCAATTCCTCTCCCTGCTGGACGGCATCAAGCGCACCGAAGGTGTAATGATCATCGGCACCAGCAACCGCATCGACTCGGTGGATATGGCTTTCCGGCGTCCGGGACGATTCGATCGCGAGATGTACCTGGGCGCCCCCGATGCCGCAGGAAGGCTGGAGATACTGCACATTCACACCCGCGGCATGCCCCTGTCCGAGGATGCCCAGGACTTCCTCCCGGAGCTGGCCCGCGTGTCCATCGGGTTCGTCGGAGCCGACTTCCTGGAGCTTTGCAGGGAAGCCGGGCTTAATGCTCTGCGACGCCTCCTGCCCAAGGGCTCCCATATAGATATGCGAAATATGCAGGTGCCCCTGGAGAATCTGATCGTGAACCGGACGGACCTGGAAGATGCCCTTTCGCGGGTGCGCCCTTCGGCCCTGCGAGAGACCATGGTGGTGGCTTCGGACACCACCTGGGACGATGTGGGAGGCTTGGAAGATGCCAAAGAACGCCTGCGAGAGGTGGTCGAGCAGCCATTGCGTCATCCGGGAGTGTTCTCCTCGATGAAGATCGTTCCTCCCAAGGGCGTGCTGCTGTACGGCCCATCGGGAACGGGCAAAAGCCTGCTGGCCAAGGCCGTTGCTTACCACTGCGATGCCAACTTCATCCCGGTGAGGGGCCCGGAGTTCTTCTCCAAGTGGCTCGGTGAGTCGGAGGAGAGGGTACGTCGCATCTTCGGCGTGGCTGTCCAGGTGGCGCCGGCCATCATCTTCCTGGACCAACTGGATGCACTGGCGCCGGCCAGGAGCGACGAGGCCGGTACGACAAACATCATCCAGAGGATCGTTAACCAGCTTATGGCGGAGCTGGATGCGGTTGACCCCCTGAAGGGGATCATGGTCATCGCTGCCACCAACCGGGTAGACCTGGTGGACCCCGCTGTCCTCACGCCTGGGCGCTTCGGGATTCACATTTACGTTCCCCTGCCCGACGAGCAGGAAAGGGTCGAGACCCTCAAGATACAGCTCAGAGGCGTGGATATCGATCCCTCCACATCCCTGGAAAAGTTAGTCAGCTCTGTAGCCCTGGGGACCGAAGGCTACTCAGGGGCTGAGCTGGCGGCGGTGTGCGAAGAAGCCAAGATGGCGGCTGTACGCTCGGTCAGCTACTCCAGGAGCGTTCCCTTGAATATGGATATGTTCCTGGGCGGGCTGGAAAAGGTACAGAAGATGCGGGACGACCGCCTTGCACTGGAGGCAGCCAGCGCCGCCGACTAACGGGTTGCTTAGGTAAGACATAAAAAAGTAGGGCGGTCACAAGACCGCCCTACTTTTTTGCTTAACGCAGTTGAGCCGGTTACCGTTTGTAGCCGGGAGCGTCTTCCATGTGCTCGATCCCGCCGTGGCCGATGAAATCGTACAGCCGGGACTGGACGTGGTAGGAGACGGCCGGTGTGTAGGGGTCGGGGTTGACGTGCTGGTGCTCAACGTTGGCGGGGATGGACACCACGTCGAACTTCTCCCACTCCCACTTGTTGCCGTTGTGGATGTCGTAGCCGCTTCCTTCGACGATCATGTGGAGCTCTTCGCTCATGTGGCGATGCCGTCCGCTGGAACCTCCAGGAGGAATCTCCTGCAGCCATGCTTCATATGTGAGCAGCCCGGTTGGGATAGTGGGATGGACAAGGTACTTGATCTTGCCGAAGGGGGTGTCCTCCCACGGCATCTTGCTTCCCTTCACCACATGGGTGCAGGCCTGGCGCCACTTCACCTCTTCGGTGAGGTGCTTCATGTACTCTTCATAGGTATCCCTGGGATCGTGGGACAGTTCGGGGTAGGCCATCCTTTCTGCCATTACCCTTTGCATCTCTTCATCGGCACCCAGGAGCTTCTGTTCTTCTTCAGACAGCTCCCGGTAGTTGGGATGGATCTCCAGCTGCTCGCTGACACCCTGCCCCATGAAATCGATGGAGCGGTTTGTCGTCGCAAAGAACCGGGCGCCGGTTACCGGATCACCGAAGTGGGTGTGAATGCAGTAGGAGGGAACGCAAAGAACATCGCCCGCTTCCCAGTCCCAGCGCACGCCATCGTGGATTTCCCATCCGCCGCCTTCCATGATGTAGAAGATGGCCTCGTTGACGTGACGGTGGGTCCCCATGTAGTGACCCGGACGGAGCAGCTCATGCCATGCGTTCATGGTGTAGAAGGGCGCCGACCAGTCCTTAACAGGCACGGTATGCACACGCTGGTCCATATACTTGTGGGTGCAGCTTATGCTTTGGGTCCAGGGGCGTTCCTCAAACTTGATTACGTGGGGCAGGCTCGCCAGGATCTCCTTGTCGCTGAGGTGTCTCCGTTGATTGTCCTGAATAGCCGTATCGTACTCGATAGGTTCAGCTTCTTTTTCCCTAGATCGCTCTCTCTCCAGCATAGTTCCTCCTGAACTTTTCTGTGGGAACCTTGGGACAAGCCTCCACTTCTACATAAAGCGGCGGCCGACTTGCGCCTATGTTAGACCCCACATTTATCCTTGTCAACAAATACGCAGGGCTAGGCCGCCCTCTTATATCCGGGGGCATCTTCCAGGTGCTCAACCCCGCCGTGTCCGATGAAATCGAACAATCTGGACTGCACATGATAGGTAAGCGCCGGCTTGTAGGGGTCGGCGTTGAAGTGCTGATGGACAGTGTTCTTGGGGATGTGCACCAGATCGAACTGGTCCCAGTCCCACTGGACGCCATCATGGACATCATAGCCCTTGCCCTCCAGGACAAGGTGGAGTTCTTCCGCCATGTGGCGATGCTTCCCACTGTGACCTCCAGGGGGCAGCTCCTGGAGCCAAGCTTCGTAGGTTAGCAAGCCCGTTGGAATCTTCGGATGTACCAGGTACTTAAGGCGGCCCATCTGGGTTTCTTCCCAGGGCCGGTCCTTGCCCTTTACCACATGGGTGCAGCCCTGCCTCCACATCACCTCTTCCGACAGCTTTGCCATGTACTCTTCATAGGTGTTGGTGGGCTCTCGTCCCAGGGTCGGGTGGGCCATCCGCTCTGCCATGATCCTCTGGAGCTCCTCGTCGGCTCCCATGAGCACCTTTTCCTCCTGGGAGAGCTCGCGATAGTTCGGATGTACCTCCAGCTGCTCCCTGTCGCCGCACCCCATGAACTCGTAGAGCCTCTGGGTTACCGCGAAGAAGCGGGCGCCTACCACCGGGTCGCCGAAGTGGGTGTGGATGCAGTACGTCGGCACGCAAAGGACGTCTCCAGCTTCCCAGTCCCAGCGCACCCCGTCGTGAATCTCGTAGCCTCCCCCTTCTTGGATGTAGAAGATGGCCTCCAGCATATGCCGGTGGGTGCCCATGTAATGGCCAGGCTTCAGCCACTCATGATGGGCCTGCAGGGTGTGAAAGGGCACGATCCACTCATCGACGGGGGCCCGAGAGTCCCTGCGGTCCAGGTGTTTGTGGGTGCAGCTTACGCCCTGGGTCCAGGGGAACTCCTCGAACTTGATGATATGGGGCAGCTCCGCCAGGATCTCCTTGTGGCTCTTGAACTTGCGAAGGCCTTCCTGGGTAAAGGTGTCATACTGAATGGGTTCGGCTTCCCGCTCCCTCATTCTCTCTCGTTCCAGCATCCTATCCCTCCCAAGATGTGATTAAAAGCAAGCGGGAGCCTGCAATGCAGGCTCCCGCTCATGGTTCTCCGGTGTCTCCCGTTGACGAGATGGTAGGGGCTATCGACCCTGCCATTCGGGAGCATCTTCCAGATGCTCGATGCCGCCGTGACCTATGAAATCGAAGAGCCTGGACTGGACGTGGTACACCACCGCGGGCTTGTAGGGATCGGGGTTGAAGTGCTGATGGATGGTGTTGTGAGGAATCGCAACCACATCTCCCTCGGCCCATTCGTGCTTCACACCATCGTGGATGTCGTAGCCGCTGCCCTCAAGGACCAGCTGCAGCTCTTCACCCATGTGGCGGTGCTTACCACTGGAGCCTCCCGGGGGAATCTCCTGGATCCAAGCCTCGTAGGTGAGAAGCCCCGTAGGAATCTTGGGGTGGACCAAGTACTTCAAGCGGCCCATCCGGGTGTTTTCCCAAGGCATCTGGCTGCCCTTCACAACGTGAGTGCAGCCTGCCCTCCACTTGGAGTCGTCGGTGAGCTTCTTCATGTACTGCTCGTAGGTGGTCTTCGGCTCACCCTGGAAATCGGGGTAGGCCATCCGCTCTGCCATGATCCTCTGGAGATCTTCATCGGCACCCATGAGCTTCTGCTCTTCTTCGGTGAGCTCCCGATAGTTGGGATGCACTTCCAACTGCTCGGTGCCGCCTAGCCCCATCATGTCGTACAGACGCTGGGCTGTGGCGAAGAACCTCGCCCCGGTAACCGGGTCTGAGAAGTGGGTGTGAATGCAATAGGTGGGTACGCAGAGGATATCCCCGGCT
Source organism: Dehalococcoidia bacterium (assembly GCA_021296025.1). Lineage (GTDB taxonomy): Bacteria > Chloroflexota > Dehalococcoidia > Lucifugimonadales > JAGWBF01 > JAGWBF01. The sequence goes on along the minus strand of JAGWBF010000064.1, from coordinate 1,582 downwards.
TCCCAGTCCCAGCGCACACCATCGTGAATCTCCCAGCCGCTTCCTTCCTGGATATAGAAGATGGCTTCCAGGATGTGGCGGTGGGTGCCCATGTACTTGCCGGGCCGTAGAATCTCGTGCCAGGCATTCATCGTATTGAAGGGGAGAGTGTACTCCTCAGGAGTAGCTGCATGGTGCATGTTGTTCATGTACTTATGGGTGCAGCTAATCCCCTGGGTCCAGGGACGATCCTCGTATTTCACGACATGAGGAAGGGAAGAAAGGATTTCTTTCTTGGACCTACTCCTGCGGATGTTGTCCTGGGCTGAGGTGTCATACTGGATAGGTTCTGCTTCTTTTTCTCTTACCCGTTCTCTCTCGAGCATCGTTCCTCCTACATATCTGGTACGGGATTGAACGTCCCGGTTTCTACACCTAGGCCATGGTAACTTCATAACTTGTACCATTCCCATAAACCATTGTCAACATTCGGTATTGCCTATTGTCTGTTCTTCCCATTTGCGGAACAGCCATCGGACTTTGCCGGCGGACCTGAGAATCGGGATGGTACTATGATGGTGATGGCGGCTGCCCCGCCATGTCACAACATTCAGGAGCGGGAAATGTCAACCAACGACGAGGCCCTGAACAGGGTCCAGGTGCACCAACGTGAATCCGACACTTTGCAAAGCCTAATGGAAACTTTCACTGATGATGATTGGCTAAGGAGCAGCGCCTGTGACAAGTGGAGCGTATCCGATGTGATCGCCCACCTGGCCAACGGGCACGCAGGCCGAGTGGAAAGCATCGGACGGGGGATCAGGGGCGAACCTCCGACGGCGCCAGCCGGCTACAGCATGCCGGACGGAGGCCCAGCCAGAGACCAAGTCATCGCAGAGAGGGCCATCGCAGTGCAGAAAGAACACCGGGGAGACCTGGTATCTTACTTCAAGAACAACGCCCAACGTCTGAACGAGACCCTGGCGGGGATCACCCCCGATGTCCTGGAGGCATGGCAGGGGAATTCGCACGGAGCCCGCCTACATCAACCTATCCATCGCCGAGCAGGCCATGCTTTCGTGGGACATCCGGTCCGGTTTCGATTCCAGCGCCCACATCAACCCCGAAGCCTTGCCCGCCTTCCTGGACGAAGCCCCGAGGTGGTGGGGTGTGATTTTCAAGGCCGGCCCCAAGCTGGCATCTCCCCTCAGGTACCGGTTCCGCCTTTCAGGACCTGCAAGCCGCGCCGTTGACGTGGTCGTGGCAGGAGATTCCTGCAGTGTAGAGGAGGGTGTGAGCGCTCCCTCGGATGTGCAGTTCGACTGCGACGCCGGGACCTACGTGCTGTTGGCCTACGGCCGCATCAAGAGCCGCCAAGCATTGGCACAAGGTCTGCTGGCTGAGAGCGAGATCGAGGACTCGGGGCACTGCGCCATGTTCGATAACTGGTTCTAGCTGTCGGGGGGAGCTTTGCGGACGGGGGATTCCCACAAGCAGACGTAGTCGTACTCGACGACCAGCTCGTTTCGTTGGTTGTGGGCGGTTACCCTGAAGGTGATGAACTTATTGTCCCTGCGCTGGAACTTGTCGGCTACCCAGGTGA
>JAGWBF010000063.1 GCA_021296025.1 Dehalococcoidia bacterium | reverse complement strand
CTGTCGGGAATGCTGGACCGGTACCCCAACCTTCGCTTCGGAGCGATGGAGGTGGGGCATGGCTGGCTCCCCAACTGGCTAATCCGCCTGGGCTTCAACAAGAGCTATGTGTCCGGTGTCACCCCTGACCTGAAGTACACCCCCATCGAGTACGCCCAGATGGGAAGGGTCGCCTGTGGGTGCGAGCCCTTCGAAGGTCCGGCCATGACCAAGGCGGTTATCGAGATCTTGGGCGAGGACTGCCTGATGCATCAGTCCGACTACCCTCACGGCCAGGCATGGTTCCCGGAGACGGCCAAAGAGGTCATGGAGTGGGACATCTGGGAAGAGCTGGGCAAGGATGCCCTGAAGAAGCACATGTACGACAACGCCGCCAATTTCCTTCGCCTGAGCTAACCTGCGCTGAGGGACACCCCGAAGGAGGTGTATCGTGAGAGATGGCTTCAAGGTCATCGACATGGATACCCATGTGAATCCGGACTTTGCGGTGCTGGAGAAGTTTGTCGAGCCCAGCTTCCGGCCTCGCCTCGACGATCTGGCTCCCTATATCCGACAGCGAGAGGCGGTTGAGGGAGGCAGTAGAAAGAGCTTGAGCATTGGGCCGGTGCGGTTCAACCGCTTCCCAGGGACGGCCCCCGATGCGGGGGATGCGGCCGCGGTGGTGGGTGGTCGGGATGCCTTGGAGGGCAGGACCACTAGCCAGCACAGGGCCAAGGTGCAGCCCGATACCCAGGACGAGAACTCCGAGGGGCGCATCCATGATATGGACATTGAGGGCCGGGATATCGACATGATATTCCCGACCCAATGGGTGTCCACCATGACGGCCTTGGACGATGTCACCCTGAGCCACGGGCTTTATCGGGCTTACCACCATTACATGCAGTCTTACACCTCTATAGCCCCCGACCGGCTAAAGAGCGAGCTGCAGGTCCCGGGCTCGGACCCGGAGTGGGCTGTATCGGAGATCAAGAAGTGGGGGAAGGAAAAGTGGGTGGCAGGTGTATGGATACACCTCAAGGAAGGGCTACCCATCGATGATCCTTCCATAGATCCGGTCTTTGCTGTCATGAACGACATGGACCTTCCCCTGGTGCACCACAGCTTCTTCTTCGAGCCCCCTTACTTCCCGGGCTACAAGGATATATGGGGCAACACCGTCGTTGCCCGCAGCGCCGCCCATCCCTGGGGCGCTGCCAGGCTGGGCGCTTACATCATCCTGTCGGGGCTGTTCGACAGGTATCCCAACCTGCGGTTCGCAACATCGGAGACGGGACACGGCTGGCTGCCCAACTGGCTCATCCGCCTGGGCTTCAATAAGAGCTACGTCAGCGGCGTGACCCCGGACCTGAAGTACACACCCATCGAGTACGCCCAGATGGGGCGCTGGGTGTGTGCCGCCGAACCCTTCGAGGGTCCTGCCATGACCAAGGCATGTATCGAGGTGTTGGGTGAGGACTGCCTGATGCACCAGTCGGACTATCCCCATGGTGAATGCTGGTGGCCCGAAACAGCCAAGGAAGTTATGGACTGGGATTTCTGGCCCGAGTTCAGCTCGGCGGCTCTGACAAAGCACATGTCGGGCAATGCGGAGAATTTTCTCCGACTGGTCTAGCTAAGGCTCCGAGAGCGGAGCAGCATCCGGTGGAACCGGAAAAACGCATAGGAGGCGTAAGTTGAGAGACGGCTACAAGCTCATAGATATGGATACCCATGTGAACCCAGCCATGGAAGTACTGGAGAAGTACGTGGAGCCCAGCTTCCGCTCCCGGATGGAGGAGCTGAAGCCCTTCTACCGGGTGCGAACGAACCCCGATGGCAGCACCCGCAGCGGCATCACCGTGGGCGCCATCCCCTTCGACCGCTTTCCCGGCACAGCCCCCAAGTCGGATGATGACAAGGCGGTGGCCGGCGGTAGGAGCGCCCTGGAAGGCCGTACCGTCAGCCAGCACCGGGCAAAGGCCCATGCAGGGGTCGATGAGGAGAACTCTGCAGACCGTCTGATCGACATGGACCTGGAGGGCCGGGACATCGACTTCATCTTCCCCGGCACCTGGGCAACCACCATAACCGGCCTTGACGATGTTACCCTGAGCGAAGGCCTGTACCGGGGCTACCACAACTATATGGACACCTTCACGTCCGTGAACACCGATCGCCTGAAGACCGCCATTCAGGTGCCTGGCATAGACCCAGAGTGGGCGGTTTCGGAGATCAAGCACTGGGGCAATTCGCCATGGGCGGCAGCGGTATGGGTGCACCTGAAGGAAGGCCTTCCCATAGACCACCCTTCCCTGGAGCCGGTTTTCGCCGCTATCAATGACCTCAACCTACCCTTGGTGCACCACAGCTTCTTCTTCGAGCCTCCCTACTTCCCCGGCTACAGGGATATCTGGGGCAACACGGTGGTCGCCCGCACGGCAGCCCATCCGTGGGGAGCAGCCAGGCTGTTCGCCTACGTGATCCTGTCGGGGATGCTGGACCGCTATCCCAACGTGCGCTTCGGCACCGCTGAAGTGGGACACGGCTGGCTGCCCAACTGGCTCATCCGCCTGGGCTTCAACAAGAGCTACGTGTCTGGTGTTACCCCCGACCTGAAGTACACACCCATCGAGTACGCCCAGATGGGACGGGTGGTATGCGCCGCCGAGCCCTTCGAGGGTCCTGCCATGACCAAGGCCTGCGTCGAGATCCTGGGCGAGGACTGCCTGATGCACCAGTCCGACTACCCCCACGGCCAGGCATGGTTCCCAGAGACAGCCAAAGAGGTCATGGAGTGGGATATCTGGGGCGACTTCGGTAAAGATGCCCTTAAGAAGCACATGTACGACAACGCTGCTTCGTTCCTGAGGCTGTAGACCGATAGCGCGTAAATCGTCGGCTGAATACGCATAGGAAGAGGGGCCCCCCCCCTCTTGTATTTGTCGAGTCGATGATGCGGGTCCTTCCACGCCTACCACCGGCTGGTTGACAACCAGAACAAAAGTTCGATAACATCATCTGCCCAATCACCCAAGCCTGACCATGGAGCTTCTATGAGGGTAGCGTGTGTCCTCGTCACCCATCTCAGGGTGAAGGCTGAGATAAGTCGGCAGCCGCACTTGAAAAACAGGCCTGTCCTGGTGGTGGACCGCAGCCCCGGAAGGGGGAAGGCGCAGGTGCTGGACAGTTTCCCGGACACTGCTACTGGGTACGGCACGTCCTTGGAGGAGGCCCTTTCACATCATGCGGGCGCTGTCGTGCTGGATGCCGACGAGCCGCACTACCGAGAGGTCTTTTCAAGGATACTCACCGCTTTGCAGAGGGTGAGCGATCGTGTTGAGGGATCCGATCTTGGCATAGCCTATGTGCGCCTGGATGGCTTGGAAGGGCTGTACCACGGCGAGGCGGGCGCGGTGTCTGCTTTGATGAATGCCCTCCCCGAACACCTAACGCCCCGTATCGGGGTAGCCGATGCCAAATTTCCTGCTCTGGTTGCGGCCCGTATTTGCGAGCCCCGTAGGGCTTTCAAAGTCCCCGATGATGTCAAGGCTTTTCTTGGGCCTCGCTCTATTGGTCTGCTCCCCATCTCCGCCGATGTGAAGAAGGAGATGCGCCAGCTTGGCCTGCGCACCATGGGGGCGGTAGCATCCATGAGCAGAGACATGTTGACAGACCGCTTCGGGTTTAGCGGGGGAAGGGCTTGGGCCCTCTGTAACGGGACCGATGACAGCCCCGTCGTGTCCATGCTGTCCGAAGAGCCGATAGTCGAACATATCTCGCTTCCATTTCCCTCCTCCTCTATCCAGATGCTTTTTGTGGTGGTCGACACCCTTCTCAAGAGGGGATATGCCAGGCCGGAGATGAAGGGTGGATGCGTGGGTGAGGCAGCCCTCCGGTGCTGTGCCTATGGTGCGCCTCCCTGGGACAGGTCCGTAGCTTTCAAGCAGCCGGCAGGTACATGGGAGAAGGCGTCCCTTGCTGTGAAAGGGCGCCTCCAACTGGACCCTCCGTCTATCCCTGTGGAGGATGTGACTCTCACCCTGTCCGGTTTCACGGGGGAGTCGGGTGTCCAGATGGGCCTGCTGGATGGCGCAAAGGAGGGCAGAGAGAGGCAGCTGGTAGAAGCGGACCGGCGGTTGAGGTCGCGGGAGAGGGAAGGCTATGCCCTGTACAAGGTGGCGCAGGTTGCGCCATGGCATCCCGCCTTGGAGACGCGCTTTCTGCAGATGCCCATCGATCCGACGGGGAGAGATGCTATAAGGCCGCTTAATGCACCGGTGCCCGTGCAGGTGAAGGAGGGGCCGGAGGGCCAGCCCGTGTCGGTGCAGATCGGTCGTTGTTGGTGCTTGGTGGTCGACATAGTGGACGAGTGGAGCTTCCATCTGTGGTGGCTGCCGCAGCCCGTGGACCGCACCTACTACTGCATCGATTCCAGCGATGGCAGCAGGCTCACCCTGTTCCGAGACAGGTCCAACGGCCGGTGGTTCCGGCAGCGTGGATGAAGCCGGCTCCCACACCCTCCCGCTACGTCGAGCTCCATGCCAAGAGCTTCTACTCCTTTGGCATGGGGGCCTCCCACACCCATGAGCTGCTGGCTCAAGCTAAGGAGTATGCCTATCCGTTCCTGGCCCTGACCGACGTGAACCTGTGTGGGGCGTTGGAGTTCGCACGGCTTGCCAACAGCTTGAGGGTCGGGCCCATCACCGGCGGTGAGCTGACCTTGAATGACGGCTCGCAAATCACCCTTTTGGCTGAGACACCGGCAGGCTACTCCAACATATCCCGCCTGTTCACCCTTGCCAATGCTGCGGACCGCAGGGAGCCGAAGCTGGACCCCGTCCATTTGGCGGAGCACTCTCAGGGTGTCATCCTGCTGGCGGGTGGACGACATGGGCAGGTCTCCCGGCTGGCGACCGAGGGCCGTTACGGGAAGGCCCGTGAGCTTATGAAACGGTACATGGACTGGTACGGGCCGGGATCGGTGTACGTCGAGCTGCAGCGCAACTTCCTGCAGGGGGACACCGCGCGCAACCGGGAGCTGCTGAAGGTTGCCAGGGAGGTCGGGGCACCGGTGGTTGCCACCAACGATGTCCACTATCATCACCCTGGCCGGCACAGGCTCCAGCATGCGCTAGTGGCTGCCAAGCTCAACACCACCATAGATCGGGCCTTGCCCCATATCTGCCCGAACGAACATCTTTGTCTGAAACCCCAGGGGGATATGGAGAGACTCTTCGCCGATTGTCCGGAAGCCCTTTCCAACACTCTCCGCATTGCTGAGCGTTGCACCTTCGACCTCAGCAAAGACCTGGGCTACTCCCTGCCCGAGCCGGCGGTGCCCGATGGGTACACTCCTGATAGCTTCTTGCAAAGGCTGTGCTACGAAGCTGCGGCCCGGCGGTACGGAGGCAATGTGCCCCAGCGAGTTGAGGAGCGCCTCCGGGAAGAGTTCGGGCTGATCCAGCGACTGAACCTTGCGGGCTTCCTGCTGCTCTACAGAGAGATCGTTATGATAGCCCAGCGGATCATGGAGGAGCGCGGTCTGACAAGCCTGGAGACTCCGTTGGAGGAGAAGCCTCCCGGGCGTGGGCGAGGCTCATCGGTGGCGCTGCTGGTCGGATACCTCATCGGAGTGAGCCATGTGGACCCTCTGCGGTGGGACCTCACCTTGGAGCGCTTCATCTCCGAAGATATGAAGATGTTGCCGGACATCGATCTGGACTTTCCCCGGGGTCTCAGAGATGAGCTGATCGAGAGAGTACACAGCCACTTCGGCCCGGAGTACGCCGTGCTGACCGGGGCTATTTCTACTTACAGCGTAAAGGGGACCATCCAGGACCTGGGCAAAGCCTTGGGGCTTCCCCGGGAGCAGGTTAGCCTCGCTTCCAAACGACTCCATTCCCATGACGCCGCCGACCTCCGGAGGGAGATGATGGACTTGCCGGACTTTCGGGACAAGGTGAATGCCAGTGGATGGCGGGACCTGCTCGATCTTGCCCCCCAGCTGATGGATGCTCCCAGAGGGTTGGGCCAGCATGTAGGCGGCACGGTGTTGAGCTGCTCCCCCATTCCCAGGATGGTCCCCATCAGGGCGGGGGCCATGGATGGCCGGTTCATAATGGACTGGAACAAGGACAGCGTGGCTGATGCCGGGTTCGCCAAGATCGACATTCTCTCTCTTCCTGTGCTGGATCAGATAGAAGAGGCGTTGGACCTGGTGGAGGTAAGGGAGGGCAAACGACCGGACCTGAGCACGATAGACCCTGAGGACTCTAATGTGTACGACATGATAAACGAGGGCATGTCCAAGGGGGTCTTTCTGCTTCAATCGCCAGCGCAATTGAAGATGGGCCAGAGGCTGAGGTCCCGGGACCTGCTGGACCTTGCCTACCAGGTCGCGCTTATCCGACCCGGGGTGGGCACCCAGGGCAGCGCGGTGTCCCAGTTCGTCGAACGCTACAGGCGTGGGGCGGAGTGGGAGTATGATCATCCCTTGGAAAAACGGGCCCTGGAGCGGGGCTACGGCATCATCGTCTGGCAGGAGCAGGTTGTGCAGCTCATAGAGGATGTGGCAGGCATGACGGCAGCAGAGGCTGATGAGATTCGCCGAGCCTTTGCCAGGCCTAACAATGCGCACCTTATTGACATGCACTGGCGAAGATTCCTGGAGGGGGCACAACGAAATGGTGTGTCCGAAGAGGCCGCCAAGAAGATATTTGGCAAGATCAACGGCCACTACATGTTCCCGGAGTCCCACTCTCACGCCTTCGCCGTTACCGCTTATCAGGCTGCATGGCTCAAGCTCTACTACCCGTTGGAGTTCTTCGTTGCCCTGATGAACAACCAGCCGATGGGGTTCTATCCTATGGAGACACTGAAACAGGATGCCCGGCGCTTCGGGGTGCCCTTCTTGAATCCCTGTGTTAATAGGAGCCGGGTGATGTGCATCCCCGATGGGATCTCGGTGCGGTTAGGCCTCCAGTTCATCGGAGATATTGGGCCGGAGTCGGCAAGGCTCATCGTGGAAGAGAGGGAACGCAGGGGGACATACGCAAACGGGAGCGACCTGGCTCAACGGACGGGGATAAAGCCGCCGGCGGTGCGCTCCCTGGTGATGGCCGGGGCCTTTGACGGCATTACGAAGAACCGCAGGGAAGCTTTGTGGGAGACGGGCCTCCACTTTCGACCAAAGAAGGGCGGACAAATGGCGTTGTCCATATCTACGGAGGACAGCGTACCGGAGATGCAGGACTTCTCCGATGCTGAGAAGATGCGATGGGAGTATGCCACAATGGGTATCTATCCCAGGGGACACCTGATGGAGTTCGTGAGGCCCAGCCTGGACCCGGGGGTGCTGGCCACTGCGGAGGTGGAAAAGTGCGAAGAGTCCGAAGAGGTTGTGATAGCGGGCTGGCCTGTGGCACGGCAGCATCCCCGTGGGCGAGACGGCACGGTGTTTGTGACCATAGAGGATGAAACGGGCGACGCTCAGGTCATAATATGGCACGACCTGTTCACCAAGCACCGCAGAGAGCTGGCGAACCAGGTGATCCGGGTGTCGGGCTACATATCCAGGTGGGATGGCATGACCAACATCATTGCAACAGATGTGAAGGCTATCCCCTCGGGGGTTGTCATGCCTTCTTCGCATGACTGGCACTAGGATGTCGGGACTGGACAATTACCGGGGGATGTGGCATTCTAACACTTGTCCAACGAGGATTCCCGGGCCTGCGATTGAGCAGCCCGCGAGAGCCCTTGTGAACAGCAAAATCTCATAAGCTGGAGGCTGTAAATAGTGGCAACAGCAATTAAGACGCGAACCAAGGCAGACATTATTCCCCCAGCAGGGGTTTATCGGTATTCGGACATGAACCCCACCGAGGTCAAGATCAAGGGTGCCAATGGGGATGAGATCCCCGCGTACCTGATGCGCCCTGAAGAGGAAGGCGTCTTCCCTGCGGTGGTGTTCCCCCATGGTATCCATGGCACAGAGGAGCACGTTAAGGATGTAGCCCGTCGCTTGGCCCTGTTCGGGTACGTTTCCATAATGCCTGCTCTGTACACACGCAGCGGCTTCCGCTCCATCGAAGAGCTGGACCACGATATGGGACCCGCTGGGGCCGCACTCAGGAGCAGACCCCATGCACAGGCTGATGGCGATATGCAGGGTGCCCTCGACTACCTGAAGACCCTGGACTGTGTGGACAGCGATAGGATCGGCATCATCGGCTTCTGCTCTGGTGGCACGGTTGCATTGTCCTTCGCTTCGGCCACCAAAGATGCAAAGGTGGTGATCTCCTGCTACCCCAACAATGCCATCAACCCCACCGATGCCAACCCCGTTCCTGTCGTCGATCGCGTGAAGAACATCTCATGTCCCATCTTGCTGATCTCGGGCGTAGAAGATACCAACCCAACCCCCGAGGACATGGGGAAGATCGAAGCTGAGCTGAAAAAGGCCGGGAAGACAGTGGAAGCCCATGGCTTGAATGAAGCAGCCCACGCCTTCTTCTCCGATTCCCGGGACTCCTACAGGCCGGAAGCCGCCCATATCGCATGGGGATACATACTCGACTGGCTTGCCAAGTACCTGAAGTACGTCTAAAGGGAGCCTAACGCCGGCAGCACCATCTAGATGAGTCTATTAGTGCCTCAGGATTGTGACCTGAGGCACTAATACTGTCCGGAGCTATGAAAGAAGTGCAAAGTCCCTGCCATATGTGGGGCGAACCTGGGGCAGTATGATGGAAGTCGGAAAAATTAGTGTGAGAACGGGCCGTACCGACCAAGAACTCTTCGTTACGGGCGGTACGGAGAATCACATCGAAGGCAGCCAGTCGCCTTAACCAGAACTGTTTGTACCAAGGAGGCGGGACCAAGATATAGCCGGGAGACAGACCATCATCAGGGATCGGAAAGCTGCGCTGTTTACATTTGGGCATCGGGGCTTATCCTTTCTCTTGGAAGCCCCGGGTACCTGCAAATTTGCAAAGTCTATCTGCGGTGTGATGTGGTGGCGTGTGCTGAGGGTGCCACTACACTAGGGATTCCTAGGACCGCCGATTGTTCCCGGCGGTCTTTCCATCCTACGGAGCAGCAGGGTCCCCCATCAACCTACCGACGAGCTTTAGGCAGAAGAGGCAGCGGCGATGTTCCCTTCATACTTCGTCTGTTGGTTCGATGTAATGCGATGGACCAAGACCAGAGCAAAGACAAGCGCGGCCAGCGCCAGAGCATCGGTGACGACGTAGAACCGATCCGCCATGATAAGGTCTCTCGCGGTCTCGCCTCGGAACATAAGATTGCCAGCGAAGGTGCCAATCCACCCGCCGACTAGCCACAAAGCCCACCAGAACGGCAACAACGGCGTTGTATCGCCTCGGTAGGGGAGTCCCGGCGAGCTATCCCGGTAGATTTCCTTCATCAACTGATATGGCCGGAACAACGAAATAATCGGGATGATCCATCCGAAGATGACCCACCATGGGGAATGCTCCTGAAACCTTCCCATCAATGGCTCAAGGTTCCGGTATGCCCGGTGCATCCAGAAGATGAAAGCGGCACCGGCGATCACGATGGATGCTATATAGACCCAGCCAATTACCAACATCCTGTCATCGCTGCTTATAAGCTCGTGGTAGGGAACGTTCTCTCCACGTTCGATCCTTGAGAGCAAGTCGAGTTCAACGAATGTGAAGGCGATGGTAACCACGGTAACTAACCCGTGAATAAGAAGAATCAGCGCGCACCAAAGCGCGCGTCCCTTGAGCGGATGGTATAGAGCGAACATGTGCCCCCCCTGTGACTAAGTGTGACTTCCGCAGAAAGGGGGGTTCTGGGCGGCCGTGGCATAGGAGCCCAAATATAACCCCTTGATCGGAAGGTTGGCATACTCTCCTATAAGCTACCGCCCAGGCCACGATCAAGTGGCAATGCAAGCAAAACTTCCAGGCTGTAGAGTTCCCCACCTGAAGCCCAGGAACGGTTCACACTTGTGGGAGAGTGCAGAGTGAGATTAGCACAGATGGAGGCTGGTGGACATCCGCTTGGGGCTACGGTAATACGAAAGCGCCGGCTCTGGTTCTCTCCGGCGCTTTCAGCACAAAATAGGCAGTACTACAACATCACTTTATGGACTTTTGCACTTCTCTCCGCGGAGCTATGAAATCCGTTGACAGTCGGGGAAACTTATGATACATTCCCGCCTAATACGGGCTGGCTCCGCCAGCATCGTTCAGCGCAAGAACAAACCTGCTTTTAGATGTCTTTGGAAGAGCTGTGACCAGCAAGCGATCACCCCAGAGGCGGATAGGGCAGGGGCCAAAGGCCACCCAGCGATGCGCGGGTGTGTTTGATCTGGAAAACCAGGCAAGGGGCTGAGGTCTTCTTATGCGAAATTACTTGATCAGGCGGTCGGCCCATTCGGTTCTCATAGTACTTGGCCTGATGGCCCTCCTGTTCATCATGATCCATATCCTGGGGGATCCAGTCGCACTTCAGCTTCCCGACGATGCTACCCAGGAACAGATCGAAGCTCTGACCATAAAGCTCGGTTACGACAAACCCCTCTATACCCAGTTTGTTGAGTTCTACTGGGGGCTGCTCAGATTCGACTTTGGCAACTCTCTGCGTAACGGCGTGCCGGCCATGCAGCTGGTGATGGAGAAGCTGCCGAACACAGCATTTCTTGCCGTCGCAGTCTGGGCTATCGGGATGCTCGGCATTCCCATAGGGGTGATTGCCGCCCAGAGGCCCAGGTCGATCTTTGACCGGTTGGTAAATATCCTCACCTTCGCAGCCATATCCATCCCGGGATTCTGGCTGGCGCTGATGTTGATACTTATCTTCGCCGTTTGGATAAGGGTATTACCCACATCCGGGTTTGCGGACTTCCCCTGGGATACCGGGTGGGAGAGCATCAGGTACATGATATTGCCAGCCATTGCCCTGTGTCCCAATGTGATTGCGCGAAACGCTCAGATCACGCGGGCTACCATGCTGGATGAGATGGGAAAGCAGTACGTGGCAACAGCCCGGGCAAAGGGGCTTTCCGAGCGGACGGTCCTGTACGGCCACGTGATGAAAAACGCAGCCATAGCCATTGTGACAGTAATGGGCGATGAGCTTGCCCTCTACATGAACGGCTCCACGGTCGTGGAGGTTATCTTTGCATGGCCGGGATTGGGCTTGCTGATCATCAACGGCATCAACGACCGAGACCTCCCGGTTGTTACAGCGTCGATATTTGTGATAGTTCTTGTTGTGATGTTTATCAACTTGTTCGTAGATGTGGTGTACACGTATCTCGATCCTAGGATCAGTTACAAGTAGTGCAGGTTAAGGCCGCGGGCGGCAGAAACCGAAGTCGGGGTAAGGAATGAGACAGATCGGAACCGTTGCTGCGAATTCGGGGGTGTCAGCAAAGCTGGCAGCCTTCTACAACCACTCGTTGGTGCAGTCCTTGCTGTCCGACAAGGTTACGCTGATAGCGGGGCTTTTGATCGTACTCATAGTCGTGTCAGCGGTCTTTGCACCTTGGGTTTCCCCCTACGCCGACGATGGTGCAGGATCGAACCAGAACCTCCACCTGCGCCACGAACCTCCTCTGTCCGACGACGTAACGATTAACAGGCAGGGTGAGGTAGTAGATGCCTACCCCGATGAATACAGATACTTCCTCCTGGGGACCGACCACCTTGGCCGAGACATGGTCAGCAGGATCATATACGGCGGTCGAATCTCCTTGGCAGTGGCATTTTCAGGAGTGGTCATAGCATCTTTCATCGGAGTCTTCTTGGGACTAGTGGCCGGATACTATAAGG
>JAGWBF010000062.1 GCA_021296025.1 Dehalococcoidia bacterium | reverse complement strand
CTTCTTCAGCAAGCTTTGTCAGGTCGATGCTGTACTTTTCGAGGGAGCGATACTTGCTCTCGGCCCTGGGATCGTCGACCCTGTGGCTTCCCCGTACCTGCATCAAGGCCCGATAAACGTTCTCCTGGTCGATTCCGGCATCTTTCAGGATTTGCCGGGACTCACCATCGCGCTCCATGGTGGCGGCGATTAGCAGGTGCTCGGTTCCGATGAACTCATCCTTCATGTGCTCCGCTTCCAGGCGGGCGTTCTCCAGCATCTGGGCGGCCCTGGGAGTTGCGTAAATCTGATTCGTCTCGGTAGCCATCTTCGGGAACTTCTCCAGGGCTCCCCGCACCTGGTCCCGCACCGGCTCGAGAAGGATTCCCAGCTTGCCCAGAACATCGGCAGTCAGGCCCGACTCCAGTTCCAGCAGCGCCAGCAGCACATGCTCCACATCCCACTGGCTGTGGCGGTACCGGCGAACAATGGCTTGGGAGTCGGACAACACCTGTCGTGCCTGTTCGGTAAATTTTTCAGGACTCAGTACCATCACCTTATCTCCTTCAGGCCTGTTCTCGCCTGTAGCTCTGTCTTGATTCACCTAGGCGATCGACCTCGGCAGCTAGATCCTTGACCTGAGCTTCCAGTTGGTTGACACGATTCATCAGTTTCAGGACTACCTCCACACCCGCCAGGTTCACTCCCATCTCGTCCGTGAGAGCCTTGATCCTTCTTAGCAGCTCGATATCCCTGGGTGAATAAAGTCGCTGCTTCCCCATCGACCGGGAGGGTTCCACCAACCCCACTCTCTCGTAGTACCGAAGGGTCTGGGCGTGCACCCCCACCATCCGGGCCGCTACGCTTATGACATAGCAAGGTTCATCATGGAACCCATAGTCAACCATCATGCTCGCTTCTCCTTGGCATACCGTAGCTCACGGATCTGCCGGAAAAGGTCTCGCTCCTCTTCGGTGAGGCCCTTGGGAAGGACTACCTTGGTGGTTGCCAGTAGGTCTCCCCTCTTATTCGAATCTTTCAGGTGCGGCATACCCTGGCCTGCCAGCCTGAAGGTCTGCCCGTTCTGGGTCTCCGCTGGAATGGCCAGCATCACCTGGCCAGTCATGGTCCGGACCGGCGCTTCACCGCCGAGTACAGCATCGGACATCGGTACTTCCACCTCCGTCGTCAGGTCGGTGCCCGAGCGCTGGAAGCGTGGATGGTCCTTGACGGTAATGTGAAGATAAATCTGCTGGCCCCGGTTGTTTCCAACGGGAATGCGAACCTTGGAGCCGGTATCGACCCCCGGAGGTATCTTCACCTCCAGCTTTCTAGGCTGTCCCGACCTGCCGGTAGCTGTTTCGACCAACCGGACCGTTCCGGCGAAGGCTTCCTCCAAGGTCAGCTCCGCTGAATATCTTGCCGGCGAGGTCCCCATGTCTCCCATGCCGGAGAATACGTCGGCAAAGAAGTCGCTGGTGGGAATAGACGAAAAGTTGAATCCCGAGTCCCCATCTCCATAGCCGTAACTGTAGCGTCGGCTGTGAAAACTCTGGCCGTTTGCCTGGGCTTGGTCAAGCTGGTCGGCGTAACGCCAGTTGTCTCCGTACTTGTCGTAGCTCTTTCTGTTGTCGGGGTCGGAGAGCACCTCGTAGGCTTCGTTGATCTTCTTGAACTCGTCTTCAGCCTCCGCATTTCCCGGATTAAGGTCAGGATGGAGCTGCCGGGCCTTTTTCCGGTATGCTTGGCGTATCTCCTTTTCGGAGGCTTCCTTGGAAACGCCGAGGCGAGCGTAGAAGTTCTCCATGGCCGTTCTCTGTATGTGTTCTCCAGTAAAATTCTACGTGGCAAAGAGCCAGATTGTCAATATAGCCAGAGGTATTTATATATATGTCTAGTACCATAATTAATAAATCGCTATCAACTTATTATACTAATGTTATGTCAGCTTGTCACTGCATTAGATTGGACAGATGAAGACTTCGCTACAGGTAGAGGAGGGAGATGTCGCCTGCCAGAATCGGTTCATTCGATGACCTGCTCAGCCTGACCAAGGAACCCCTACGCCCGGTCATCAGCGCTCTGAGGGAGATGGTCCTGGACGTGCACCCAGACTCCTGCGAGGTCGTCCGCCTGGGGGACCGGGCGGCAACCTATGGCGTGGGGCCGAGAAAGATGATTGACGGATATGCCTACATTCTGCCCCATTCCGCGTGGGTGAACCTGGGTTTCTACAGAGGCACAGGCTTGTCCGACCCGGAGGGGCTGCTGGAAGGAACGGGGGCGCGGATGCGCCACGTGAAGATACGTTCCCTCGACGACGCCCAGCGCCCTGCCCTCCGGGCCCTTGTCGCTGCTGCCTAGCCGAACGCAGAGACGCCCTTCAGGCTTGAGCAGAGGCGCCGCCAAAGGGGGGAGGAAGGGCCCCCTCGCGTTGACATCCTACATGCCCTTTGGTACCATCACCGTTAGGGCATCGTTACTGCGAGCCCCACATCAACCCATCAAGGCATCTTAATAGTGGCTTTTGTTACCGGCCTCCGCTGCCGTGAGTGCGGCAGGACCTACCCCACAGAACCTCTCAACGTCTGCGACTTCTGCTTCGGCCCCCTCGAAGTTGCCTACGACTATGATGCCATTGCCCGCATCATAAGCCGGGACCGCATCACCAGCGGCCCCTTGAGCATGTGGCGGTACCAGGATTTGCTGCCGGTGGATGGGACCGATGCTGTGGACATCAACGCCGGATTTACCCCCCTGGTCAAGTCGAAGAACCTGGGCAAGCTCCTTGGCTTGGACAACCTCTACATCAAGAACGACAGCGTAAACCCGTCCTACTCCTTCAAGGACCGGGTGGTTTCCGTCGCAGCCACAAAGGCCCTGGAGTTCGGCTTCGAAACCCTGGCATGCGCCTCCACCGGCAACCTGGCTTGTTCGGTGGCCGCCCATGCCGCCCGGGCGGGAATGAAAGCAGTGGTGTTCATCCCTGCAGACCTGGAGGCCGGCAAAGTGATCGGCGCCGCCATATATGCCCCTACGGTTGTGGCTATAAAGGGCAGCTACGACGAGGTCAACCGGCTGTGCAGCGAGGTGGGGGACAACTGGAACTGGGCTTTCGTAAACATCAACATGCGCGCCTTCTACGCCGAAGGCAGCAAGACCCTCGGCTATGAGGTGGCGGAGCAGCTGAACTGGCGGGCCCCTCAGCACGCAGTGGTGCCTTCAGCTTCTGGCTCCATGTACACGAAGATTTACAAGGGCTACAAGGAGCTGGAGTCCCTTGGCCTTCTGGACGCTCCTGTTACAACGAAGATGCACCTGACCCAAGCAGCCGGATGCGCCCCCATCGTAGATGGGTTCGAGTCTGAAGACGACATTATCAAGCCGGTGAAGCCGAACACCGTTGCCAAGTCCCTGGCCATCGGGAACCCGGCCGACGGTATCTATGCCATCAGGACCCTTCGTGAGAGCGGAGGCTCGGCCTACGCCGTCCCTGAAGAGAGCGTGACCGAGGGCATAAAGCTCCTGGCCGAGACCGAGGGCATCTTCACCGAGACGGCCGGGGGCGTCGTGATTTCGGGGCTCCGGTACCTGGCATCCAGCGGGGCCATAAAGCGGGATGAGCTCACGGTGGCCTACATCACTGGAAACGGACTCAAGACCCAGGAAGCAGTGGAAGATGTGGTGCATCCCTTGCTTATAGATCCCAGCATTAGCTCCTTCGAGCAGGCCCTGAATGGGCAGAAGGCGGGCGGAAACTAGGGGACCCATGGCGAAGCTGCGCTACAGATTTACCTTCCCCACCGACCTGGTAACCCAGCCCATCACGTACCGGCTGGGCAAGGACTTCGACCTGGTAACCAACATACGCAGGGCCGACGTGCGGGAGAACATGGGATGGCTTGTGCTGGAGATAGAAGGCACCGACCAGGAGATTGAACGGGGAGTAAGCTGGGTTAGCTCCCTGGGTGTGCGAGTGGACCCGGTTAGCGGAGACGTTATCGAAGGATGAGCGTGGGCCTCATCCAAGCACGAGGAGAGTGAACGAAAATGAGCGGAACGGTGGTTCGCATTCCTACCCCCTTACGCCGGGTGACAAACGGGCAGGACAAGGTGGAGATCGACGGAGATACCCTGGGACAGATCATCGAAGCAATGGACTCCACTTACACCGGGTTCAAGGACCGGCTGGTGGCCGAGGAGGGGGAGATTCGCTATTTCGTGAACATATACCTTAATGGCGAAGATGTCCGGTTCCTTCAGGGAATGGAAACCTCCACCAAGATGGGCGATGAGTTGAGCATAGTTCCCGCTGTGGCGGGAGGAGCAACCTAGCCTCCCGTCTTCTGTTGGCCACACTTCCCTGGATGGGCCGCCTCTACAGCTAGCAGTCCGTAGGGATTCCCCGGTTAGCCACCCACCTCTTCTTCTGTTCCAGCCGGGCCTCCTGGTCCGTCGGCACGTAGCTCCCGTGGAACGACGTGCGGAACGCATCAAATCCATCGACCTCTATAGCCGCCCGTATGCTCTCCATCAAGCGCAGGATGAACCTCAGGTTGTGAAGGGTGGCTAGGCAGAGGCCTAGAATCTCCCGGGCTTTGAACAGATGCCTGACGTATCCCGCCGAGAACCGCTGGCATCCGTAACAGTCACAACCCTCCTCGACCGGACCCGTCGCACCCTGAAAGCGTCGGTGAGTTATGTCTACCCTGCCCTCAGCGGTGAAGAGGCTGCCGTTGCGGGCGACCCGCGTAGGAAGGGCACAATCGAACAGGTCGATACCCGAAGCCACCCCTTCCACCAGGTCCTCGGGAGAACCGACCCCCATCAGGTAACGGGGCCTGCTAGGAGGAAGCATTCCAGTTGTAAGCTCTGCCACCTCGTACATGGGCCCCTTGGCCTCGCCAACGCCAAGTCCTCCCACAGCATAGCCGTGGAAGTCCAGGGAGGTGATGGCCTCCGCCGACTCCCGCCGGAGGTCGGCATAGAGCCCACCTTGGACGATGCCGAACAGGTACTGCTCCGGTGCAGCCCTTAGCTCATGGGCTGCCTTGGAGCGCTCAGCCCATCGATGGGTCCTGTCCATGGCATGCTTTACCTGCTCACGGGAAGCCTCGAAGGCGATGCACTGGTCCAGGCACATGGCCACATCCACACCCAGATGTACCTGGTGGTCGACGGCTGATTCCGGCGTCAGGTAATGGCTGCTGCCGTCTATGTGGGAGCGAAAGGTTATTCCGTCATCGCTGACCTTGCTCCCGCTTCCCAAACTGTAGGCTTGGAAGCCCCCGCTATCGGTCAGTATGGGCTTATCCCACCGGCAGAACGTGTGGAGACCTCCCAGCCCTTTCACGACATCCACCCCTGGCTGCAAGTAGAGATGGTAGGCGTTAGCAAGGAGTATCTGAGCGCCCAAGTCGCCCACCTCATCGGTGGTCAGGGTCTTGACACTTCCCTGGGTTGCCACGGGCATGAAGGCAGGCGTGGCGACAACGCCGTGACTGGTGGTCAGCTTGCCAAGCCGGGCTCGACCGGAGGTTTTAACGAGTTCGTAGATCGCGTCGGAAGCCATATCGCCTCAAGTCCAGTATAATCTATGCACGTAGAAGTTAGGCAGGTCCACCGGTTTCCCGTACAATTGGCAGCGGGACCTGCGGGATTTCGATGGTTATGTACGAAGAGCTGAGCAATTTTCTCATCTCCCTGAGCGAGCACCGCCTACCCTGGGCCTTCATCGTCCTGGGGACCATGATTGTCACATCCCTGACACTATACGGGTTCTGGGAGATGGTACTGCGCATCCCTCGTCTCATTGTCCAGCCCCGAAAGGGCGGCAGATGATGAACGATGCCCACCATCCCCAAATCCGCCACTCGGGCCAAGGTACCCTGGAGGCAACGTGACAACAGCTCTACCGGAAATAGCCGCAACCGTGACCCACTCATATGGGAGCTACCCCATTTACTCCGACTGGGACCTCCTCGACTCGGTGGGAAGCCAGCTCCTGGAGTTGGGACTGACAGGCCCTGTCTACATCATCTCCGACGATCGGGTGTTCCCCCTTCACGGGCGTCGGGTACAGCGCTCCTGCCAGGTCAGCCGTATCGAAGCCCACTGCTTTATCGTTCCGGCCGGCGAGCCAAGCAAGTCCCTGGAGCTGTCCGAGGCTATCTACTCCTGGCTGGCTGAGCGCAAGGCAGAGCGGGGGCACGGTGTTTTGGCGGTCGGAGGCGGCGTTGTGGGAGACCTGGCAGGCTTCGTCTCAGCCACCTTCCTCCGGGGAATGCCTTTGGTGCAGGTGCCTACCAGCATGGCGGCCATGGTGGACGCTTCCATCGGGGGCAAGGTTGCAGTCAATCTTCCTCACGGCAAGAACCTGGTGGGTTCCTTCTATCAACCAAGGGCTGTGGTGGCGGACCCCAGCGCCCTGGTAACCCTGGGAAAGCGGGAGCTGGCCGAAGGCTGGGCCGAGGCTATAAAGGCCGCCTTTATCCTGGACCCGGGCCTCCTGGACATCTTCGAGGAACACGCCGAGGATTTGATGGCCCTGGAGCCGGAGGTGTCGCTGCAGGTCATCCGTCGAAGCATCGCCATCAAGGCGGGAATAGTCACCGAGGACGAAAGGGAGACCTTGGGGCGTCGTATCCTCCTCAACTACGGGCACACCGTGGGGCACGCCCTGGAAGCGAGTACGGGCTACGGACGGTACATGCACGGGGAGGGGGTTTCCGTGGGCATGATGGCTGCCGCGTTCATAAGCTACCATATGGGGCTGCTGTCCGAGGAGGTGTTCCACCGTCAGCAGAGGCTGCTGCAACGTTTCGACCTACCCCTAACCGCTCCCGACGGAGAGCCGGAGCTGGTGCTGCAGACCATGTCCATGGACAAGAAGACTGTGGCCGGTTCCATCAGGTGGGTGCTGCTGGAAAACGTGGGGAAAACCGCCGTTCGGCGCGACGTTCCCCCAGAGCTGGTAGAGACCGCCGTCCGGACCTTCGTCGGAAGGGATGCGACAGGCCGGCTAAGCTGACCTGAACTCCTTTAAAATGCGGGAGAACTCATCTTCCAACGAAGGTATATTCTCGACAATATGTGGCAGGTCGGTTTCTCCGAAAGCCTTGAGGGTGGTGCACCGCACATTGCCAAGGCTGGACAGGCCCAGGGCTATTGAAGCGCACACCTCATCGCTGGCTGCCTCCGCTACCGCCACCATGTCGAACTGGCCCATGGTCAGGAACACGTTGGACAGGTGTCCGCCCGCTATTTCGATGGCTTGGCGAAAGGCGTTGACATGCTGGGGCAGATACTTGATGTTCCTCATTCCTTCGTCGGTGTAATTGAGCAGCAGCACGTAGCTAGGCATTCCTCTTTTCCCCCTTTGTTTCTACCAGGTCATTCCCGTCGTCACCATTTAAGACCCTAGGCGAACTCGGCTCGATTCTTCCTTTTGGCTGCAACCAGCAGCCCTCCCACTACCCGGCACATTGCCCCGGCGGTCCCCAGAAGCAGGACAGAGCCCATATCTGCCAGGTAGTCCAGCCCGGAGACGCTCTCGGAGACCTCCCTCAAGGCGACGGAAACACTTCCCGCGATCATGGTTAGTCCGAATAGGAACCTGATCCTGGCCCCATCCACATATCGGGCAGCAGCAACCCCAAGCTGGGAACCCGCAGATGCTGTCCCCAACATCATAACCGACATTACAAGGTCAACACGACCTTCCAGGGAATACAGGAAAGATCCCACCGAACCTGTGATCACCACCTGGAACAAGTCC
This sequence comes from Dehalococcoidia bacterium, assembly GCA_021296025.1. Taxonomy (GTDB): domain Bacteria; phylum Chloroflexota; class Dehalococcoidia; order Lucifugimonadales; family JAGWBF01; genus JAGWBF01. The sequence goes on along the minus strand of JAGWBF010000062.1, from coordinate 1,243 downwards.
GTGCCCACAGCAACCGTGGTCGGCACTCCCAGGACGAAAATCAGGACCGGCAGGAGGATGAATCCACCTCCTGCTCCCAGAAGTCCCGCCATGAACCCAATGGCAGAACCGATGCCCACAGGGACCCAGACAGAGATCCTCTCTATCCCGGACTTGGGCAGCGTCGTCGTGGTAAAGACCCTGCCCAGCCACGGAACGGGTATGGATGCGGGGGGAATACGCAGTGCGTGCACCCTCCCGATCAGAGAACTTGTCGATACAGCATCCCCTTGGCCGCCCACCAGCCATCGGCTGGCCTTCCAGTGATCATAGAATTTATAACCCGCCAGTGCGGCCAGGACCACCACATAGGTATAGCGCAGGACCGGCCCCGCTACTCCAGCCTTCTCCAGCCACTGGTTCAATTCCTCCGCCAGGAACACAGCCGGAACGGTCCCAACGACCATCAGGGCTCCCAGTTTGATGTCCACATTTCCAATGCGTCGATGCTTGAGGGTATTGATTATGGAGGACCCCACTATGAGGGTCAGGCCAGTGCCGACAGCGAAGAGGGGCGGGACTCCGAAAACCAGCAGGCCCCCGGTGATCAGGAAGCCTCCTCCTACCCCAAAGAAGCCGCTGAGCGTGCCGACAACCAAACCCAGGAAGAGAAGCAGGACGGGGCTGACCTCCACTCCTGCATTGGGAAACAGCATTGGCTGATTATGCTCTACCGCCCCGTTTGTCGTCTACGTATCTCGCAGCCTTTAGCGGTCTATAGCGAGATGGGGAGCCTCTATTAGTTCCGGCCAGCAGTGCCCGGGCCGATTCCCGCAAGCTCCCGGTAGCGACCGACGACGGCTGAAGCAACCTCATCCAATGTCAGAGACTCGGTGTCGACTGTGTGGTGTGCGATGGAGTAGCAGCCCTGCCTCTCAGCCTTGATTTTCCGAATACGCTCCAGGGAGGCGGGGCCGGATAGCAGGGGACGCTCCGTTCCGCCCTCCCCCTCATCTGCCAGGCGCCGGCATATGGTCTCCGGCGATGCCTCCAGGCAGACCACCAAGCCCCTATTCAGGACTAAGGCACGGTTCTCCTCATCAACAACCACACCACCCCCGGTGGATATAACTTGATTATTCTCCTGGCAGATGTGCTCCAGCAGCACCCTTTCCATCTGTCGAAAGGATGCTTCTCCGTTTTCGGCAAATATGCGGGGTACAGATTTCCCAGCTTGCACTTCCAGTGTCGAATCCATATCCAC
>JAGWBF010000061.1 GCA_021296025.1 Dehalococcoidia bacterium | reverse complement strand
GAGGAGGGAGACGGCTCCCCCGCCGATGTGGTGTTCTTGCAAGACCCGGGCTTTCTGGGGGTCCTGTCCTCGGAAGGCAAGCTGGCCGTCTTGCCCGACGACATTCTGAGCATGGTAGATGAGAAATACCGTGCAGGAGATGGGGAATGGGTAGGTACGTCGGGCAGGGCCAGGACTGTGGTTTACAATACCGATAATATCAACCCCGAAATAGATCTGCCAGATTCGATCCTGGGGTTCACGGACCCGATATGGAAGGAGCGCATCGGCTGGCCTCCCCAAAACGCCTCCTTCCAGGCATTTGTCACCGGAATGCGTGTAGTTCTAGGCGATGATGAGACCCGCAAATGGCTGGAGGGAATCCAGGCAAATGAACCGCGCTCGTACCCCAACAACACTACAACTGTCCAGGCTGCGGCCAATGGCGAGATAGATGTAGGTTTCGTTAATCACTATTACCTGCATCGCTTCCTGGAATCGGAGGGCGACGGCTTCGGCGCCAGAAACCATTACATCGGCAATGGGGACCCAGGGGCGCTGCTGTTGACGGCCGGAGCAGGGGTCCTGCGCACCTCTGACAATAGGGAACAGGGAGAGAGATTAATCAGGTTCCTGCTCAGCGCCGAGACCCAGAAGTATTTCGCGGAAGAGACCTTCGAGTATCCCCTTGTTGGAGTGCATCCTGACCAAGAAGGCCTGCTGCCCCTGGACGAGCTAAATCCGCCGGACATCGACCTGAGCGACCTGTCCGATGCCCAGGGAACCTTGGACCTGCTCAGGGAAACGGGAATACTGCCGTAAGGACCGTATGAAGGGGAATCCGGCCTCTGCACCAAGGGTCCTGAACTTACGGGCGAGCATAATGGGCGGCGCCATACCACCGCTCGCCATCGGCGCACCGGCAACGCTTGTGGCATTGGGCATGGCCCTGCCTATCTTGTACCTCGCGATTCGTACTCTTGGGGCTGGTTCTGAGACGTGGGAGCTGCTGTTTCGCTCCCGCACCCTGGAGATTCTCCTCAGGTCGCTGCTGCTGGTGGGAACGGTGTCCGCCGCATGTGTTGTTATAGCGGTACCCCTTGCCTGGCTCACGGTCCGTACGGACCTGCCTTTCCGAAGAGTCTGGTCCATCCTGGTGAGCCTGCCTATTGTGATCCCCAGCTATATTGGGGCATTTCTCGTCATCGTAGCCCTGGGACCTAGGGGGATGCTGCAGCAGGCCCTGGAATGGGCCTTTGCGGTGGAGCGCCTGCCTGATATCTACGGCTTCCCAGGGGCTCTCCTGACCCTGACCCTGCTGAGCTACCCCTACGTGCTGCTGACAGTGAGTGCGGGGCTGGGGAAGCTGGACGCATCCCTGGAAGAAGCATCCCGGAACCTGGGGAGCAGCCGATGGCGCACCTTCTTCGAGGTTATCCTGCCCCAGCTCAAGCCCAGCATAGCCGCCGGCGCCCTGCTGGTGGGGCTCTACACGCTGAGCGACTTTGGCGCCGTATCCCTCTTGCAGTATGAGACTTTCACCGCCGCCATATTCATCCAGTACGATTCGGCCCTGGACCGCACGATTGCCGCCGCCCTTTCCATGGCACTGGTGGTGCTGGCCCTTCTCATCATAGTAACCGAGGCGGGGACTCGGGCCCGGTTCAAGTACTTCGACAGCACCCCCGGGCCGGACAGGCCGGCTCCTTTTGTGCCCCTGGGCAGATGGCGATGGCCGGCCATGGGGTACTGCGCCGTAGTCGTCCTGGCATCCCTGGCGATTCCCGTTGCCATACTGCTGTACTGGGTTGTGCGGGGATTCTCCTCCGAGGAATCCATGTCCTTCGTTTGGGGGGCGGCCTGGAGCTCCTTCTACGTTTCCAGCCTGTCGGCCGCAGCCATCGCTCTCGCCGCCTTGCCGGTAGCCATTATGGTGGTGCGCTATCCCAGCTTGGTTGCCAACGTGATCGAGCGATTGAGCTACGTGGGCTTTGCGCTGCCGGGTATCACCATCGCCCTGGCGCTGGTGTTCTTCGCTTCCAACTACGCATCGCCTCTCTACCAGAGCTTGCTGCTTTTGGTGTTCGCCTATGTGGTGCTGTTCCTGCCATCCGCCCTGGGGAGCATCCGGGCTTCCCTGCTCCAGATAAGCCCAAAGTTGGAAGAAGCTGCACGCGGATTGGGTTCTTCTCCGGTGCGTGCCTTCTGTATCATAACCATACCTTTACTAAGGTCAGGCATTTTTGCCGGGGCTGCCCTTGCTTTCCTACTAACTATGAAAGAACTTCCCGCCACGCTCATACTGGGGCCTCTGGGTTTCACCACACTGGCCACATCTGTGTGGTCGGCTGCCACCGAAGCGATGTTCGCCCAGGCCGCGGTTGCGGCCCTTCTGCTAGTGCTGGTGTCGTCGGTGCCTATGGGATTTCTTGTTCTTAGAGGGCGGCAACCCGGGTAAGGAGTCCATTCGCTCAATGAATTTCTGCCCCAATTGTCAAGCTAGACTTAATGGAGACACTGAAGCCTGCGAGCAATGCAACTTTGACCTCAAGAACCAGGGGAAATGGAACCGGTTCTGGACCTCATTTTTCAAGGTGGGGTCCGCAGAAGGCCAGGAGAATGCGGTCCTCCACAAACTGCAGGGTAACGATCTGGTGCGGGCTAGGGAATACAAGAAGGCCCTTCGAGAGTACGACCACGCTATCAAGCTGGACCCCCTGTACTCCGATGCTTTCAACAACCGAGGCGCGGCATTTCAGCACATGGGCCGCTACGAGCAGGCCCTGGACGACCACAGGATGGCTGTCAAGCTGGACCCATGGGACGCAGTGGCCCACTACAACCTGGGCAACGACCTGCAGTCCCTGGGGCAGTATGGAGAGGCATTAGTCTCATACGACACTGCGGTGGAGATCAACCCCAGGTTTGCCGAGGCCTACACCAACAGGGGGGTTGCCTACTTCAACCTGGGTGAGCACGAAAAGGCCATCGAGAATTACAACAGGTCGGTGCACATTAACCCGGCCCTTGCGGATGCCTACAACAACCGGGGCAATGCATATCACCAGCTGGGTGACTACGAATTGGCCTTGGAGGACTACACAATTGCCATCCGGCTTGACCCGGGGGATGCGGCAACCTTCAGCAACAGGGGAATCGCGAACTTAAGACTAAAGCAGTTCCAGGATGCGTTGGACGACTACGACACAGCCATAGGCTTGGATGCCTCACTGGGTGAAGCCTATGCGGGACGCTGCCTGGCCTACCTTCTGCTGGGTGACGATGACCGCGCTCAGAGAGATATGAACAGCGCCGTGCACCTGGGTGTCCAGAGGCCTGACCTGTTCGAGGCCGTTGACAAGATCAGGAGCAGTCCGGACCTTCGGAGCCCGGCAGGGGCCGGCTAGCCGGGGTAACTGGAACGGGGCCTCCGCCTTGGTATGATGCGCGAGGCTATCAGCTTGAGCAGACCCCGGCGCACTATTGCCCAGGCTGCGCGAAAACTCCACATCTCCTCGGTGTATATTCTTCGATGGGACCCCCCGTACCGCAAGTTAACATAACGCTCTGTAACAAGTCGGACCGCTTCGGCCCGGTCCGGGAGGGCGCTGATCAACCTGGAGCTGTACTCCCAAGGGGTTTCCTGGCTGCGGCGCCGAATCCCAGCCACGCTTCCAAGCAAGCACATCATCGTGTATGCATATACCACTAAGCCTCCCCTGGTGGCCAGGCGGCGTAGGTAATAGACGGTCCCCAGAGGTAGCAAGACCGCCAGCACTACCAATACCGCAAAGTATGGCCATCCGTCGAATGGGATATCGAAGCCGCCCGGAGGGGGTGAATCGGCGCGGGGGAAAGGCTGAATATCCGGAAGTTCCTCCGGTAGTTCATCCGAAATCCCGAGTCTTAGCAGTTCGCATTCAGCCGGGCTGAATTCCAGCAGGCAATCGTCTGAAGGGGTAGCTGCGTTTCCGGAACTCCCAGTTTCGGTTCCCAGCTGGCCTAGTGAATCCTGGACACCGGACGGGGTAGGCTCGAACTCCACCCATCCATAGCGGGGGAAGTACACCTCCGGCCATGCGTGGTAGTTTCTCGTTTGCACCTCGAAGGTGGTATCTCCATTAGTCTGGATGCCGGGCGCCATTCCGGTTACCAGCCGAGCCGGCACACCCAGGGACCTCAGCATGGTCACCATGGCGGAAGCAAAGTTGTGGCAGAATCCTCGACGTTCAACGAAAAGGAAGTGTTCGACCCAGTCTTCCCCTGGGGGCGGAAGGGACACGTCTAGGGTGTAGGGCAGGCTGACTAGATGCTCTCTTATCGCCTCGGCCATGTCGTAAGGGCTTTCGGAGCTGGCGGTCAGGTTTCCGGCCAGCTCCCTCACTGAGTCGGGAAAGTCCTGGGGAAGCTGGAGGTATCGATCTGTTACGCTTGTGGGGTAAGCGGTGCCAGCTGACCGCAGCATCTCAGGCGTAGCTACTGATATAGAACCGACGGTGGTGTACCGCCTGGGTGGCGTCAGGACACGGATGCCCAGCAATGCAACCGGTGAGGATAGGCCCTCGGTGGAACGACGGAGCAGCAGGTGTGGGGCCTCCGTAGGCCCATCCTCTAGAGGAGGCAATAGGCCCACCTCTCCGATAGATACTGCTTGCGCATCCCCGGTAGTCAGATAGTTAATCAGCCCTTCCGGCACATCCTCGCTGTAGAAAACTTCCCAAGCTGATGGGTCCGGTATCTGGATGCCCGCGCCAGTCTGCCCGGAGCCGGTCCAGCTTTGGAGGCTGCTGCTAATGGACTGGAGGTCCGGGGGGATGTAGCTGACACCGTCTCCCTCCAGGTCAATCAGAAATGAGGGTGCAGATGAGAGCTCTGTATTTGTAGTGATGGATGCAGACACGGGTTCGCCCACCGTCAGAAGGACGTTGGACCTGGAGTGAATCTTTACCCCTATCTCTACCTCTTCGCGGGCCAGCAGGGATTCGGTCACGTGGGCAGGGACTTCGCCTGTGGGTACGCCCGTGGGGATAATCGTCGGCGGCTGTGTGTACAGCCATCCACCCCTGGAATAGGTGTCATACACCCTCATTCGCCAGCGGTAGGCATCGGGGGATTCCACCTCGAACAGGACATCATCTCCCAATTCCACCGGTTCTCCGATGGGAAGGTTGCGAGGGGGATAGAAAGACAGTCCTCATTTCCTGTCGGGTACTCCCTGAAAGAGCACCGCCCAGTTCTCTTCCAGGACGTACAGGGAGTCCTCAAAGGACTCCGGCAGCGCCAGGACGGGCTCGCCCGGTGCAGGCAGGAACCAGGTTATCAGCACCGCCAAGGCTATGATTGTTGCGGGGATAAAGGCGTTGGAAGGAGAGAGTATCCGGGTCTCTTCGGGTCGAGCATTGATGCTATGGGAACGGCGCGACCTTTCATGGCCCCATAGCTGTTCTTTCTTGAAGACCAGGGCTGGTGCCGACGCAATCAAGAAGGCAGGGAGATACCAGTAGTACTCCTCCGGTAAGAAAGCAAGGGCTACCAGCAGCATCACGAAGCTGGGCACCAGGGCTGCAAGGGCTCGGGCTCGCCGGCGGGCCTGCCACACCGTCCCGTAGGCCACCCATATCGTCATTGCCGTCAGAGCTACACCCATAGACGCTTCGCCCCGGTCTCCGTCGGCGCTGCCTATGGCCTGAAACCAGGTACCCAGCTCTCCTACCAGGTCGTGCGGACCCGCCAGTCCTCCGATTGTCCAGGCTCCCAGCAGAAAAGCAGCACCTATTCCGAACAGGAAGGTCAGGGCATGGGACAACATGCGCGGGAGATTGGTCTGGAGGAGGAAGGCCGCTGCGAACAGCGACAGGGCAGCGATTATGGGCAGCGGAGGCAGGCCGCTTATCCAGCCGGCGGAATTGATAACCGATGTGGCTACCATCAATGGAAGGGCCAACAGCGCAAGGTTTACCAGGTCCATACCGCTGGTCGACGCCCGTCCCGTCACGGTGGTTCCCAAGGAGGGTTTGATGGTGGGTAACTGGTGCATGTTCATCAGAAAGATGCCAGATGGTCTCTCGCGGCTCCCAGAACGCTTCTTAGATCATCGCTCTTGCGAATGAGGAAGGTCGATTGCTGGCCATCGTCGGGAGGAATCACTTCTCGGTTGGGGTTCCTGATCCCAAAGGAAGTTGTGTCCACCAACAGCGGCAGCAGCAGAATGGCTCGTCTGGACAAGAATCTTTGAATAGCCGTTAGGCTGAACCCAGGCCAGGTCGAAATCAGGACCAATACGGACCCTGGCTGAATGCCCGCGGTCTCCCTCTCCAGCAGGTTCAGGAATGAGGTATGGCTGTCGCTCCTTAGCTGTGCCAGGTTCCGGGAAATGGTCCAGAAGTGTTCCATACCCCTCCCGGGTTCGATCTTGTCGAACCGGTTGCCCTCCGACACCATACCCACCGAATGGCCTCCCTCAAGGAATGCCTTGGCAAGGGACGCGGCTATGGTCACGCAGAACTCCTCGGTGCCCTCGGTCCCCGACCCCACGTGGGACTCTCGTTCCATATCGAGAAACAGCCACACCTCGTTTCTTCCGGCGCCCTCGAACTGCTTGGTCATGAGACGTCTCTTCTTTGCAGACGTAGGCCAATGAATCTGGTTCAGGCTGTCGCCGGGGATATACTCCCTGATGGCGTAGGCGGTCTGGCTTGTGCCTGCCAGGGGACCCCTTTCACCGATTTCGCCGGTGGTTACGGAAGGAAGAAGGCTGACTCCAGGAATGTCCACGACTGCGGGATGGACCAGGACCTGCTGGGGTTCTCCACTGGTCCAGCTCACATCGAGACTTTGGGTAATGTCACTGGCCACAATCGCGAGGGAACCAATATCGTTCCAGCCGCGCCTGTTGCAGACGCCTGTGACCCTCCATGTCTTGCTCCCATGGGCCGGTAGATTGATGGTTGTCTCATCCTCCGACACCGAGCTTTGGAATCGGACACGAAGGCCGAATCGGGGCAAGCCAACATTCTCCTTCACCAGCACTTGAAGGTCGATCGGCTGCCCCACCTGGGGGTATTCAGATAGCTCCTGGGTAGTTACCCCCAGACCCTGGCTTTGCGCCCAGGCGATGGCATAGCTGGCGGCGGAGCCTCCGACGAAGATGTACAGAAGCCAGAAGAGGGGCTTAAATCCGGTAACTAGGGCAAGTGCCAACGTCGCGGAGAGGACAATCCCGAGCCAGATGAATCGCAGCATGTTACGTTCGCCGGCTCAACGTCCGGTCTGGATCAGGCTTACCGGGGAGCTAGTTGCGTTTCCGACCAATGCCAAGAAAGGGGATTCCCCCGGACGAGGTAGTGTCTGGAACCGGAATTGTATCCAGGATTTGTCCAATGACCGCGTCGCCTTGCAGCGTATTGCGTCCCGAGGCATTAAGCACAAGCCGGTGGCTCATGACCGCAGATGCAACCGCTTTGACATCGTCGGGGGTTACATAGTCCCTCTCCGAAATCAAGGCCCACGCCTTGGCCAAGCTCAACATCCCAATGGAAGCTCTGGGCGAGGCCCCCAGATACACGGAGGGGTGCTGCCTTGTAGCGGCAGCCAGGTCCACTATGTATTTCATCACCAGCGGATCGGCGTAGATCTCCCTGGCGGATCGCTGTGCTGAGGTAATATCCCCTGCCTCCACCACCGCTTCGAGGGAGTCTATGGGATGGGACGCCACCTGTTGCTCCAGAACAGCTACCTCTTCGTTGGAGGACGGATAATCGAGTCTGACCCTAAGAAGGAACCGGTCCAACTCGGTTTCCGGCAGCGGGAAAGTGCCGCTGTACTCGCCGGGGTTCCGGGTGGCGATAATCAGGAAGGGGTCGGGCATTCGGTGCATCGCCCCATCGATGGTCGCCTGATGCTCTTCCATGCACTCCAGCATTGCTGACTGGGTCTTGGGGGATGCCCGGTTGATCTCATCCACCAGAACTATGTTGGCCATGATGGGCCCGGGGCGGAAGCTAAACTCCTGGGTGCGCTGGTCGAATATATAGGTCCCGGTTACGTCGCTGGGCAGCAGGTCTGCTGTGCACTGGATACGCTTGAAGGACACACCAATGGAGCAGGCCAAACTCTTGGCAAGCATGGTCTTGCCTATGCCCGGGACGCCTTCAACCAGGACGTGTCCACCCGCTATGAGACCGGCGACGCCCAGCCTCACGGTTACTTCATTGCCAACGATCACCCTCTGGACGTTGGCGATGATCTGGTTGCCGATTTTCTGGGCGCTTGCCAGATTGCTGGTGACCAAGTTGTTAGTCCTTGTTCATAGAGAAGCACCAAGCTCGTAAGGAGAGCTGGTCCTCATTGTCTCGTGGATGGCGCTAGGTGCTGGACTGGTAGGCCCGACCAGACTTTCCACCGAACTCATACTGATGTCTCCAGACGTTTCGGAGGTCCTGGGCCTCGATCCGCAGCACTAGCGAACGTCCGTCGTTTACGTTATGAGTTGTGTGAATTTCCCCGGGAAGGAAGTAGGCTACATCACCCTCGTTCTGTGTGTACCGTCCCAGCTCCTGAAGCTCCGGGGAGGAGTCGAATACATTGTCCTCCGGATAGATCCACCGGTACTTACGCTGTTCGATGGTGCCCCTCCCCACTCCATAGACGACCCAGGATGCGCCATGGTCATGGGGTATGTTGGATTGTTCGGGGCGCTGGACCGAGCACATCACCAGAAACCCCGGATTTGGGTGCCCATACTCCTCGTCAACATACAGGTCCACCCTGCCGAATCCCCCATCTTCCGGGAGGTCCAGCCGCTCTTCCAGGACCTCTGGGTTCTTCAAGAGCCTGCGAACGTGCTCTCGGATGCCTTCCGCCCGGCCCAGGGGATCGCTCACCGAAGCGAAGACTCCCCTCAGGTCGCCGTAGAACTGTTCCAGGGTGTAGGTGGCTGCCTGGGTCATTTCGCACCTTCCAAAGTGTAGTAGACGTGCCTAGCTACCCTGACCGTCATTATGGGAACCTGGATGACCAGTG
>JAGWBF010000060.1:9096-13874 GCA_021296025.1 Dehalococcoidia bacterium | reverse complement strand
CGAGAGTGCAGGGAACCGGTCCAAGAAGCCGGGATTGGGAGTCCTTGCCAAGGTTAGGGTGTGCGCCCGAGATTTGGTGTGATTAGCTGACCCGCGCGCTTGTTCAGCCTAATTAACCTTCAGGTTGAACTCCTGGGCGGCGGTGCGCCTTTCGATCTGCTCGCGGTCGGCGGGGGTCAGATTGGCATCGTCCAGGGTCTTCTTTCGCTTGGAGTAGAGGTCGGTTGGGTCGGACAGCCATCTCCATGTGGGAGACCAGTCGCAACCGAACATGATTCTATGGGCGCCCAACCTGTCCACGGCGATGCGAATATGCTCGCCGATGGTGCCCACGGTGTCGAAATAGACGTTGGTGTTTCTCATGGCGATGGACAGGGCGGTGTCGAAATGATGAAGTCCCCGTCCCATCTTAGTAAGTATCACGGGCAGGTCCGGGTACCTGCCAGCTATCTCGTCGGTCCACACCGGGTCCGAGTAGAACAGCCCTCCAGGAAACTGGGACCATCCCGTCGGGAACTGGATTGGCAGCTTGAAGCTGGCCGCCACATCCAGGAAGGGTTTTAGGTCGTTGGCGATCTTCTCTGGGTGGGTTGCAACCGTGTATCCCTCAGCGTGGGTCTCGCCGATTCCCACCATGTTGGCCATCTCCACGCACCGCACAATCTCTGCGGCCGCATCCTCCCTGGCTTGGCGGAGGCCCGCATCCTCGGCTTCCTGGGTCCACGGGTCCAATACCCTGCGCTGGGTGGGAGTGTTGTTGGGGAGGTTGATCAGCCCGAACAACCTCCCGGGGTGCCTGGCTACCTGATCGGACGTGGCATCGTTGGTACCTCTACCCGGGGTAAGTTGGACGACACCCTTGTCGATGCCGTGCCGGTCAAAGTCGGCTACCAGGTCGTCGGATATATCCACAGGTTCTTCCGTCAGGCGGGCTTGGTACAGCTCGGGGAACCGGGAGTTGAGATTGATAACATCTTCGATGCGCGATACCTTGTCCCGCAGGTCGGTGAACGACCGCCCTGCACCTACGAGGTGTATGTGGGTGTCTATGATCATGGCTTTGCCTCCATGTTTGCTATTCCCCAATCCCAAACACCAGCTCGGCTGTCCTGCATTCGATCTGCTCCCGCTCGACGGGGGTCAGGTTGGCGTCGTTGAGGGGTTTCTTGCGCATGGAGTAGAGGTCCGTCGGTTCCGTCACCCACCGCCACGTGGGTGACCAGTCCGAGCCGAACATGATCCTGTCGGCGCCCAGCTTGTCCACCGCGATGCGCACATGCTCGCCGGTGGTGCTGACGGTGTCGAAATAAACGTTGGTGTTGCGCATGGCAACGGCAAGGGCATTGTCGAAGTAGTGCAAGCCCCGGCCCATCTTGGTGAGTATGATGGGCACTTCCGGGTACCTACCGGCGATCTCGTCGGTCCACACCGGATCGGCGTAATATAGACCCCCCGGAAACTGGGACCACCCGGTAGCTATCTGGATGGGCAGCTTGTAGCGGGATGCCACATCCATGATGGGCTTGAAGTCCCTGGCGATGGCTTCGGGGTGGGCCGATACGGTGAACCTCTCCGCGTGCACCTCGGCAATGCCGACCATGCCTGGCGTCTCCACGCACCGCGTTATCTCGCCGGCGGCCCACTCCCGTGCAGCGGCAAGTCCGGTGGTCTCTTCCTCTTCTGTCCAGGGGTCTAAGGCCCGCCTCTGGCTGACCTGGTAGCCGCGCAGGTTGATCAGACCGTAGAGGGTGCCTTTATGGTCAGCGACCGTCTGGGCGACGGTGTCGTTGGTAGCCCGCCCCGGAGTGGTCTGGACAACGCCCTTTTGAATGCCGTGGCGTTCCCAATCTCCGAAGAGCTGGCCTGACATATCAATCGGGTCCTCGCTTAGTCGGGCCTTCATCAGATCGGGGTAGCGGACATTAAGGCTTACCACATCCTCCACCCGCTTGATCTTGTCCGACAAGTCGGAAACCGATGCCGAAGCACCTACCATATGGATGTGAGTATCGATGATCACGGTTCTTACACCTCTTCGGAGGAGTTAAAGACTAACGCCTGTGTCGAAAAGGAGCGGATGCTCTCTGGTGGGCAGCTATGGTCTAGAGGGGGATGGCTTCGCCATCGGCCCTGGGATCCGATGCGCCGGCGAGGATGCCCCGCTCGTGGTCGATTGCAAGGAGGTTCACACGGCCGAACAGATCAGCCCCTATGGAGGTGATCTTGTGCCCTTTGGATTTCAGACCCTCGATGGTCTCCTCGGGTAGGGGAGCGTCCTGCTCGATCTGGAGAACATAGTCGTCTTCGACGGACCGGGGATTGGTGCCCGGTGTGCTGTTCCACCGGGGCGCATCCACGGCCTGCTGAAGCTCCAGGTCAAAATCGATCAGTCCGGTCAGCACCTGCACGTTGCTTTGGGGCTGATTGTCGGCGCCGGGGGTGCCCCCAACTATCACCGGGAGGTCATCCTTGAACACCATGTAGCAGTTCAGGGTGTGCATGGTGCGCTTGCCCGGGGCTATGGTGTTGGGATGGCCTTCCTTGATGTAGAAGCTGGTTGCCCGGTTGTTCATCAGGATTCCCGTGCCTTCCACGACGAACTGGGAGCCAAACCCGGCAAAGATGCTGTGGATGTAGGAGACGGCATTCCCTTCCGAATCGACAATGCACGAGTATGCTGTGTCGTTGCCGGCCGCCACCGGCGCTGCGGCATCTATGCGGGTGGCAACGGCAGTGTTGGGGTCGATGCGCTTTCGCTGTTCCTCGGCGTGCTCCTTGGACAGCAGCCTGTCCAGGGGCCAGGAGACAAAGCTTGGGTCGCCGGCGTAGGTGTTCCGGTCGGCATAGGCCAGCTTCTTCGCCTCCACCATCAGGTGCACGCTTTCGGGAGTGTTGTGCCCCAGGGAACCCAGGTCGAACCCTTCCAGTATGTTCAGCGTAGATAGCACGATGAATCCTTGGGAAGGGAAGCTGGTTTCATAAATGGTGTGACCGCGATAGGTGCCGGAAAGGGGCGGTTCCTGGAACTGTAGTGTGTGGTTGGCAAAGTCTTCCTGGGTGAACAGCCCACCGGCTGCTTGCAGGCCCTTGATTAGCTGCTGGGTTAGGCTGCCCCTGTAGTATTCGTCGGCGCCCCCCTGGGCTATCTTCTTCAAGCTGGCTGCCAGGTCCGACTGGACCAAGACATCCCCTGCCTGGTAGGGCTGCCCATCTTTGAGGAGTACATTCGCCGTGGAAGGGTACTCGGCCAGGGTCTCGGCGAAGATCCTGAACTCTCTTGCAATGCGAGGGGTGACGGGATAGCCGTCCTCAGCGTAGCCGATGGCGGGCTCGAGGAGCTTGGCAAAGGGCATGGTGCAATATTCGCGGTGGACCGTCTCCCAGGCAGCTATGGACCCGGGGACGGTGGCGGCCAGAGGGCCTGTCCTGGGAACGAACTCGTGGCCTTTGGACTGATAGTAGGCGGAGGTTGCTCCTGTGGGGGCCACGCCGCTGCTGCTCAGGCTGCGCAGCCTGGCTTTCGACGAGCCCTTGGGAGGCTGGTAAAGGATGGCAAAGGTGTCCCCGCCTATGCTGCACTTGGAAGGCAGGGTAACTGCTTCCACCGCCGCCAGAGCCAGGGCTGCATCGAAGGCGTTCCCTCCCTCCTGGAGCACCCTTATGCCTGTGGACGCGGCAAGGGGCGATGCTGAGCACACCATCCCATTACGGCCATAGACGGTGCTGCGTGAGGGACGAGTTGGAGCCAAGGGCACACCTCCTGAAGGGGCAGGATGAAAGCTCAGATTGTCCGAGTATATTTCTGAAGGAACGTCCCAGTCAAGGGTAACGCACCTTCGCCAGCTATGTGGGGACCCGCCCCTCAGGTGTGCCGGTATATTCGATTGTGCTAAAATTGGCCCATTCAAAAAAGCTTGGGGGACCCCGGGTTTCGGGTCCCTGATGCGAGAACAGTTATAGGAGGCTTGATGTTCGAGCAGACCGACATGATGCGCATAGTGGAGAAGTACCGGGGAGATGCTATCGTGGTTGCTGCCTACCGGTCCGACCCGGCTTGGGCCAAGATAACCACCAATCCCCACCGGGATCTTCCCTTCTGGAGCGCAATGGGAAAGGGATCATCAATGGCCCTGGGCTTGGCCCTAGCCCAGCCGGACATCAAGGTCATCCTATTCGATGGCGACGGCAGCCTGCTGATGAACCTTGGTTCCCTGGTGACCATCGGAGGCGTCCTTCCCAAGAACTTCTACCACTTCGTCATGGATAACAAGGTTTATGCCACCACCGGCGGTCAGAGCGTTCCAGGCAGCGGGCAGGCGAACTTTGCCGACATGGCCAGGGCTGCCGGCTATCCCCGGACCTTCGAGTTCAATAACCTGGAGGACTTTTCGGGCAGCGCCGAGGATATCCTGACCCAGGATGGGCCGGTTATGGTTAGCGTGAGCATCCACCCCAGCATACGCACCCACGAAGAGCGGGTGGAGCAGATGTCAGACCCCCATAGGCGCACAAGCGGCAAGGCTATAGCAGAGCTGGTCTCGGAGTTCGGGGCATCCTGACCGGTCCAGAACCGGCCTCAAGGACTCCCGGCCCACCATTGTCGATGCGAAAGGAGTGATCAAGTTGTCGGATGTGAAGTTTGGTACCCGTCTAGGAGCTAATTGGCACAATGGCATCCCGTCCACCCAGGAGTTTCTCGACATTCCCCGGAAGTGCGAGGAGTGGGGATACGATTTCATAGTGGCGGGAGACCACATCGCCGGCGGGAGGGCCGGCAT
>JAGWBF010000060.1:0-9027 GCA_021296025.1 Dehalococcoidia bacterium | reverse complement strand
ATGTACAACCCGGCGGTGGTCGCTCGCAGCATGCTGACCATAGACTTTCTGTCCGGAGGCAGGGCGATAATGGGTGTCGGAGTGGGAGGGCAGTATCCCAACGAGTGGGAAGCCGCCCAGCAGAACATCCACAACCGGGGTAAGCGGGCCGACGAAGCCCTGGCCATAATCCGGCAAATGTGGACGGAGAACGAAATCAACCACCATGGACGCTTCTACGACCTGTCGGACATATCCATGGAGCCCAAGTCCCAGGCCCCCGATGGCATCCCCATCTGGGTTGGCGGCAGCTCCGATGCAGCCCTGCGCAGGGCTGCCCAGTTCGGCGACGGGTGGACTTCCACCCAGATGAGCTCCGCCCAGTGGCAGCAGAACATGGAGAAGGTCCACGAGTTCGCTGGCGAGATGGGCCGGGACATGAGCAGCTTCCAGGGGATACACAGCTTGAGCATCTGCATCGACAAGGACCGGGAGAAAGCCCAAAGCCGAGCCCGCGCCATCGTGGGAGATGGCGGCCGTGTGCCCTTCGATGAGCTGATCGACGACTATGTATGCGTGGGGGATGCGGACGACTGCGCCAGGGTTATACGGAAGTTTACAAACGCCGGGGCAAGCTGGTTCATGCTTAGCCCAATGGGCAAGCTGGAAGACCTGATGCCCCAGTTGGAGCTGATTGCCCAGGACCTGATACCCAAGTTCCGGTAGAATCAGGCCCATTAAGAATATAAGGAAGCTCTGTTCCCCTGGGAGGGGCTGAAGCAAAATATAAGCCGGGTAGGATGCATCCTACCCGGCTTATTTGGTAGCTTCTTAAGAGCCCAGCTATCTAGTGTTCGTGGCCGTCGTGGGTCACTGCGATGACGTCCATCCCCACGTTGGGCACAAGGCTGGGGCGGTATACGTTGATGAACGCCCTAGCCGGCCTTACCCCGGTGAAGTGGGTCTCATACACCTTGTTGAAGGCCTCGAAATGGGCCCTCTGCTGGGCGGGGTCATCGCCCACCGTCAGGTAAATGGTTGCCTTGACCACATCATCCAGGCTGGCCCCTGCTGCCGCCAGCACAGCCTTGATGTTCTTGAACAGCTGCTCTGCCAGCTCGGGTATATCTCCCGCCACCCGCTGATTGGTAGCTGGGTCGATGGCTCCCATGGAGGCGGTGAACACCATGTTGCCCGCCTTGACTGCCTGGTTGTAAGGCCCTTGGGGGGGCGGTCCCTGGTCGGTGTGTATCCGCTCAATATGGTGCATATTCCACCTCTCAGATTTGCAAAGTGGGCGAAGGGCAACCGTCGATGGCCCCTTGGAAAGCGGGCAATAGTCTAGCACGCACCCATATCAGCGTCAAACGAAACCTCGATCTGGGCACCGCGATAATTCCTGTGCGTTTCGACGAAAAGTTGTCTGCTGTGCCGGGGAAATTCCGACAGTAGTCCCCCTATAATGTTCGCAAACTCCTTCGAAGGAGGTTGCCAATGGGTGCAATTAAGAGCTTAGCAGGCGTGTACATGATGCTCGTGGGTGCCGCTGTGGGTATCCACTTCATCGCCACCCAGTTCTACGACCCCGCGCTTACGGATGAGGCCCACATCATATGGCGCATCATGGACCCGTTGATGGTAGCCGCTGTGGCCATGGCCTTCGCGACTGCAACTTGCTGCAAGCTCCAGGTCGGCAGTGGCCAAGGGCAGCCAGTAACCCGAGATTACCTGGAGGCCCAGATCGGCTTTTACGTATCGGGCGTAATGCTGGTGGCGCTGCTCTGGAACTGGATCGGCTTCGAGTTCGTGGAACCTCGGAACGATGATGGCTTGGTGTGGATCATCATAGACTCCACGGTGCCTTTCCTTCTGGGCACCGCTGGCTACCGCCTCCTTCGCAACGCCAACAACTAGCCGTTTCTCTTTTCGGCTTGCGTAGCCCAATGTTCCTACCTTAGGGTGATGGGGAGGACTCAACCTTAGCCCAAGCGGGAGAGTCCGCCTTTTGACCCCTAAGCGTGCCGGCTGTACAATGGGGACAGCATTGAGTGGACAATGCGTCTGCCAGTCCCAAGAAAGGAGACAGCTATGGCAAGGATCAAGCATATCGCCCTAAGGGCCGACGACCCCGAAAAGACGGCCACCTTCTACAAGGAGGTCTTCGGGCTGGAAGAGGTAGGGAAAGCCCGTACCGGCTTCTATCTGTCCGACGGCTACCTGAATATCGCCATCCTGAGCAAGCTGGAGACCGCCCACGGCGAGACTCCCAGGGATGTGGAGGGCTACACCGGCATCGACCACTTTGGCATCTTGGTCGATGACATGGACGAGACCTGTAAGAAACTGGAGAATGCGGGGGCTGAGGCCGCCGTTCCAGCCGTCAACACCGCCACCCAGACGAATACCGACGGCAAGTCCTACTTCGAGCTAAAGTACAAGGGTCCCGACGGACAGATCTTCGACATCAGCGCCGAGGGTTGGGTAGGCGGCGCTTAGTAGACCTGTCAGGCGCCTCGTTTAGGTTCCTAGGCTAAAGGCCCTCTATCGTCTGGTATAGGGCTGGCCACCATCGGACGGAAGGACTAGCGCCAGGTCCTGGAACCCAGTGCGCGGTTGATGACCTGGCCTCGCCTTCCGGCCTCTTTCCACGCTCCTGGTCCCCGCTCGCCAAAGTCGTGTCCTAACATGGCACCCTTGGACATGGATATCAGGAGGGCGGTCCCTATGGCCGACGCCAGTTCCTTGTCATGGCTGCCGTTGGTCTGCTCGCCATTGGTGTGGGAACCGTCCAATTCAGGGCCGATGGAGGCAAGGAAGTCCGTGTGGTAGGCGCCACCGATAAAGGTGGGATGGCCAACCACCCGGCTGAGGAGGGGGATGTTGCACTTTATGCCTTCCAGCCGGAACACCCTCAGGGCTTCCAGCAGACGCTTCCTGGCTTCCTCCCGGTTCTCCCCCCAGCAGATGAGCTTGGCGATGATCGACTCGTAGTGGGTGGTCACCTCGTAGTTGGGACGCAGGGCGCTGTCGACCCGCACATGCTTCCCCGAAGGCACATGGTAGCTCTCGATCACCCCTGCCACAGGTAGGAAGGTGACCGGGTCTTCGGGATAGATGCGGGCTTCGATAGCATGGCCGGTGCACTGAACATCCGACTGCTCAATGGGCAGCTCTTCTCCGGCGGCCACCTTTAGCTGCAGCTCCACCAGGTCCAAGCCGGTTATCATCTCCGTCACGCCATGCTCCACCTGCAGGCGCGTGTTCATCTCCAGGAAGAACATGCCTCCGTCGGGGGAGACTAGGAACTCTATGGTCCCGGCGTTGGAGTAGCCTACATGTTTGGCAAAGCGGACTGCGTAGTTCCAGAGGCGCTGCCTCTGCTGGTCCGTCAGCTTGGTTGCCGGGCTTTCCTCCACGATCTTCTGGTTTCTTCGCTGGATGGAGCAGTCCCTGGCCATCAGGTGGACCAGGTTGCCGTACTCATCTCCCAGCACCTGGACTTCGATGTGAGAGGCGCCTTCCATGTAGCGCTCGAAGTAGAGAGTACTGGACCCGAAGGCGCTGGCTGCCAATGCCCGCTGCTGGTGTACCACCGACTCCAGCTCCTCCAGGGACTGGATGATCTTTATACCAATTCCCCCGCCTCCGCCGGCGGCCTTCACCATGAGGGGAAAGCCCAATGACCAAGCCATGTCGGTGGCGTGAGCATCGTCTATGGCCTTGCTGGAACCGGGCATCACGGGCACGCCCGCCCTCTTCGCCATCTTGCGGGCCTGCAGCTTGTCGCCCATATTTTCGATAACCTGGGGAGAAGGTCCCACGAACCGGATTCCGGCATCCTGGCAGCCTTGGGCAAAGGGAGCGCTTTCCGAAAGGAAGCCGTAACCGGGATGTACCGCCTCTGCACCCGACTGGAGAGCTATCTCAATGATCTTGTCCTTCTTCAGATAGCTGTCCCGGGGAGCGGCTCCTCCCAGCAGGTAGGCTTCGTCGGCCATCTGGACGTGCTGCCCTTCCGCATCGGCTTCCGAGTACACAGCCACAGTCTTGATGCCCATCTTTTCACAAGTGCGGATTATCCGGCAGGCGATTTCGCCCCGGTTAGCAATCAGCAGCTTCTTGAACACGTATTAGCCCTCACTTTGCCCCGAACATAAATGCGCACAATGTGCCGTTATACTACCCAGCACCTCTTCTAAGCTAGGCGTTCCAGGAACGACTTGGAGCGGATTTCTCTATCTAGCCAGAACTTTAACGTACCGGATAACAGGTTTGTCAACTCCCGAGATAGCTGGGGTTCCAGCCTAAGGGAGCAAGCTTCTTCCAAGCTGGAACGGCGGAAGTATCGGAGAGTCTTCAGCGCGTTGACGGACATATGGTACACCTGTTGTCCCTTGATGCCGCAAGATGGGCAGAGGGTTCCCCCGGCTTCGGGGCTGTACAGGTGTTGGCCGGGCTGAACGGCCTCCCGGCAGTCCACGCAGAGGTGAAGCTCGGGCATGAAACCAGAGTGGTCCAGCACCTGCATCTCGAAATAGCGCAGAACATGCTCCCTGGGAGCCCCCCCGTGCAGCGCCCGCAAGCACTGGACGAGCAGCTGGTAAATCTCCTGGTTGGGACTTCCCTCGGCGCCGAACCCATCCACCACCTCGGTCATGTACATACCGCCGGTAGCTCCTTCGAGCCTCATCCTCAAAGCAGGAAAGGCTTCGACAATCTGGGCTTGGGACACAATGTCCAGGTTTCCGGGACGGCCGCGATGGAGGGTAAGGTCAACGCAGTTCAGTACTTCCAGGTGCCCAACCAGCTTGCTGGACGGCTTGCGCGCACCGTGCACCACCGCCCGGAGCTTGCCCCACTCCCGCGTGAACAGGGTGACCATCAGCCCAGCTTCCATCATGGGGATGGAGCGGATGACGACCCCTTCCGTTCGGAATGATCTTGGCTGGCCCACGTCGCTATAGCTCCTGCCTGCCCTGGAAAGCTCGGCTCAAGGTGACCTCGTCGGCATACTCCAGGTCTCCGCCCACAGGGAGACCCCTGGCGAGGTGGGTTACCTTCAGGGGAAGCTGTCCGACCTGCCTCCGTATGTACATCGCCGTGGCCTCCCCCTCCAGGGTGGGGTTTGTGGCGATGATCAGCTCCTGCACCGAGGTGCCGTCCAAGCGGGTAAGCAGCTCCTTTAGTTTCAGGTCCTCGGGTCCGACCCCGTTGATGGGGGATATCACTCCATGGAGAACATGGTACAGCCCCCGATAGCAGTGGGTCCGCTCCAGGGCCAGCACATCCAGGGGTTCCTCCACCACGCACACTTGGGTGGCATCCCGGCGTTCGTCTGTGCAGATGGGGCATGGATCGGTGTCGGAAAGGTTCTGGCACCGGGAGCAGAAGATAACCCGGTCTTTCACCACGGAGATGGCTTCAGCCAGCAGATGGGCTTCGTCTGGAGGCAGCTTGATGATGTGGTATGCGAGCCGCTGGGCACTCTTTGATCCGATCCCCGGAAGCTTGTTCAGCTCCTGGATTAGCCTAGCTACCGAAGGTGCAGCAGAAGGTACGGGCCAGCCGGTCATCGGTATCCTAACCTAAGTCCTTAGGTCAACCCCGGGAGGTTCAGGCCGCCGGTCAGGGAGCTCAGCTTTTCCGAAGCTGCCTGCTGGGACTTGTTCAGCGCATCGTTGACCGCCGCAACAACCAGGTCCTGGAGCAGCTCCACATCCTCCGCAGCTTCGGGTGCGATCTCCACCGACTCCACGAGCTGCTTCCCGCTCATGACCACCTTGACCACACCGCCTCCGGCGGTGCCTTCCACGCTCATGGACTCCAGCTCTTCCTGCATCTGCTGGAGCATATTCATGGACGGCTGGGCCGGAGCACCCTCCTGAGACCTCCCCTGCTGGCGCTTCGCCTGGCGCCGCATCTGCCGGTTCATCATTCTGCCCGTTCCTCCAAAATGCGTCCCCCCCAGTTTAGCACTGCCCGCACAAGGGGGCTCTGGTCCGGTCCTTGGGTGAAGGCGGCTGGAGCCCCCTCCGTCATATCCAACCTCAGTCTGTAGGCTGTCCCCAGGGACTTTTCTATCGCCTGCTCCACGGTGCGCATACCCTGGGGGTCGTCCAGCTCTTCCTGCATACGTTCCAGGTGGGACTTATGAGAGAAGGCTATGACAAGGGTGTCCCCATCCAGGTACTGGTTCTTGCAGTCTCGGAGCAATGCCCCGATGTTGAACCGCTTTCCCTTGTACCGGCTCAGGGCCCTGACCAGGGAAGCCCACTGACTTCCTGTCAGCCCCTCGGAGTTCCCGTTGCTCAGTACCGGAACTGCTGGCATGGGTGTAGCGGTCTCGACCAAAGGTGCTTCGACCTGGGGCGGAGGCCCAGGGTCAGAGTCCGCCGGTTTGGAGATTGCATTGTCCGCTGCCGGGCCGTCCCTCGAATCGCTGACTGGAGGAGGAGCGACCGTTCTTGGACTTGGGGTGGGCCGTGGTTTGGGCGCAGGCCCCGGCGCTTCCCGGGGAGCACCCTCCAGGCTGATTTCGACGACCGCCAGCTCCAGGGGAAGAGGGGAAGGCGAGTCCAGCTTCATGTTGACGGGCGCCATGTGCTTCAGGCACAGCATGGTGGATGTTATCGGCACCCTGGATGCCAGGTCCTCCAGGGCATGGGATGTTTCAGATGGCAAGTCCAGGGAGTCCTTGGACCCGCACTGCAGCAGCAGGAGGGACCGGAGAAGGTCCACCGCCTCCTTGTGAAGCTGTCGTAGGTCCACCCCGTCCCATGCCGCCCGGTTGATGGATGCGACTGCCGCCGATGTGTTGCCCATGAGCAGGTAGTTAATGAGCTCCAGCGCCTGCTGCCCGTGGCCGAGCCCCAGCATCTGGTTGACCTCGTTGACCCCCACAGCCCCACTATAGGACACCACAACCTGCTCCAGCAGGTTCTCCGCATCCCGCAGACTGCCCGAGGAGAAGTGGGCCAGTATCTTCAGGGCTGAGGTGTCGGCCTCGATTCCTTCCATATCGCATATGAGACGGAGCCGTTCCAGCATACTTTCGGAGGTCAGGCGGCGGAAATCGAAGCGCTGGCACCTGGAAATGATGGTGGGGAGTATCTTGTGGGGTTCGGTTGTGCACAGGATGAAGACCACATGGGGAGGAGGTTCTTCCAGGGTCTTGAGGAAGGCGTTGGAAGCATGCTCTGTCAGCATGTGGGCTTCGTCGATGATATAGACCTTGTACCGGCCTTCCACGGGGGCCAGGTTCACCTTGTCCCGGACGTTTCGCACCTCATCAATGCCTCGGTTGCTGGCGGCATCCATCTCGATGAGGTCCATGAATCGCCCTTCCTGGACGGACACGCATCGGGAGCAGCTGCCACAGGGCCTGCTCTCATCGGGGCCGGTACAGTTCACCGCCTTTGCCAGGATGCGGGCGGTGCTGGTTTTTCCCGTCCCCCGGGGGCCGCAGAACAGATAGGAGTGGCCCACCCTGCCATGGATTACAGCGTTGGCCAGGGTGGTGGTCACATGCTCCTGGCCAACCACCTGGTCGAATCCCTGGGGACGCCACTTACGGTAGAAGACCTGGCTGCTCACGGGGCATCCGACCCAAAAAAGGCGGTCATGATCTCCTGTTCCCTGGAGCGCATGGCGACGCTTTCGGCATCTTCGACATGGTCGTAACCCAGCAGGTGCAGGGTCCCATGGACGACAAGATGGGCCAGCTCCCGCTCCCTGGAGTGCTGGGCATCGTGGGCCTGCCTCTCGGCTTGAGGAAGGGAGATGATAACTTCCCCTAGGTGTTGGGGCTCCTCGGGCATCAGGAAAAAGCCCGATATATCGGGTGAGGGCGGGGGAGGCTCCTCTTCCCCTTCCCAGTGGCCCCCATGACCGGTGGAGAAGGACAGCACATCGGTCACCTCATCCAGGCCGCGGTACATGCGATTCAACTCCTTCAGCATCGCATCATCGCCAATGACGAGACCCATCTGACAGGGGGTGTTCGGGAGGGCGTTGGCGAGGGCACATTTGGCGATTTTGCGTAGCCAAGCTGGCGTTACCTCGCCTTTGTAGCTTGGGGAAATGGTGACATCTACCCGGGGGATTGGGGCTTTGCTCATGGTCAATCCCTGCAGCCGACATAATAACACGGCCCCCCATCCCCATCAATGACGAATCGCCCCACGTCGCCAGCAAAAGAGCAATGCTCATAGACCGACATTTGCCGGAGGCGGCCTAGGCTCGCTATAATGGCCATGATTGGATAGTAGCAGGCTCGGATGAATCCCAGCTAAGGCTGACCAGCCATGACCTGTTGTGCCTGGCAGTCATCACCATTGGAGGCGGCAGGAGCATCGAGATGGAATACCGAATTCGCTGTCCATACCATGAAGCAGACGAAGTGCTGGAAGTGCCTGGGAACCCTCAGAATCATGAGGGTATGGCGGAATGCTCCCCAGCTCCCGGTCTGACCCCCCGTCCTATCAGGATCAGGATCATTCATGGGCTGCTGGTCGATGCGGCGCCGGTGAAGTCCCACAGCCCCCAGGGCTCCAGACCGCCCGCCTCACGGCATAGTCTCTCCACCCGCGGGTCAGCCATCGTGGAGGGCCAGGTACTCCTTGAATTCTTGGTAGTTGGCAAAGGCCGACACCACCCGTATGAAGTCCCCCAGAGACCCGCTTAGCTCCCGAAGGCGGTCCACCTCCTGCCCGATGGGGCTGACGGACGCCGGGTTGTCGGCGTAGGTGCCGTAGAAGGCGAAGTAGGCTTGGTTCAGCTTGCGAATCGGGTATCCCTCTTCCACGAACACTAAGCGCCGGGACTCCATGTACTCTTCAGCTGCCTCGATGCGTCCCTTCTCCAGCAGGTTGTCCACCCTGAGGCGGGTTGAGCGCATCTCCCGGCGAAAGTCGAAGGTGTCCTGCTCGATCGCCAGCGGGTCTTCCGGTGAGAAACTCTCCGGCTAATGACCTGCTCCTATTCCCTCGTATCGCTCTCCAGGAATAGCTGAGTACGCCATCAGCCCCAGCTCCCGTCCTGCCAGGGAGG
>JAGWBF010000059.1 GCA_021296025.1 Dehalococcoidia bacterium | reverse complement strand
AGGAGTGCGGGGACAAGGTAAACGAAGCTGGGCATGGTCTGGGCAATATCGAGGATAGGTCTAATCATTATGTTGACCCAGCCGCTCCTGGCCGCCAGTATTCCCAGGGGAATTCCAAAAAGCAGGGAGAGTAGCACGGAAACAACTATCAAAGCCAGGGTCTCCATCGAACTTTCCCAGAGGGTATCGAAGTTATTGGGGAGCCTGCCCATGAAGCCAATGGTCACTAGGGCCGAAATGGAGAACACTGCCAAGGCCACACCCGAGGCGCGCCACGCAACCAAGCCCACCGCCAGCACCACTGCCGGCCATGGCATCCAGGTTAGGCCATCCTCCAGCCAGGCCATGAACTGCAGGATAACTGTCTTGATACCGTTAAACAGCCAGTCCCCGTTGACCGTCAGCCAAGTGAATCCATTCTTGACTTCCCTGCCAATTTCCCCTCCAATGGCAGCGGGGAAACCCATGTTCGGCCCCCAAAACACAACGCAAATAGCCGTAGCCACGCCCACCACTAAAAGGGAAAAAGCCCCCCACGCCTTGAAACTGAGGTTACGGGCATCCAAGACAGAGGCATCCAGTTTGAAGAGGGGCCTCCTCAATTCCGGAGTTGGTGAGGCTTCATCCGGCTTCCTGTCGTCTGCGCCGGCTCTGGCCAAGGCTATACCTCCTGGACCGATTATCCGTCTAGGACCGTCTGTCGGCGATATTTCTACTGACCACCAGTTATAGCTTGGGCAAGGGTTTGTCGGTCCACGACCCCGATCACCTTCCCGGACTCATCCGCAACCGGCACCGGATATTCGCAGGTCATGCAGATGGGGATGATCCGTTCGAGGGCACTGTCGTGGGGGACAGGATCCAGGTCTGTGTAGATGTAGTCTTCAATCCCGTCATGAAGTTTGCCCACTCCTGCTTGTATGGCGCTGTGGGCTCTTTCCATTGTGAGGATACCCAGGTACGTGTCATCCTCGCCCATAACCAGGGCAACCTCCGACTCGTCGGCGCGCATCGCCTGTAAGGCTTCCTCCGGTCCCTTATGGGAGGGAACGATTGTGCATGGGTCAGCCATTATGTGGTTAGCAGTCAGTATCGACTCCCGCCGCACATCCTGGGTGAATTCGGCCACATAATCATTCTCGGGGTTGAGGACGATATCCTCGGGAGCGCCTATCTGCACTATAACCCCGTCGCGCATTATCGCAATGCGGTCACCGATCTTCACAGCTTCGGCAAGGTCGTGGGTGATGAACACCATGGTCCTATGAAGTCCCTGCTGAATGCGGATCAGTTCGTCCTGCATGTTCCTTCGGATCAGAGGATCGAGACCGCTGAAGGGCTCATCCATCAGCAGGATTACCGGCTCCGTAGCCAGAGCCCGCGCAAGGCCGACTCGCTGCTGCATGCCACCGCTGAGCTGCCGGGGGTAAGAACTCTCCCATCCGTTTAGCCCCACCAAGTCCAGCATTTCCTGGGTCTTGGAGTACCGCTCGGTCCGCTCAATCCCTCGCACTTCCAGACCCCAGGATGCGTTGTCAACCACGTTGCGATGGGGAAGAAGCCCGTAGTGCTGAAACACCATCGCAACTTTGTTGCGCCGGAACTCAGTCAGACGCTGATGGTCCGCCTGAAGAATATCTTCCCCGTCGATGTATATCTCCCCGGCGGTGGGATCAATTAGCCTGTTAAGGCATCGCACCAGGGTGGACTTTCCACTTCCGGAAAGGCCCATGACAACGAAGGTCTCCCCTTTGCGAACATCGAAAGTGACCTCCTGCAGTCCCACCACAAGCCCCAGGTTCTCTTGTAGCTCTTTCTTGCCAAGCCGCAAATTCTCCTGAGCTAGGGCTTGCATCGGGTCCCTTCCGAACACCTTCCACAGGTCCTTTACGGAGATAACTACCTCTCCGTTGCCGGTACCATTGCCCCTATCCGGGGAAGACTTCTTGGCTTCAATGGCCATGATGTTCCTGCCTTTCTCTACCGCTGTTCTTTCGGAACAGCAAAGGCCGACGTTTCTCAAGGTCAAGCGAGCGAAAAGTACTTGTGCTGAATACTGAACCACTGCTAGGTTACCATGACGGTTTGCCAGTGTCTAATTGCCCCAATCGGCCACTGAGAGAAGGGCCAATAGCCATCTGGGCTGAGCCAGAAGCTCCATGCCGCCGCCCACGAACGGATGCAGCGACCAGACTTATACAATCCCATTGGCTTCACTTTCATCCCACTTCGCTCTTCAGCCCTCCAAGTTGTCATCGGTAGGGGCCGGTGCCATAATTCCTTGCCAAGCGCCCCTATTCTCCAACCCGGGGAGGTGCCATGGCCCGCATCCTAACCGACGCTGAAATCAAGAGCATGGTGAACATCGGTGACATGATGGACGCGGTGGAGGAGATGCATCGCCGCTATGCTGTTGGCGAGGCATTCAACGCCGACCGGAGGACCGTCGAGCTGGGAGATGGGCATCTCGCCATCATGGGAGGCGGCCTCGCCTACGAAGGGCTGTACGGCGCCAAGACCTACACCACTGTGGCCGGCACCCAGCAGTACCACGTCACCTTGTACGATGCCGCTACGGGTCGGCTGAAATCCTTCATCCACGCCAACTGGCTGGGAGCGCTGCGCACTGGCGCCACCACCGGAGTTGCGGTCCGCCACCTTGCCAATGCCGACGCCGATGTCCTCGGCATGATCGGCACCGGGTACCAGGCACAGACCCAGGTCATGGCCGTCGCTCAAGCCCGCCCCCTCAAGCAGGTCAAGGTCTACAGTCGCAGGACCGCTCCGCGCGTCGAATTCGCCGACAGGTTATCTCAAGTCCTGGATGTGGAAGTGCTGCCCGTCCAAGATGCCCGTGACGCAGTCCAGGGAAGCAGCATCGTAGTCTGCCTGACAACCACAAAGGAACCCGTCATGGACGGAGTATGGTTGGAAGAGGGTGCCTTGCTGGTAAGCGCCGGGCCGGTCACCCTGGATGCCCAGGAAGTGGACGCCGTCTCCCTGCAGAGGGCGGGCCTGATCGTTACAGACTCCCTGGAACAGGCGCGCTATGAGGCGGGCGAGCTGGTGGCCGGCGTGGAGGCGGGCATCATCCGGTGGGACGATGTAGTCCAGCTGTCCCATGTAGTGGCAGGTCTGACGAGGGGACGCAGGGAGAGATCAGAAAATATATATGTAAAGCACTTTGGCATCGGAGTCGTCGATATAGCAGCAGCCAAGCTGGCATTCGATCTGGCGTTAGCCAAAGGGGTCGGCCTCGAGATAGACATCTAGTAGGGCACGGCGGGACAGGCGGGCCGGGATTAACGGGCCGTCCATCCTCCAACTACGATCAGAAGGTGGCCTGTGGTAGCTACCGACGACGGGCTGGCCAAGTACACCGCGGCTCCGACCAGCTCTTCGGGCTCCATCCGTCGTCCCAGGGGCATGTCTGATTCCATCTCTCGGCGGATCTCCTCGGGGGAGCGTGGATGGGCGGTCTGGATGCCCGGTGTGTCGGTGGGGCCAGGGCCTATGGCATTGACTGTAATGTTGTACTGGGCCCACTCCAAGGCAAGGGCCTTGGTCAGGTTCGCCACTCCGCCCTTGCTGGCGCAGTAGGGCGCCCGGTCAGCCCGGGCGACCACAGCAAACTGGGATGCGATGTTAATGATCCGGCCGCCGCCCCTGCCGATCATCAGCTTAGCAGCAGCCTGGGAACAAAAGAACACCCCCTTGAGGTTAGTGTCCACGACGAAGTCCCATTCGTCCTCGGTCACTTCCAGGGCCAGCTTGCGCACCCTCACTCCAGCGTTGTTGACCAGTATGTCCAGCCCTCCCAGGTCCTCGGACACCCGGTGTATAGTGTCGGGGATTCCGCCCACATCCAGCACATCCAGGACGTAGCTGGAGCTCTTTGTCCCAATCTCCTCGATCATCTCCTGGGTCTCCCTGGCGCCGTCCAGGCGCTCGGACGTATCCGAAACAGCCACGTTGGCCCCGGCTTGGGCCAGACCGACAGCCAGGGCACGGCCGATGCCCCTGGCCGACCCCGTGACCAGGGCGTTCTTTCCTTCGAGACTTAGTCCTGCATAGGGCATGCTCTTCTCCTACAGGCCCGGTTTAGCGGCGCTGCACAGGCGCAGACTAAGCGCGTTCAGCTCCCTGGACAGCCTCCTCCAGGGCTTCATAGCTGACATCGCCGGGCAGAAGGTTGCCGGAGATATGGTACGTAGGTGTCCCGCCAACACCCAGCCCCTTGGCGCGTTCGTACTCATCCAGCACTTGCTGGCGATAGTGCCCAGCTTCCAGCCTGACGGACATGTCATTCCGGTCCAGGCCGCACTCCTTTGCAATGTCCAGGACCACATTTAAGTCACCCAGGTCCACTCCCTGCTCCCAGTAAGCCCTGGCCGCGGCATGGTGGAACACATCATCCATGCCGTTATCCTTGGCATACAGGGTCGCCTGGTGGACCAGCATCGTGTTGGGCGACCATGCGGGACGGCGCATGACGACCCCAGCAACCCTGGCTCGCTCCTGGGCCGCAGGGGACAGCTCGGTTTCGGTCTCTCCATCGAACAACCTTCGAGGTTCTCCCTCGAGCGGTTTGTCCGGAGACAACAGGAAGGGCTGTCGGTCAACCTCCAACGAATGGGCTTGCGCTACTTTGTCGAGTCTGGCCAGACCGATGTAGCAGAAGGGTCAAGTGTAGTCGTACCACACGGTAACTTGGACTGGGGAAGGCACGGGCCACCTCCTCTGTAGTGATGAGGATTCCTTATTAACAAAGCATAGCCGAAGCCGATGGTATAATACCAAGACTCCCGGCCCCGTACCATAGATACGCTCCGGAAGATAGAGGGCGCGGGGCAACAAGAGGTTTGGGTGGCAGGCATGAGCGGGAAGTTCGGCATCCAATATAGCAGCTTCAGCTATCCCGAGGGGAATGAGAGCATCTATTCTCACATATCCGAAGTTGCCCTGGAGTGCGAACGACTGGGATTCGACAGCTTTACCTTGGCGGATCACTTCTTTTCGGCCCTCGGACCTCCCCAAGAACCTTTCATGGAGGCTTGGACCACCCTTTCGGCCCTGTCGGTGACAACCCAGCGAATCCGCCTGGGCTCTCTGGTCTCGTCCAACCTGTTCAGGAACCCGGCACTGCTGGCCAAGATGGCGGCGACAGTGGATGTCATCAGCAATGGACGCCTGATTCTGGGGGTGGGGTCAGGAAACCTGCCCAAGGAGTACCAGATGTATGGCCTCTCCTTCGGCACGCCGCGGGAGCGCATCGGCCGGTTGGAAGAGGCGCTGCAGGTCATAACGATGCTGTGGTCGGGAGACCAGGTGGACTTCGAAGGCAGGTACTACTCCCTGGAAGGCGCCATATGCAGCCCCGGCCCACTGCAGAAGCCCCGGCCACCCATCATGGTCGGAGGCGATGGACAAAAAGCTACGCTGCGACTGGTGGCCCGATATGGGGATATGTGCAATATCCACGGCAGTCCCGAAGCGATCAGGGAAAAGCTGGATTCATTAGACCGCCACTGCGGGTCCATTGGCCGGGACCCCGCCGAGGTGCTGAAGACCCGCCACAGCTTCGCCATCATAGGAGAGACTGACGCTGAGGTTAAGGCCAAGGCCCAGGGTTTTTTGGATGGCACCGGGCTCGCGCCTTCGGTGTTGGACAGCTTCGATATCGGCACCCCCGGCCAGCTCACCGAGCTATACCGGAGACACTTTGATGCCGGGTTGGACTACTTGATTGTGAACTTCCGCCGCGACGCCGGAGTGGAGCCTGTTCAGCTGTTCGCCCAGCAGGTGATGCCCAACTTCTCCTAGGCCATTTTCAGGGGCTCTCCGAAGCCCTCGATATTTGCCTGCTCGAAGCCGTTGTACTCCATCTGCGTCTTGATCTTTTCCATGACTTCCTGGCCGGCGATCTTGCCGACAAGGTACAGGCCCAGGTCTATCGATGAGCTGACACCGCCTGCAGTTATCACATCGCCATCTTCGACAACCCGATTGCGCACAACCTCAGCTCCTAGCGCTGGCAGCTGGTCGAACACGTTGCGGTTGGTGGTCGCCTTCTTACCCTGCAGGTAACCCGCGTGGCCCATGACGATGGAGCCGTTGCAGACCGCCATCTTGTAGGCTGCATTTCGGCCGGACTGGAGCCACTGGATGAACTCAGGGTCTCCCTGGGCAACCATGCCTCCCATCCCACCCGGGACGACGAACATGTCGTACTCCCCCAAGTCCGGCTTGATCCTGGTTGCCTCGATGGTCAGCTTGCCCGTTGTGTCAGTCACCTTGGGGACCAGAGCGCAAATATCCCAGTCGATGTCGTCCCGGAATCCCATGGTCTTCAGGCGGGTCACCGGATCATAGACACCCAAGAAATCCATAGTCGTCAGGCCTTCGAACACTACGAATGCTATCTTCATATCTCCTCCCTGGTTCTTCCGAAAAGCAGGATGATAGCCCGGTTGCCCATCTTGGTATGAGGAAAACCGGATTGATGCGGTGGGCCGATTGTAGGTGTACCCATTTTCGGCGTCAAGAAAGGGATCGACAGGAGACTCCAACGCCCAATACTCCGTCCTCCTCTCGCCATTGGACAGCTACGAAAGAACCAGTTATCATCCTAAAACGGTCCCACGTCTGAAAGGAGATGCCCATGGAACGTGAGTACATCAATCCACCTGACATCTGCCCGCCTCCGGCCAACATGTACCACCATGTGGTCAAAGTGGGGAACCAAGTGTTCATCGCCGGTCAGGTGTCCCGGGACATGGAAGGGCGCACGCTGCACCCCAACGACCCCGCGGCCCAGGTGCGGGAGGTGTGGTCCAACATCGCTAAAGCCCTTGAGTCCGTTGGTGGGACCACCCGCGATATCGTCAGGACCACAACCTACGTGGTAGGCGCCGAAAACCTGGCAGAGGTCCGTCGCGCCCGCCTGGAAGATATGCCAGCCGACGGCCTACCCACAAGCACCACGTTGGTCGTTGCCGGGCTGGCCGCGCCCGACCTGCTAGTTGAAGTGGAAGTAGCCGCTATCCTGGAAGGGAACGGCTAGCTTACCAAACTAACCATTTCGGAAGGGGTAGAAGTAATGAGCCCGGAACGAAGACGATCGACATCATCCCCACCTGTGTACCCCTTGGGCCTTATTCCCGCCAAGGGCATGTCAAGACGCCTCCCCAGGAAGAACATCGCCATGCTGCGGGGCAGGCCGGTAATCTGCTACGTGATCGATGCCGCCAGGGATAGCGGGATCTTCGATGCAGTGTACGTCTCCACCGAAGACCCGGAGGTCGCCGAGATTTCCAGGGCCGCAGGAGCCGTTGTCCTGGACCGCCCAGCCCACCTGACGACCGACGAATCTCCGGCGACGGCTGTGGCAATACACTCCCTCGACCAGCTGGCCAAGGATGGCAAGAATTACGACGCGGTCAGCGTCATGTACCCCACCGCAGCCCTCATGCTCCCCGAGGACATCCGGGGCGGCTGGAAGATGTTCCAGGACCAGAGAGCCAACGGCTGCATCGCAGTTACCAACTTCTACGAGCACCCCCTCCATTCCTACTACCGGGCAGGGCGATTCATCAGGCGGACACACCCCGGCGCTTCAGGGCTGCAGACCAAGCTGCCCGACTACGAGGTGCCCTCGGGGTACTTCTACATGATTCGCAGCGACCTGCTGCGGGAGAAGAACTCCTACATCGTGCCCCGGCTGGCCGGCTACCCCATTCCCCGGGAAAGGTCAGTGGATATCGACGAACCTGAACACTTAAGGGTAGCGGAAGCCCTGTACAGCCTCATCATGCAGGATAGGGGCGGCAGCTAGAGCTCGCTGCCCAGCACCAGGGGGGACCATGCTTAGCCACGACGAAAACGGACTGCTCACGCGCACAGGCCCGGACACTCCCATGGGTGAGACCCTTCGACGCTACTGGATGCCGGCCCTGCTGGCATCGGAAATTTCCGAAGCCGACTGTCCCCCAGTGCGGGTCAAGCTGCTGGGCGAGGATCTGCTGGCATTCAGGGACACCCAGGGCAGGGTGGGGCTGGTGGACGAGTTCTGCGCCCACCGGCGTACATCCCTCTGGCTGGGCAGAAACGAAGAGTGCGGCATCCGCTGCGTCTATCACGGGTGGAAGTACGATGTGGATGGTCGTTGTGTCGACATGATGAACGAACCGGCGGAGAGCCGTTTGCGCGAAGAGGTACGCATAACCGCCTATCCGACGGTGGATCTGGGAGGGATAATCTGGGCCTACATGGGCCCGCCCGACCTGCGACCCCCGGAGCCTGCCTTTGAATGGACCCAAGTGTCCGAGGAGCAAAGGGGCGTCTCCAAGAACTGGCAGGAGTGCAACTGGCTCCAGGCCCTGGAGGGGGGAGTGGACACAGCCCACGTCCCCATCCTACACCGGAACTTCACCGCCAACACCACCAAAGGCGGATACGCTCCCAACTCCACATTTGCCAAGGCTGGTCCTCCGACCGTCGAGGTGGACACCACCGACTACGGCTATCGATACGCCGGCATCAGGTCCTTTGGCGATGACGAAATCTTCGTCCGCACCTATCACTTCGTCATGCCTTTCCACCAGTTCCGTCCCGGCGAGAACACGGTTACACCCTACACGACGGGGCACATCTGGGTGCCCATAGATGACGACAACTGCATGGTGTACAACTGGGCCTACAGCACCAACGGAGACCCCTTCGACGAGTGGGACATGGTGGAGACTCGGCTTGGTAGAGGGCCGGGTCAGCTCCAGCCCGACTTCCGCAGCATCCGAAACATGGACAACCAGTACCTGATCGATAGGGTAATGCAGAAGAACGAGAATTTCACCGGGATCGAGGGGGTAAACAACCAGGACCAGGCTGTCCAGGAGATGATGGGGGCTGTGGTGGACCGGACCAGGGAGTACCTTACCTCCAGCGACCTGACCATAGTCCAGCTGCGCAGGCTCCTCCTAGAAGCGGTGAGGACAGTCTCCGATGGCGGGGACCCTCCAGGGGCGAGATCAGCGTATTACAAGCTTCGGGCCCTGGACCGCATAATGCCCAAAGGCGCAAGCTGGAGGGATGAGATGCTGCCCGACATGTACCCGGACTCAGTTTCACGTTAGGCCGTTTCAGAAAGCCTGTTGGAGTTGAAAAGACCGGGCATCAGTCAAGCAGAGG
>JAGWBF010000058.1:9452-10320 GCA_021296025.1 Dehalococcoidia bacterium | reverse complement strand
GCAAGCATGGCGATGCACCCCTCGGGGCTGAGGGGCATGTAGATGACAACCCTGTCCCCCTTCTTCACCCCCAGGGCTTTCAGGCCGTTGGCAAAGCGGTTGACCATCTGGGCAAGGCGGGCATAGGTGAACACCCGTTCCGTGCCATCCTCGCCCAGCCAGATAAAGGCTGCCTTGTTCCGCCTGGCGGTGCCCAAGTGGCGGTCCAGGCAGTTGACGGTTATGTTGCACTGGCCGCCCAGGAACCACTTGAAGTTGGGGTAGTCCCACTCGAACACCTTGTCCCAGGTGCGGTGCCACTCAAGCTGGGATGCGACCTCAGCCCAGAACCTCTCCGGGTCCTCTATGGAACGCCGGTAAACCCCCTCATAGTCCTGCAGGTTCGCCTGGTCCCGCAGGGACTGGGGAGGCTCGTACTGGTCCGTTACCTTGAGCAGGTTTTCGAGGCTGCTTTGATCTACCATCGGGAGTTATCCCCCGTTCTTCCTTGAGCGCTCCGAGGCCTCAGCTTCCGCCTTGGCAAAGTCGTCTTCGCTGAAGTTGTACAGGGAGGCTCCGCCCTTCAGGATGTCGGCGGCCGTCTCCCGGGAAACGGTGCCCAGCAGGTTGTTGGACACGTTGGGGAAGTTGGAGTCGAAGTGGGGGTAGTCAGTCGAGATGCACATCCGGTCCGCACCGATAAGGCCAGCGGTGGGCTCGATCTCCGGTTCGCTGCCTTCCACGGCCGCCCAGCAGTTGCGCCGGAAATACTCCTTGGGTGTCATGGACAGGTAGGGCGCGTGGGAGTCCCGGTAGTTGGCGTAGTCCCACTCGATGCGGGTCAGGAGCCCGGGCACCCAGGAGTTCTGGGCTTCCAGGAATCCCACCC
>JAGWBF010000058.1:0-9440 GCA_021296025.1 Dehalococcoidia bacterium | reverse complement strand
ACGCCGCCGGTGATCTGGGCGATCAGGGCCTGCTGCATCTCGATCCAGTGGCTGGCGACGTGCCTGGGGAAGCGGTTCTCCCCGTAGATCACGTTCATGTTGGAGTACCAGGCCCCGGTCCCCTCATGGAAGCACCAGGACACATCCAGCTCCTCGTGCAGGCTGTATAGGGGGTCCCAGTAGTTGGAGTGCCAGTAGTGCCCGTTCACAAAGTTGGGTCGCAAGAAGGAACCCACGGCGCCCATGTCCCGGACGCACCGAATGAGCTCTCGGCAGGCCAGGTTGACATCGTGCACGGGGAGCATCGCCACGAACTTCAGGCGGGCGGGGCTGTAGGAGCAGAAGTCGTGGATCCAGTTGTTGTAGGCCTGGCATATGGCCAGGGACATCTCGGGGTCCATGTTGTTTCGGGCCAGCCACGCCAAGCCGCCCGTCGGGATGAGCACAGCGATGTCTATCCGCTCCATCTCCATGCCCATGACCTGGGCTTCCTCGTCGTAGTCGCGCTGGATGGCAAAGTCCAGGCGACCGGTGGCCGCCAGCCTCGAGTCCGAGAGGGGCTGGGTGCCGGAGGTGGTGTTACCCTTGGCGCGCTTGCGGTACTGCTGGAGCTCCACATCCATGGACGCCGGGGTGTTGTCTATCACCACCATGCCCCGCCGGGGCTTCCCGTCGGACCCCACAGGCATCCGTATCCGGTCCTTGAATTCGGTATCCAGGTATCGGTCGAACATATCGGGCGGCTCCATGATGTGCATATCGCAATCAACGAACCGGAGTCCTTCTTTCATGCTCTTCTCCTTATGGCGATAGCCGGATTGACCCAGCCATTATATCGTTGCCATCCCTTTGGGACAACGACGGGTCAGCCCCCTGCTTCGATGGGGGTGTCGTCCCTGTTGCCCCAGTCCTTCCAGGAGGCGTCGTAGTTGCATGCCCGCTCGTAGCCCAGGAGCTTCAACACCAGCGTGCTGTGACCAGCACGAATGCCGGCCTGTCAGTGGGCAAGCACCTCTTTTTCCGGGACGATGCCCTTAGCCTCCAGGAGCTCCCGCATCTCCCGGGCTGGCTTGAAGGTGTGGTCACCTTCATCCATCAGCTCCGACCACTCCAGGTGATGGGCGCCCGGTATGTGCCCAGCCCGCCGGTTGCCTCGGGTGTTTTCCCCCGTGTACTCGGCCAGGGTCCTCACATCCCACACTACAACATCCGGGTCCTGGTAAGTCTCCTTGAGACGCTCGGCGGTGACCAGCAGGGAGGGAACGGGCCTGGGAGTGAAGGTGGCTTCTTCTTTCCCGCGAGTTGGGGAGGTGCTCAAGGGCCTGCCCTCTTCCAACCACTTCTTCCAGCCGCCGTTGAGCACCTTGACCTTGTCGTGGCCATAGTAGTTCAGCACCCACCACAGCCTCCCGGCGTACAGGGAACGGGAGTGGTCGTAGGCCACCACCAAGGTATCGTCGCCGATGCCCAGAGCTTCCATCATTTTGGCGCACTGCTCGGGTGAGACAACATTCACCTGGCCGGTATCCGGGTCCTTCTCATAGTTATCGGGCACCACTACAGCCCCCGGGATGTGGGCGCGGTGGTAGGAAGCCACGGGGTCCGTATCCACGATGCAGATGCCCGGGTCTCCCAGGCGCTCCGCCAGCCAGTCGGTCTCAGCCAGGTATTCAGGGTGGGCATATCCCACTGCTGTCGCCATCCCGATCCTCCTAATGCCAGCTATTGGACACACCCCAGCCTATATCCGCCCCTACGCCCAGTCAACGCTTCTACCATTATGAAGGAAGGGCAAAAGAATTGGTGCCCTAAAGGAGTTAGGCGCTGGCTCATTGATGGAAGGGCAAGAGTAGCGGGAGGCTAATTCAGCAGTAAACGTAACGAGCCATCTAACCCGTCTAGTTTACCTGCGATGGCGGCACGGGAAAGGCAACCTTAGCAAGGCGCCATACCCCCGGCCATTTAGGAGGCACCACTTTGCAGGCGACCATTCCAGGAGCCCACTGGACTCTTTCTCTCAGCCCTTCGACTCTCTACCGCCCGCCCCACGTTCTTGCCAGGTGCCCAATGGCTGTCAGAATCAGTCCGAGTGCGCAGGGCACGATGGCAGTGCTCAGACCTATTACGATGATGCGTCGTGCCCCGACGGTCCATTCGCTACCTGTAAGTACGTCATATGCTTGATGAGCTCCGAGAGCGAGTCCAAGCAAGACAACCACCACGCCCACGATTGTCCATAGCCTGCCTGCATCTTCCGTTAACATCATGTATTTCTTTCCTTTCGTGCTCTACCGACCGCCGGCAGGTTGAGGAGTCGCCCCCCAGCCGCCCAAGCATCGTACCATGTCAGCGTCCGTCAAGATGCCGTCCGTCGCTCCGCGGAACGCATCGCTGCTCTGTGTTGCCAGGATGATGGACGGTGGAACTTTTCACGCCGTAAGCTGGCCACGAAACACTCTTGCTCTGCCTCTAGTTCCTGTACCCTGCGCTTAAGCACTGCGATCTCCAGCAGGAGCTCCTTCTTAGACTTACCTTCCATCTGCAAGCTCGCACTCCTTGGGTATCGTCCGTGGATTTCCGTGAGATAAGGGCTAGCAACCTATGATGCTGAGGCGCTCCACGTAACGGGTCCCGTTATCGTCGGGGATCAGGCTGACACTCCGGGTCGCCTCGAACAAATGCCAGCCCACGGTATTGTCCTGGTAGTGGTAGCGGACCTCCCAGGCGCCCCTGCCCTGGTATTCCGCACTCCAGGAGGGGTTGCTGACCTCGTGGCGGCCGATTGCATGAACCAACCCCAGGCAGTTGCCGTCGCCGGTCGGCGTCGTCCGGAGACGGGACTGGACTATGGCAACCGCCTCCTCCGGGACGAAGGCAGGCAGGTCCAACGTCGGCGCGTGTGTTGGCTCCGGAGAGCAGGCCAGGGTCCCGACCAGGAGGCTCAGGACTGCCAGGGTCACCAGAAGGTTGATCATGAGATACCTTCATCCTCCAACAGGAAGCTTCCTTCAGCTCCAGACCCCTTGATGACGTCGCCGATGCCCAGAGCTTCCATCATTTTGGCGCACTGCTCAGGTGAGACCACGTTCACCTGGCCGCTGTCCTGGTCCTTCTCGTAGTTGTCGGGCACCACTACAGCCCCGGGAATGTGGGCGCGGTGGTAGGAAGCCACGGGGTCCGTATCCACGATGCAGATGCCCGGGTCAGTCAGATGGTCTGCCAGCCAGTCGGTCTCAGCCAGGTATTCAGGGTGGGCATATTCCACTGCTGTCGCCATCCCGCTCCTCCTAATGCCAGCTATTGGACACACCCCAGCCTATATCCGCCCCTACGCCCAGTCAACATATGCTCATAAGGCCACCTGCCGGCACGCCGTGTGCAGCGACCGCCCTTGACCGGAGCACGGGCGCAACCTACGATGGAACTCCGCCCCGATCCCCGTTGGATTTGGGAAGCGGGGCAAGAAGGGTCCTCGAGGAAATCTCCTTTAAAACGCTATGGGGAGGTCGTCATGGAGTGGGAGTACGAACTGGTTGCCGAGTGCGGCCGGCTGACCGAAGGTCCTGTGTGGGATGGCGAAGCTCTGCTGTTCAGCCACATCCCGGGAAGCAGGATCATGCGGTATGACCCCGATTCAGGGGCCTGCACCGAGTTCCGGACCGGGACCAATCACATCAACGGGCTCAACTTCGACACCCAGGGCAGGCTGTACGGGTGCTGCTCAGGGGGCCGCTCCATCGTGCGCCTGGAGCCCGACGGCACAACCACCACCCTGGTTGACCGGTGGGAAGGGCTGCGTTTCAACACACCCAACGACCTCGCCTTGGACAGCAAGGGGCGCATCTGGTTCACCAACCCCTGGAACGAGGGCAATATCGACCCCAGCGAAAGCATGGAGATGAACCACGAAGAGGCCTTCCGGGCAGACCCCCAGCCCGACGGGAGCTACAGCGTTTCCAGGGTCACCTTCGATACCACCAAGACCAACGGCATCCTGGTGTCCCCCGACGAGAGCATCCTGTACGTCGCCCAGAGCGACGGCGTGGCCGGGCGGACCAGGGAGCTCAGGGCCTATCCCATCCAAGCCGACGGCTCCCTTGGCCCGTACACCTTGCTCCACCAGTTCGGGGAAGACCACAGGGGCCCCCAACGGGGCATTGACGGCATGTGCTTCGACAGCGAGGGGAACATCATCGCCACAGCGGGGATAAATACCAGCGGCCCCGGTCCCATGATCTACGTCTTCGAAGCTCCCAGCGGTCGGGTGCTGGAGACCCATCGGGTGCCCGACGGCGTCAACACGCCCACGAACTGCGCCTTCGGGGGGCCGGACCTGTCCACGTTGTACATCACGTCGGGACAGGGGCACCTTCTGAAGGTCGGCAACACGGGACGCCGGGGTTGGATCCTGTGGCCGCCATCCAAGTAAAGGCGGAGTAGCCCAATCCAAACGGCAGCCAAGCTGGCTCACCCGATGAGGCAGCGAGGAGAACTAAACCTGGTATCTCTGGAGGAGCTGCCGAGCGATGACCAAACGCTGTATCTCGTTGGTGCCCTCGCCGATGATCATCAGAGGGGCATCCCGGTAGTAACGCTCGATGGGGTTCTCCTTGATATATCCGTAGCCCCCGAATATCCGCATCGCTTCCAGGGTCACCTCGGCGCACATCTCGCTGGCAAACAGCTTGGCCATACCCGCCTCCAGGTCAACCCGGAGGCCCTGGTCCTTCTTCTCGGCCGCTTTGTAGGTCAGCAGGCGGGCCGCTTCGATCTTGGTCCCCATGTCCGCCAGCTTCAGCTGGATGGCTTGGTGGCGCGAGATCGGCAGGCCGAAGGTGCGCCGGCCCTGGGCATACTTTATGGATGCTTCGAAGGCAGCAGTAGCCACGCCGACGGCCCGGGCTGCCACGTTGATGCGTCCCGTCTCCAGGCCGGCCATCACCTGCTGGAAACCCTGGCCTTCCAACCCTCCCACTAGGTTGTCGGACCCGACCCGGAAGTTGGTGAAGATCAACTCGCAGGTGTCCAAGCCCCTGTATCCCAGTTTGTCCAGGTGCCTGCCCACCTCGAAGCCCGGCCCGCCCTTCTCGACGATGAAACAGCTGATCCCTTCGTGGGGGGGTGTGGCATCCTTGTCGGT
Source organism: Dehalococcoidia bacterium (assembly GCA_021296025.1). GTDB lineage: Bacteria > Chloroflexota > Dehalococcoidia > Lucifugimonadales > JAGWBF01 > JAGWBF01. Next base: position 4,300 of record JAGWBF010000058.1, on the reverse strand, counting down.
CTTGGTTATCAGGGCGAAGGTGTCCCCGTGCTGACCATTGGTGATGAACATCTTGGTGCCGTTTACCAGGTACTCTTCGCCGTCCCGGGTGGCGGTCAGCTCTATAGCTTGGACATCGCTCCCGGCGTTGGGTTCGGTGAGGGCGAGCCCGCCCCGCTTTTCGCCGCGGGCCATGGCGGGCAGGAACCGGGCCTTCTGCTCCTCGGTGCCATAGTGGGTGACGACGTAGGTCATGATGTGGTGGGTACCGATGATGCCGCTTATGCTCATCCAGCCCTTGCACAGCTCTTCGAAGATCATGGCAAAGGTTGTGTAGTCCAGCCCCATACCCCCGTACTCTTCGGGGATGGTAATGCCGAAGAGCCCCATCTCCTTCATCTTTTCGACCAGCTCCAGGGGGACGACATCGTTGCGCTCGTACTCCTGGACTATGGGTTCCACATCTCGCCGGACAAACTCCCGCACCATGTTGATGATCTGGGTGCGGGCTTCCTCAGGTGTTCTGGATGTCACCAAAGGCTATTCCTCCATACCGGCATACCGGTCACCAGGATGCAGCTATTCTAGCGAGGGATACTAGTAAAGGTCTAGGTTCGTTGCCCTCTTTTGGGCAGTCGAATATAATTGGCCCAGTTCAGGCCCTACACCCTCCCGTGCCTGGGCCCTGAGGGAAAGCGAAGGGGTCGCCCTGCTTCTAGCCATCGACATCGGCAACACCAACATCACCCTGGGGGCCTTCGAAAAGGGGTACCTGAAGTCAACTTGGCGAGTAGCCACAGACCTCAGGAAGCTGGGGGACGAGTACGGGCCCCTGGTCTCCAACATGCTCCCCTTCAAGGGCATCGACCCCCGGGATATCACCGATGCGTGCATCTGCAGCGTCGTGCCCCCCCTGTCCCCCATCTTCGAGCAGGTGTGCAGGACCTACTTCGACGTGGAGCCACTCACGGTATCTGCCGGAGTGAAGACGGGCATACACATCATCTACGACACCCCTAGGGATGTGGGGACCGACCGGATCGCCGACGCTGTAGCTGCTTTGCGTCTTTACGGCGGGCCTGCCATCATCGTGGACTTCGGCACCGGCACGGTTTTCGATGCCATCAGCAAGAACGGCGAATACATAGGCGGGGCTATAGCCCCCGGCTTGGCAGTTGCAGCCGAAGCCCTGTACCGGAACACATCCCAGCTAAGACGGGGGGAGCTTGTCCCCCCCAAGTCGGCCATCGGCCGCAACTCCATCGCAGCCCTGCAGTCGGGCTTGGTGCTGGGATACGTAGGCTTGGTCGAGGGGATGATTGCCAGGTTCAAGGAGGAGCTGGGTCAGGAAGCCACAGTTGTAGCTACCGGAGGACTGGCAGAGGTCATGGCAGAGCAGACCACAGTCTTCGACAACATCAACCCCGATTTGACCTTGATCGGCCTCCAGGCCATCTACGAACTGAACAAGAAGGCGCCCCCGGAAGGCGGAGACTGAAATGACAGGAGTCCTGCAAGGCAAGAACTTGGTCCTGGGCGTTACGGGCAGCATCGCCTGCTACAAGGCCCTGGATCTGGCCAGCAAGCTGACCCAGGCGGGGGCCAATGTGGACACCATCATGAGCTACGGGGCAACCCAGTTCATCCCCCCCCTGGCCTTCCGGAGCCTTACCCACCGGCCCGTGATCGTCGATACCTTCGACCCGGACTCGGAGCTGAGCATCGAGCATGTCCAGCTGGCCGAAAAGGCGGACCTTGTGGTGGTAGCCCCCGCCACCGCCCACTTCATAGCAAAGGTGGCTTGGGGATTCGCCGACGACCCTTTGACCACCACCATCCTGGCCACGACGGCTCCTGTGTTGATCGCTCCCGCGATGGATGGGCACATGTACGAAAACCAGGCGACCCAGGACAACATTGAGAAGTTGAAGACCAGGGGCATCCGATTCGTAGGCCCGGCCAGCGGACACCTTGCGTCGGGGCTCACGGGCATCGGGCGGTTGGTAGAAGTCCCCCAGCTTGTGGGCCACATCAGCGCCCTGCTGGGTAGAGACGGAGACCTCGCCGGTCGCACCATTGTTGTCAGCGCCGGGGGCACCCAGGAAGCCATCGACCCAGTCCGCGTGATCACCAATCACTCCTCGGGAAAGATGGGCTATGCCCTGGCTGAAGCGGCCCGGGACCGGGGCGCCAGGGTGGTCCTTGTTTCGGCCCCAACCGGCTTGGACGACCCTGCGGCGCTGGAGGTGGTCAAGGTGCGTTCGGCTTCGGAAATGCGGGATGCTGTGCTGGAGGCAGTCAAGGGCGCCGATGCGCTGGTGATGGCGGCGGCGGTGGCCGACTACCAACCCGCCGACGTGTCAGACCAGAAGATCAAGAAAGACAGCTCAGCCCTGACCATCGAACTGGAAAGGACGCCGGACATTCTCATGGAGGCCCAGGGCAGCTTCCTGAAGATCGGCTTCGCCGCCGAGACCGAGGAGCTGCTGGCCAACGCCAAGGATAAGCTGGACCGCAAGGCCCTGGACCTAATAGTAGCCAACGATGTGTCCAAGGAGGGGTCGGGGTTCGGCGCCGACACCAACAAGGTCACCCTTGTCGGCAAATCCGGTGAGGTGGAAGACCTGCCCCTGATGTCCAAGCACGACGTAGCCCATCGCATCCTGGACAGGGTGAAGGCGCTGCTGGGCTGAAGGAATGGGCTTGCCTGGACAGCTTGCAGGATCGTCTGACTAACCTTTGCTATACCTAACCCCCGCCCCCGTGGTGCTTTTCCAAAAACCCCTTCATTGCTTCCGACGCTTTCCTCCGCCTTTCTAGAGCTGCCTCGTGCTCATCAAACAGAGAGAGGTCTGTGATGTACTCTATCGGTTGTCCAAATTGATGTGTGTTCGCTTCGATCTGCTGGTCCGCCCTTCCCAGGGCCTCCTCCGCATCAGTCCATTCTTGGACTAGTTTGTTCCACTCATCTACTAGCTCTTGTGGTTGGTCTGCCATCTACATTCCGCCTTTCTACCGGGAATGCCCGCTACAAACAGGGGCTTTCTTATCGAGTTGGGCCCCGACTGTAGCCACTGCCTCCAGCTATGTCAATTGGCCTACCTGATCGGCGCGACCGTGAAGCCCTTGACCCTGGTCACTGCTCCGTGTTGCTCGTCGCCTTCGTACAATCCAGAAACCACAGCAATATATCCTGCTGGGTCGGCCCGGGATACATCCAAGGTCGCAACGATCTCTCCGTTGACAGCAAAGACTCCCTGGTCCCCTTCCAGTGTTGCTTCGAGGTAATTTTCACCTCCACCCTTAATGTCCAGCCCACTGAGATATCCATCATCCAACTCTCGCGTAGTTGCGTCGGCGTCATGCCCCCTAGTGAACACTACCCACGTCCGATTGCTACGGATGATGAAGATAAGAAACATCCTGCCGTCTTCGCTGGTCTGGCGCATCATGAAGCCGTGGCTCCAGTCGTTGACCGCATCGTAGGGATTGACAAATATTCCCGAGACATACAGGTCAGAGCGCCAGACACTGCCCGCATATTCCGCCGCTATCAGGCCATCGGAGGGGTCATGGTTAAGGAACACGTTCTCTGGCCCGAATACCTCTCGGTCGGGTTCTATATGAGACAACCGCTCAGCTATTCCCTTCGCTGAGCTTGCCGAGACCGCAAACCCTAGACCTTCAACGGGCCTTCCACTACGGGTTTCTTCAATTTTGAAGGTGTTGATGCCCAGTATATTGCCATCCAGGGAAAACAAGGGGCCACCGCTATTGCCCGGATTGATGGCTGCGTCAGTCTGGATAACCTCGCAGGCACAATCAGCATCGTAGCGTACCGCGGATACTATGCCTCGGGTTATTGTTGCTTCTCCTTCTATTGCTAAGGGGTAACCCATGGTGATCACCTCATCGCCACCTTGAAGATCTGAGGTATCACCAAACTCCACAGCCTTGAAGGTGCTATCACAGCAGATGCTCACCACCGCCAGGTCCTTCTCTACATTGGTGCCATGTACAAGACCCTTGTCATAGGTGCGGGAGTCGTTGATGGTAACCTTCACATACCCGGCATCGCTGACGACATGCCAGTTGGTGACGATGTAGGCAGTGAGGTCTTCTATCTTAAAGATGACGCCGGACCCGCTTCCACCAAATGTCTCGATGCGCACAACCGATGGACGCACAACCTCCACCGTCTGTGCCAGCGTCATTTGAGGGTTGGAGTGGGCGTTGGAGTGGGGATGGGTGTGGGGGTACTTGTAGGCCTGGGAGTAGCAGTCGGCCTCGGGGTTGGTGTCGGACTGGGGGTTGGAGTGGG
>JAGWBF010000057.1:10871-14249 GCA_021296025.1 Dehalococcoidia bacterium | reverse complement strand
GTTACTTCCAGAGGCACATCCTGGGTGGCCATGCCTTGGGATGCATTTATCTGCATGGTCACAACCCAGCTGCCCTCGGAATCCAGCCAGATATCCGCCTCGTAGAAGCTCTGATCGGTAAGGGGGCTTTGTGCCGGCGTGGAAGGTACACCGCTTGAACCCTCGGGGCCGATGGCCGATACAAAGACCTGGGCATCGGTGACCGGCGCGTCTGTTGTGGCATCATAGACTTGGATGCTTACGTGCAGGTTTCCAACCTTGGGGCTACCGGGAATTATGCCCACCTGCAGCAGGTAGGGGCCGGCCTCCACATCCTCCAGCACCAGCTTGGTAGCCCCATTTGCCAGGATGGTGCCCTGGCCGAGGAGCAGCGCATGGTCATCGTCCTGAAGGGATGCCAGAGACCACCGTATTGTCTGAAGGTCATCATCACGGTCCTTACCCATTTACATGGCGGCAAAGCAGACCCGCTGTTATGTTCCAGGAATAGTGCGTCCGAGGGGACCTGGGAGCAATTGCCATTGCTCCCTAACCTGGTCCCCTAGGTCGAAAGGAGAGGAGATACAGGAGGACGGAGGGGTTGACGAAGGAATATGGCTTTCGGCAGGCCCTCCTTCCCCAGCCTCCGGACGAGTTCAAACGGGGGAGGGCCAACGGCTATGAGGTACCCCAGCACAGCTATTCCCAGGCTGAGCAGGGCCCAGTATCCGGCGCTGGCGAAATTGGCGCTGATGTTTACGACGTCGGAAGGGGCCAGCCCATGGCTATGATCGGCATGTTGGTGTCCGATGCCATAGTGGTGGGTGTGCTCCGATAAATCATCGGCTGCGTATATGTGGTCGTGCCAGGGGTGGCGGTCGGCGTAGTGGTGGTCCGTAATGGCGCCAAGCAGCCCTGCCGCCAGGACTGCAAGCATCATCCACGCCAGGAATCTATGTTGTGATGGGGGGAGCATTACTAGTCCATATCCGTCGCAGGCAAGGCTGCTTTGGCACAGGGTCCCAGAAAGCCATCGTACCATCACTCCATCAGGACTTCCATAAGCCGCCGGACCGGTTGTACCATTTCAAACCGAGGCCCTAGATGCTCCCAACTTTGGTGAAAGCCGCTCGTCGCCCAACTGCTATCGCCTTTGCAGCCGGAATGCTGTTGGGCCTCCTTGTGGCATCCTCCGCAACAAACTATCTCCTTCCCTCCGGCTCGGAAGCAGCATTCATCTCCGCAAGGGTCGTCAGAGTGATCGACGGAGACACCGTGGAGCTCGCATCGGGGGAACGGGTGCGTTACATAGGGCTGGACACCCCGGAGATGGGCGAAGACCCAGAGTGCGGAGCCCAGGAAGCCACGGACTTCAACCGCCGCATGGTGGAAGGAAAGCCGGTTAAGCTGCTGGCTGGGCCCGAGGATACCGATGATTTCGGCAGATTGCTGCGCTACGTGTTCGTCGACGACGTTTTCGTCAACGCCGAGCTTGTGAGGACGGGGCAGGCCATTCCCAGGATATACCATCCCGAGGAACCCTTTGCCAGGCTGTTCGCCCAACTGGGACAGACCGCCAAGGCAGACGGCCGTGGGTCTTGGGCCCATTGCGCCTGGTGAGCAGGCGCTGACGCGGAGGCCCCAGCCAACCCACCCCGACCCCTACGCCTCTACGTAATAGTCCATGCCTAGGTGGGTAATCTGTTCCTCACCAGCCATCCAGCGCAGGGTGTTCTTCAGCTTTGTCTGCTGGATGAACAGGTCGTGTTCGGGGTACAGGTCGCGGGAATGGTGAGGGCTCTTGAAGTAGAAGGAGAGCCACTCCTGTATGCCTCCCAGTCCGGCCCTCTTAGCCAGGTCCATGAAGAGGGCTAGGTCCAGCACCAGGGGCGCCGCCAGTATGGAGTCCGAGCAAAGGAAGTTAACCTTGATCTGCATCCGACGGCCCAGCCACCCGAAGATATCGATGTTGTCCCACCCTTCCTTGTTGTCACCCCGGGGCGGGTAGTAGTTTATGCGCACCTTGTGGTATGCGTCCTCGTACAGCTCCGGGTAAAGCTCCGGCTGGAGGATGTATTCCAGCACTCCCAGCTTGGACTCCTCCTTGGTGCGGAAGTTCTCGGGCTCGTCCAGCACCTCCCCATCCCGATTCCCAAGGATGTTGGTGGAGAACCACCCTTCCATACCCAGCATGCGGGCCTTCAGCATGGGGCCCAGGACCGTCTTCACCAGGGTCTGGCCTGTCTTGAAGTCCTTGCCCCCTATGGGAACCCCCGAATCTACGGCGAGGCGCTCAAGAGCGGGAATGTCCACCGCAAGGCTGGGGCTGCCGTTGATGAAGGGGATTCCCTCCTGAATAGCAGCGTAGGCGTACAACATGGACGGGGCGATCCGGTCGTCGCTGTCCTGTAGTCCCCCCACGAAACTCTCGATGTCCTGGTGTACATCATCTTCCGTAATGAATTTTTCGGTAGAAGCGGCGTAAATCATGACAAGACGATCACAGCCGTGGGTGCTCTTGAAGCTTCGAATATCCTCCCGGAGGGATTCCACCATGTCGAGTTTCGAGGCTTTGGCCTTGACGTTTAGGCCGGAAATGCGCTTGACGTAGTCACCGTCGAAGGCGGCCGGCATCGGCTTGATGGCCTTGAGGAAGTCGGCTATAGGCTCGATATCCTCGTATTTGTTAAGGACACCGCACTTGAGGGCCGCCTCGTAGGCATCGTCCGATATGGGGTCCCACGCGCCGAATACCAACTGGTCCAGGTCGGCCAGGGGGACGAGCTCCTTAATCGAGGGGCTGCGATGCTCGGTACGCTTGCCCAGGCGGACCGTCGCCATCTGGGAGATGGAGCCTATGGGTAAACCCATGCCCCGGCGCACATGCTCCACCCCAGCAATCAGGGTGGAGGAAACCGCACCCAGTCCCACCAGGAGCACCCCCAAACGCCCCTCGGAAGACTCGATGTAGGGCACCGCGGGAGCCACGAAGTCCCTGGCCTCCAGGGAGATGCCCCGCTGCCGGGCCAGGGAAATCAGGGTCTCATGCCATTGGGAAGGGACGCGGCCCGTCTTCGCCCAATGCTGCACGGTGCTCTGCCGTTTGCCGATGAGGTTGGCCAGGGCCGACTGACCACCGAATCGCTGGATGATCTTTTCTGCTGTGTTCGGTTCTTTGTTCATACGGACGATGCTAACGAAAATTCCGTTGAGTGTCAAGGCCAAAGCATCCCCATCCCTGGAGGGAGAGGGCGGGGGTGAGAGGGACAGGCCTCCGGCTTTGCGGCGGAGGCCATATTGCATTTCAGGGTAGGTTCCCTCTTTCGCGGGAGCGACGGTAGGGGCTAGGCAGGGAAATAGTTGGGTGTGACAAATGGCTCCCCCGTCATTGCGGCGGAG
>JAGWBF010000057.1:0-10693 GCA_021296025.1 Dehalococcoidia bacterium | reverse complement strand
CTTTCGCGGGAGCGACGGTAGGGGCTAGGCAGGGAAATAGTTGGGTGTGACAAATGGCTCCCCCGTCATTGCGGCGGAGGCCGCAATCCAGGAAAGTCAGGTCGGGAACAGGTTGCCACTGTGATGTGTAATGGCAACACCGAAGGTGGATCCATCCTGAAACCCAGCAATGCTCCGACCTGGATTGCGGCCTCCGCCGCAACGACGAAAGGCGTTTGCGCCCCAATTATCGTCACTCTCGCGAAAGCGGGAGTCTACGTTCCGACCGCCGTACTGTGGGATAAGGTAGGTTCCCTCTTTCGCCGGAACGGCGAGAAGCGGGGCATAAGGGAAAATGGCGAAGGGGCCATTGGCCCAGCGTGCCTGGTACAGGATATAATGTGGAAGCTGAGAGATGGCAGGTGGCCCGGTATTCTGCGGTGGGTCAAGACCTGAAGCGGGAATAGCCTGACATGATGCTTAGCCTGAAAGTGGGCCCCAGCAAAACGAGCGAGATTCTATGAAGTACAAAGACCTGCGGGACTTCATCCGGTTCCTGGAACAGAAGGGCGACCTGAAGAGGATTGCAACCCCGGTCAGCTGCGAGCTGGAGATAGCCGAGATATGCGACCGCGTGGTAAAGCAGGGAGGGCCCGCCCTCCTCTTCGAGAACGTGGAGGGCTACGACGTTCCCGTGCTCATCAACATGTACGGCACAGAGCAGCGCATGGCCTGGGCCCTGGGAGTGGAGAAGCTGGACGACCTGGTGGGCCGGATAACCGAGCTTCTGGGCATGGTTCAGGGCGCGCCCGAGGGCATCATGGAGAAGCTCCGGACCGTGGGCCAGCTGGCCCGCATAGCATCGTACCAGCCCAGGAGCGTCGGCAGCGCTCCCTGCCAGGAGGTGGTGCACACCGGCGCAAGCATCGACCTCAACAGCTTCCCCATACTCAAGTGCTGGCCCATGGACGCGGGCAGGTACATCACCCTGCCCATGGTCATCACCAAGGACCCGGACACGGGCAGCCGTAACGTCGGCATGTACCGCATTCAGGTCTATGATAGCCGCACTGCCGCCATGCACTGGCAGACCCACAAGGTCGGCACCAGCCACCTGAGGAGCGGCGCCCGGCAGGGACTGGAGCGCCTGGAGGTGGCAGTGGCCCTGGGAGGAGACCCGGCCAGCATCTGGACAGGCTCGGCTCCACTGCCTCCAGGTATGGACGAAATCATGGTGGCAGGCTTCCTCCGGGAAGAGGGCGTGGAGATGGTGAAGGCCCGGAGCGTAGATCTGGAGGTACCCGCCCATGCCGAGATCATTGTCGAGGGGTATATCGTGCCCGGCGAGGAGGCGGTGGAGGGGCCTTTCGGAGACCACACCGGATACTACTCCATGGCCGACACCTATCCCGTCTTCCACGTGACCTGCATAACCCACCGGCAGCAGCCCATATACCCTACCATCATCGTCGGGCGCCCTCCCATGGAGGACTACTTCATGGGTAAGGTCACCGAGCGGGTCTTCCTCCCCATCATCCAGACCATCCTCCCCGAGGTGGTGGACATGAACATGCCCGCCGAGGGGGTGTTCCACAACCTGGTCATCGTGTCGGTGCGAAAGGAGTACCCGGGCCAAGTCCAGAAAGTGATGTACGGGCTGTGGGGGATGGGGCTGATGTCCCTGGCCAAGGCTATCGTGGTCGTGGACGCCAATGTGAATGTCCACGACCTGTCCGAAGTCGCCTGGAGGGTCACCAACAACATGGACCCGGCCCAGGACATTCTATTTGCCACCGGCCCCCTGGACGACCTGGACCATGCCACGCCAACACCCAAGTTCGGCAGCAAGGTCGGAATCGACGCCACAAACAAGGGGCCTATGGATGGGCGAGGCAGGGAGTGGCCGCCGGATATAGTCATGGCCCCCGAAATGGTCGCCCTGGTGGACCGCAAGTGGTCAGAGTACGGCCTATGACCCTGGCGGCGCCCCTGCGGGGCCTGCACAAAGCCCACCTGTTCATCCAGGCGGTGCGCTTCGAGCACACCCTGTTTGCCCTTCCCTTTGCCTACCTGGGCATGTTCCTGGCGGCGGGGGGATGGCCCACTTGGGAGCAGTTTGCCTGGATCACCATCGCCATGGCCGGGGCCCGCACGCTGGCCATGGCCTCCAACCGGCTCATCCACCACAAGGAGGATGCATCCAATCCTCGCACCGCCGAGCGGCACCTGGTCAAGGGGACGCTAAGGCCCTGGGAGATGGGTGCCCTGATGGTGGTGTCCCTGGGCGTGTTCATATTCGCCGCCTACCAGCTGAACACCCTCACCCTGATCCTGGCGCCCGTGGCCGCCGTATATGTAGTCGCCTACTCCTACGCCAAGTACTACACATGGAGCAGCCATCTAATCCTGGGCTGGGCTGACGGCATTGCCCCCGCCGGTGCCTGGATAGCTGTCACCGGGAGCTTGGACCCCCAGGCGGTCCTGCTGGCAGCCTCCGTAGCCTTCTGGATCGGTGGGTTCGACATCATCTACTCCTGCCAAGACTACGAGTTCGACGGCAAGTACCGCATCCAGTCCATCCCCCGGCGGTTCGGGCTTGTGGGCGCCTTCTGGTGGTACAGGGGATTGCACCTCTTGACCGTGGCATCCCTGGTCGCACTGGGAGTCTGGATGGAGCTGGGGGTCTTCTACTTCGTAGGCGTGGGTATAGCCACAGCCCTGCTGGCCTACGAGCACACCTTGGTGAAGCCAAGTGACCTGTCCAAGCTCAACAGGGCTTTCTTTACCGTCAACAGCTACGTTGCCGTGGCGCTGCTCGTCTTCACCATACTGGAGGTGCTCCTGTGAACGACAAGAGTCCGGCCAGCCCGCCCCTGGTGGTCGGCATCTCGGGGGCCAGCGGCTCCATGATCGCCAAGGCATCGGTGGACGAGCTGCTGCGCAGAGACGTTCCCGTGGCCTTGGTGTGCACAAACGATGCCCGCATGGTATGGCAGGACGAGATAGACGAACCCTACAAGGATGTGCTGTCCCAGTGGCGGGAGCATCCCCATTTCGTTGATTACTCTGTGGGAGACACTCGTGCACCCATAGCCAGCGGCACCTACCCGACCCTCGGCATGGTGGTGGTGCCCTCCAGCATGTCCACCGTGGCGGGAATCGCCCATGGCATGGCCAACAACCTGCTCTTGAGAGCAGCCGACGTATGCCTGAAGGAAGGGCGGAAGCTGGTGGTAGTGCCCAGGGAGACCCCCCTTCACGCCATACACCTGGAGAACCTGCTCACACTGGCGCGGATGGGCGTTGTGGTGCTGCCTCCCGAGCCAGCCTTCTACCTTCGCCCCTCTAGCATCGACGATTTGGTGGGTTTCTTTGTTAGGCGCATCATGGTGGCCGCGGGCATCGACCAGGACATGGGAGACGAATACCGGTACACCGGACCGGCAGAGTAGCTGTGGGGAGCCCCTCACGGCGCGATGGGCAGGATGCCCTATCCCATAGACGCTACGTCGGGGAGCTGTTCCGCAACATCGTTCCCCGCTACGACTTGATGAACACCCTCATGACCGGGGGTATGCACCACCGCTGGCGCAGGGACGCCGTTAGAAAAGCTACCCAAGGTCTGGAAGGGGTTGCCCTGGATGTGGCTGCGGGCACCGGCGACCTGACCCTTGCCCTGGCCGATGCGCCTGGGATCAGCCACGTCGTAGGGCTGGACCTGGTGTCCCAGATGCTGGACACGGCAAGGTCAAAGGCCGCCCGGAAGGGGCGCGGGGACCTTTGTAGCTTCATGGTGGGCGACGCCCTTTCCCTGCCCTACCCCGACGACACCTTTGTCTGCGCCACCACCGCCTGGGGACTGCGGAACATGCCCGACCTGGATGGCTGCCTTGGGGAGATGGTGCGGGTGGTGAAACCGGCAGGCATGGTTGTATCCCTGGAGTCCTTCCCGGTGCGCAAGGGTGCCATGAAGCTAGTAGTCCCTTTGCTGTTTCATAGGCTGGTCCCGCTGTTGGGGCATCTGGTGGCGGGCCAGAGGGAGGCCTACACCTACCTGCCCAGGTCCGTGGAGGGATTTCTGACGGTGGAAGAGATGGCCCGCCGGTTCGAGGAGGCAGGGCTGGTAGATGTGGGCTATGCTCGGCGGGGCTTCGGTGCCGTGGCCCTGCATTGGGGGACGGCGCCGTGAAGCGCCTTGCCCTGATGGTGTCCCGGCTATAGAATTCAGCTATTGCTGCGTCAGAGTATCGGTCAAGGAGGAGACATGCCCATCATCGATCACAGGACGGACCCGCCCCCCGAGGATATGGGCGGGCGCACCAGCCGGCGGTTCATCAACAAAGCTGCCGGGGCCCACAACCTGACCATCGGCGAGCTGGTGATGCACGATGGCTCGGCCCTGAGGCTGCATACCCATCCCACCGATGAAGCCATCATCCTCCTGGAGGGAAGCGTGGAGATGGTGGTGGGAGATGAGAGCCAGGTAGTGGAGCCGGGGCACACCCTGCTGGCCCCGCCGGGGACGCCTCATCGTCTAATCAACAACACCGGCGGCGACGCCAAGATGTTCACCGTCTTCCCCACCGACAACCCGGAAACCACCTACGTGGACTAAGGGGGCGGAGGGCCTTTCGTAATCTCCGCCCATGCCGGATGGGGCACGTCGTTCATGGTTCGGCCCTCTGCAGCCCTGGGATCCTGACAAAGCCCCTGTCGTAACTAACGATCTCCGTTATGCCCTGACGCTCCATGTGTGCCACGGAAAGTGCATCTTCGAAGTCAAGAAAGGGAGCGGATGCGTAAATGTCCAATGCCCGGACATAGACGCGCTTCTGAAGAAGCCTTACGCCCCGCAGAGTGAGGATCGGCAGAAGCCGAGCCCTGATCTCCTCGTGGCCCAGCCTATACGGAGCACGGGGAGAGGAGAGTACGTAGGCGACCTCTGTAATGACGGCTTCGGATGTGAAAAGCTCTTCTTCACCCAGCTTTGCCTGCTGGAAGAGCTCGTAGCAGGCTTGGGCTTTGGCCTCGTCATCCCTGGTCAAGTATCTCAAGATGACGTTAGTGTCCAGGAACCTCACGCCTCGCCCAACTCCACGGTGGTCTTCTCAGCCTTGGCTACCTTGGCAGTCCGGGAAACTTCATCAAGATCTTCAGGTCTGGAGGAAGGCTTCACGGACCCATAGGCCGATTCCAAGGAGAAAAGAGCGGGCGCCAGGCGAACTTCACCATCGAAGATGGTGAAGGCAACCTTGTCCCTGGGCTTTACGCCGAGCACCCGCCGCACCTCAGCGGGTATGGTTACCTGTCCCCGCTGGGTGATGGTTGTGGTGATCTCCTTCACTTTCGTCTCCAATGATATGCAGTCGGTTCATTGCAAGGATAGCATAACATTGTAGTGCTTCGAAGCCCGGGGAACCACCCAAGAACCCCCCGTTCCTTCTCAGCACCCAGTTCCAAATGTAGAGATGCGAGAAGAACTGGCTGATTATCGTAGGGACCAATACGACCAGTAGAGATAAACTGACGGCCTGAGAGTTGGGCTGCTCTCTTAAATCCTTCCTCGACTCAGTGGGCCCACACCGAGATTAGGTTCGCAGCTGGCCTGGGTGTGCCCCCCTCTACTCCTCGGGGGTGCCCCAGCCTCCGCCTCCAGGGGTGCGAATGCTCAGGACATCGCCCGGCTCGACATCCAGCACCTCTTTGCCCGAGAGCTTCACCTCTTCGTAGCCTCCCCGGAGGAGAACGTTCTCGCCCGGTGTGCCATGATGCCCCCCATGGAGGCCGTAGGGGGGCCGTTTGCGACGCTCCGATAGCACCGTAACCCTCGCAGGCGTCAGGAACTCCACATCCCTGGTCAGCCCGTCGCCTCCCTTGAACTTGCCGTCACCGCCGGTGCCCCGGCGCACTGTGTACTGCCTCAGGCGCAGGGGATAGACGAACTCCATTGCCTCGATGGGGGTGTTCATGGTGTTGGTCATGTGGGTGTGGATGGCCGAGACCCCGTCCTTGGTGGGCCGGGCGCCCATGCCTCCCGCAATGGTCTCGTAATAGACAAAAGGTTTCTCCCGCACCGCATCATGGCCGCCGATGAGCAGGTTGTTCATGGTGCCCTGGCTGGCGGCGGGAATGAGCATGGGCAAGGCTTGGGCCATGGCCCCCAGCAGCACATCGGTGATGCGCTGGGAGGTCTCGACGTTGCCCCCAGCCACGCCGTGCTGGGGCTTGGGATTCACCAGGGATGCTTCGGGGGCCTTGACGGTCACCGGGCGCAATACACCCTGGGTCGGCGGAACGCTGGCCCCGGAGATGCACTGCACCAGGTAGAGAACCGCCGACACCGTGACGGCCAGGGGTGTGTTGATGCAGCCGGGACGCTGGGGCGATGTGCCCTCGAAGTCCACCACCATCTCGTCGCCGGACACACTGATGGCCACGGAGATGGGGACAGGCTGTTCGGTAAGGCCGTCGTCGTCCATGTAGTCGGTGAAGCTGTAGGTCCCGTCGGGTATGCGCCCGATGGAGGCGCGGGTCAGGCGCTCGGAGTAGTCCAACAGGGCATCCATGTGCTCGAAGGCGGTGTCGGCGTTGTACCGCTCCACTATCTCCCGCAGCCTCTGGTCACCCACCTTTATGGAGGCGAACTGGGCTACCAGGTCCCCCTTGCGCTCCTCGGGAGTGCGGGAGTTGCGGCAGATTAGCTCCACCACCTCCTGGTTCAGCCTGCCCCTGCGGGCCAGCTTGAGGGGAGGTATGATGGTGCCCTCCTGGTAGAGCTCGGTGGACAATGGCAGCGACCCCGGCGTCATGCCTCCCACATCGGCGTGATGCCCCCGGTTGGCTACGTACCCCACAAGGACGGGTACGCCCTGGCTGCGGATGTACACGGGCGCCACCAGGGTGATGTCGGGCAGGTGGGTGCCTCCCAGGTAGGGGTCATTGAGGATAACCACATCGCCGGGGCCGAAGGTGCCGGAGTGCACGCTGATGGCCGCATCCACCGACGCGGGCATAGCCCCCAGGTGCACCGGCACATGGGCGGCCTGGGCAACCATCTGGCCCTTGGGGTCGAAGAGGGCGCAGGAGTAGTCCCGGCGCTCCTTGATATTGGGAGAGTAGGCGGTGCGTTGGAGGGCTACCCCCATCTCTTCACAGGTGGAGATGAACAGGTTCTTGAAGACTTCCAAGCTTATAGGATCGACCATCTCACTGCCTCTCGGTTAGTCTTAACCCTTCCTTGTAGAGACCCTTGCGCTACTTCGTCGTTCCCGCTTTCACGGGAGTGACTGGGATGAGGGTCGGGAATCAAGGATATCTGCATGTCTCCTTGAAGCGGGGATTAGCTTCTAGTTGTTGTTTGCATTTGGGCCCGACGGGACGGCCACCAGGTTGCCCCAGCCGTCCACCTCGGCTTCCCAGCCCTGCGGGAGCACCGTCGTGGAGTCCATCTGGATCACCAACGCAGGCCCGGAAACCCGGTTGCCGCAGCGCAGATGCTCCCGGAGCACCAGCGGGGCTTCCACGCCCTTCCCTCCAAAGACCAGAGTCTTCTTGCCGACGACCGCCCCCTCCCAGCTTCCTTCCTGGGGCTCCTCAGGGGAGGGCGCAGGCTTTTCCACAGGCACCACCATCTTCAGGCGCAGGTTCACCACCTCCACGGGCTCCTTGGGGTCCGAGTAGCCGAAGCGCCGCCGGTGGGCCTTGTTGAACGACCTGGAGATGGCCTGGACAAACTGGCGAGAGCGTCCCGGATGGTCCACGTTCAGCTCAAATGACTGGCCCACGTAGCGAACATCCAGGCTGCGCTGACCCACAGCCCTGTCTAGGTCCAACCCCTCGCTGAACATGTCTTCCCTGGCATGGTCTTCCAAAAGCTGGTACTCCCGTTCCAGGTGTTGAGGTGTTATATCATCTCCCCGCAGCATGACCGTGCGTGAGTAGTCCTTGACGATGTCGGCAATGGCGACTCCAAGGGCCGACAGGATGCCCGGGTTGGGTGGGATGAGGACCCGGGAGATGCCCATCTCCTGGGCTAGCTCGCAGGCGTGCATAGGCCCGGCCCCACCGAAGGGCACCATCGTGAACTCCCTGGGGTCGTAGCCCCGCTCCAAGGAGATGGCCCGGATGGCCCGCTCCATGCTGGCGTTGACAACCCGGACGATGCCCGAGGCCGCTTCCTCCACCGATAGGCTCATCTGTTCGGCGAGGAGGCCCACCAGCTCCCGCGCCCTGTCTTCGTCCAAGGAGAGCCTTCCTCCCAGGAAGCGGTCGGCCTGGAGCCTTCCCAGGATGAGGTTGGCGTCGGTCACGGTCACATGATCGCCCTTGCCGTAACAGGCTGGGCCAGGGTCCGCCCCTGCCGACTGGGGTCCCACCAGCAGAGCGCCGCCCTCGTCGATGCGGGCGATGGAGCCTCCGCCCGCCCCTACGCTGTGAATCTCGATCATGGGCACGCTCAAGGGGTACCCGCCCAGGGTGGATGTGGTGGTCTCCTTGATCCTGCCGGGGCACAGGGACACATCCGTCGATGTCCCTCCCATGTCCAGGGTGATGATGTCTGGATGTCCGGCCATCTCCCCCAGGTAGTAGGCGCCGACTACTCCCCCCGCCGGCCCGCTTAGAATGGTGCGCACGGGCTGTCGGGATGCCAGGGATGCAGTGATGCTGCCTCCCGACGACTGCATGATGCGCAGCCCGCTGCCCAAGGCGCCCTCCAGATTGCCCAGGTAGCGGGACATGGACGGGCCAACGTAGGCGTTTACCACCACTGTGCTGGTCCGCTCGTACTCGCGGAATTCGGGCAGCACCTGGCTAGACACCGAGTAGTACAGGTTGTCGTCCACTTCGCGCAGGGCCTCGAGGAGCATCTCTTCGTGGAGGGGATTCAAGAAGGAGAAGAGCAACGAGACAGCAACAGACTCTGCGCCCGAGGCTGCAACAGCAAGGGCCAGCTTTCGGACCTCATCGGGGGAGGGGGACTGGAGGGCTGAGCCGGTGAACTCCACCCGCTCGGCCAAGCCGAAGCGAAGGTCGGTGGGCACCAGGACCGGCGTCTTCTCCAGATCCAAGTTGTATAGCTCGGCTCGGCTCTGGCGGCCAATCTCCAGGACATCCTCGAAGCCTCCGGTGGTGACGAGGGCTGTGCGGGAGCCCCTCCGCTCCAGGAGGACGTTTGTGGCCACCGTGGAGCCATGCACGAAGGATGCCCCATCCACTGCGAGGTCCTGAACACCCTGGAGGACCGAGCGGGACGGATCGGCGGGTGAAGAGGGTATCTTGTACACCGACAGGCTGCCGTCGGACAGCACCGCAAAGTCGGTAAACGTACCGCCCACATCTATGCCCACAATCGTGTGGCCCATAGGATTTCTCTCCGCGCTTCAGCTTTCTCCGGCCCGTGAGATTATATCACCCACCAAGAGGCTGGCTGGGAGAAATCAGGCCAGGCCCGTACGAAACAGCCCGGGGATGCTCGCATTGAACAGGTAGTAGATGATGGGGACCACGATGAGGGTCAAAGCGGTGGAAGTAATCAGGCCGCCTATGACCACCGTCGCCAGCTCGGCGCTGATGATGCCTCCCGAGCCTCCAGAGAAGGCCGCCAGAGGCAGCAGGGCAAAGCTAGTAGTCAATGCAGTCATCAGTATAGGACGCAGCCTAACGCGCCCTCCCATGATTAGGGCTTCAAACACCGACATGCCCTTGGCTCGCAGCTGTTCGACGAAGGCGATCAACACGATTGCGTTGGTCACCACGATGCCGACCAGCAGCAGGACTCCCATCATGGCAGGCAGCCCCAGTGTGCGGTCCGTAACGGCCAGGGCCACCAGTACCCCGACCAAGGCAAGGGGGAGGCTGGAGATGATGATTATGGGGTTCCGGAGAGACCCCAAGGCGGCCACCATGACCAGGTACATCAGGACTATGCCTATGGCCATGGACAGGATGATCGACTGGAACCCCTCAGCGATGTCGGCGAATATCCCGCCGCTCTTGACGCTCACTCCCGGCGGGAGAGACAGGTCTGCAATAATCGCATCGATCTCGGACCCCACAGCCTGAACATCCTCTCCGATAGTATCTCCGGTGATGCTGGCGGAGCGCTGACCGTCGGTGCGAACGATGTTCACCGGCCCTTCTTGAATCGCAACCTGGGCGAGCTGATGCAGCGGCGCTGCGCCGAATGGCCCGGTTATCACCAGGTCCCTAATCTGGTCGATGCTTCCGAGGGCCTCTTCGGTCCCAGACAGGACCACATCCGTCGCCCTGCCATCCAGTTCAAAGGTGGTGACGGCTCTTCCTGCCATGAACCCGCTTAGCTGAAACCCCACCTGACGCGCGGTGAGCCCGATCCCTGCGGCCGCAGCGGGGTCCACCAGTACGGCGACCTCGTCGCGTGCTTGGACAACGTCACTCTCCAGGTTGGCCACTCCCTCCACGCTGGCAAGGGATGTGATGAGCCCTCGGGCAACTAGACGAATATCGTCATAGCTCGGTCCCGTTATGCTGATATCGACCCCGCTGGTTGGCGGTCCATCGATCTCCTCGGTGATTCTCACTGTGCGGTCCGGTTTGTCCAGGTCCATTCTGAGCAAATCAGCTATGTCCTCGGGCGCGTCGGGGTCTAAGACAACCAGGATACTGGCCTCGTTGAGCCCCCTCGGTTCGCT
Source organism: Dehalococcoidia bacterium (assembly GCA_021296025.1). GTDB lineage: Bacteria > Chloroflexota > Dehalococcoidia > Lucifugimonadales > JAGWBF01 > JAGWBF01. Next base: position 44 of record JAGWBF010000057.1, on the reverse strand, counting down.
AATAATGCCCAGGTCACTTGAGCCTATGGTGGCGGTGTAGGTCT
>JAGWBF010000056.1 GCA_021296025.1 Dehalococcoidia bacterium | reverse complement strand
AAGCGCAGAGAGGGCAGTCTCAGAGATGCCGTGGCGACTTGACCGCAAAGTAGGTCCCAGCACCGACGTCCAACTTCGCAAGGGTCAGAGCGTCGGTGAGGTCTTGGGACTTCCTGTCGAGTGGCCCCGAGCCACCGAATGACGAGCATTGGCATTGGTGAGTCTGAATCTCCAAAGCCAGCTTGGCCGAAACTAGAGCAAGGACGATTCGCTAATGTGCTAACGGTGCAAGGCTAGGCCTGACTACGGGACCAACTTGTACCGCAGGCTGAAGGTGCTTGATTTTGTCAAGTCCGGTGGAGCTGGCGGGACTCGAACCCGCTACCTCTTCAATGCCATTGAAGCGCTCTCCCGGTTGAGCTACAGCCCCACGAGGAACCTCAATATAGCAGAGCTTCCCCATGGGCGCAACGAAGGGGGCCGGGCGCACGCGGTGGGTCGACGAGGCTGGTGCAGCTACTGGCTCGCTGAAGTGACACTGGCCATCGGGATGGGCCGACAGCACTGCGAGGACCACAGCGACGGGAAGGTTGGTGATGGAACCGACGGAGAGCCCCGGGGCTTCAGGCGGGGGTGATCACGTCGAAGCCAGTGTAGCCACGCAGCACCTCGGGGATGACTACCGTGCCGTCGGACTGCTGGAAGTTCTCCAAGATGGATATGACCACCCTGGGCAGGGCCAAGCCCGACCCGTTCAGTGAGTGGACGAAGGCGGGCCTGCCGCCTCCTTCGGGACGGTACCTTATCCCCGAGCGTCGGGCCTGGAAGTCGGTGCAGTTGGAACAGGAGCTAACCTCCAGCCACTCCTCGCACCCGGGCGCCCACATCTCCAGGTCGTAGGACTTGGCCGAGGCAAAGCCCAGCTCCCCGGCGCAAAGCTGCACCACCCGGTAGGGCAGCTCCAGCTTGAGGCACACATCCTCGGCATCATGCACCAGCTTCTGGAGCTCAGGCTCCGACTGCTCCGGCTCGACAAACTTGTACATCTCCACCTTGTCGAACTGGTGAACCCGCTTGATGCCGCGGGTGTCCCTGCCGGCGGCGGCTTTCTCCCGTCGGAAGCAGGGTGTGTAGGCGGTGTAGTACAAGGGGAGGGCTTCGGCAGCCAGGATCTCCTGGCGGTGGAGGCTGGTAAGGGGCACCTCGGCGGTGGGGACCAGCCAGAGGTCGTCCTCCTCGTCATGGTAAAGGTTATCGCCAAACTTGGGCAGGTTACCCGACCCCTCCATGATCTCCCGCTTGACAATGGCCGGCAGGTACACCTCCTTATAGCTGTGCTCGGTGGTGTGTAGGTCCAGCATCCAACTGATAAGGGCCCGCTCCAGCTTGGCGCCCATCCCGGTCAGAATGAAGAACCTGGAGCCCGCCATGCGGGTGCCTCGCTGGAAATCGATTATGCCCAGGGACTCGCCCAGCTCCCAGTGGGGCAGAGGCGTGAAGTCGAAGCTCCTGGGTTCTCCCCACTCCCGCACCAAGATGTTGTCCTCCTCGCCCAGACCCGTAGGGACATCATCCTCGGGCAGGTTGGGTAGCTCCAACAGGACGGCGTTGACCTCCTCTTCCAGCTGGCGGAGATCTCCCTCCATGAGCTTGATCCGGTCTCCCACCTCCCGCATCTCTTCCACCAGCTCCTGGGGACGCTCCTTCATGCGGGACATGGCTTGGCTGGCCTCGTTGCGCCGGGCCCTCATCGACTCGATCTCCTGGATGAGGCTCCGTCTCTTCTCGTCCACCTCCAGCACCCGGTCGATGGGAAACTCTTCCCCTCGTCTTGCAAGGGCTTCCCGCACTTTGTCCGTCTGCCTTCGTATGATGTCGATGGAGAGCATATCTGTGTAAAGGACCTCGGCCTATTTCAGGGACCGCATCTGGGGGAATAGAAGCACATCCCTTATGGATGTCTGCCCAGTCAGGAGCATCACCAGCCGGTCGATGCCCACCCCCAGTCCGCCGGTGGGGGGCATTCCCAACCCCAGGGACACCAGGAAGTCCTCGTCAAGCCTTTCCACCTCGTCATCCTGGTACAGCCTGCGCATCTCCTCCTGGCCCAGCAGGCGCTCCCTCTGCAGGTCCGGGTCGTTGAGCTCGGTGTAGGCGTTGGCGAACTCCATGCCGGCGGCATAGGCTTCGAACCTTTCGGCGTAACCGGGCATTCCCGCCTTCGGCTTGGCCAGGGGAGACATCTCGTCGGGGTAGTCCACCATGAAAGTGGGCTGCATGAGTTGAGGCTCCACCAGCAGGGAGAGCAGCTTGTCCACCAGGCGCCCCCAGCTGCCCTCGGCACGTACTTCCAGACCCAGCTCCCGGGCCCGGGCTTCCAGGGAGGCGGCGGTGTTGTACTCCTCGATGTCGATGTTCCCTCTCTTCAGGATCTCATCTCTCAGAGAGAGCCGCTTCCAGGGAGGTGTGAGGTCGATGGTCTCTTCGCCGAACTGCACCTGGCAGCTTCCCAGGGTTTCCAGGGCTGCAGTGGAGACCATCTCCTCGACCATCTGCATTACATCGTTGTAGTCGGCATATGCTTCGTAGCTTTCCAGGGTGGTGAACTCGGGGTTGTGGTCCTGGTCCATACCTTCGTTCCGGAACACCTTGCCCAGCTCATACACCTTGTCGAACCCTCCCACGATGAGCCTTTTCAGGTAAAGCTCGGTAGCGATGCGCAGGTAGAGCTGCTCATCAAGGGTGTGGTGGTGGGTTACGAAGGGCTTGGCGAAGGCCCCGGCGGCGATGGGAACCAGGACGGGGGTGTCCACCTCGACGAACCCCCGGCGGTTGAGGAAGCCGCGTATGCTGTTGATTATCTGGCTGCGCTGTACAAAGACCTGGGCCACTTCAGGATTGGATATAAGGTCGGCATAGCGTTGTCGGTACCTCTGCTCCACATCCCGCAGTCCGTGCCACTTCTCCGGGAGAGGGTGCATGGACTTGGACAGGATGGTGAGCTGTTCCACCTCTATGGTGGCCTCACCGGTGCGGGTGCGAAAGACTGGGCCGTGCACCCCGAGGAAGTCCCCCAAGTCTAGGTCTCGTACAAGATCGTAGTCGTCCCCCAGGACATCCCGGCGCAGGTGGAGCTGGATCTTTCCCACGCCGTCCCGAAGGTCGAGAAATGCAGCCTTTCCCATGATGCGGGAGGTGATCACGCGCCCGGCCACGGAGACCGCAGAGGTGCGTCCACCCTCACCGTCCGAAGCCTCCAGGTTGAGGAGGAGCTCCGCCGCCAAGCGGGTGGTGTGGGTGCGGGGGAAACGGGTTGGGTAGGGGTCTATACCCTTTTCGCGGATACGCTGCAGCTTATCGCGCCGGCTACGAATAAGCTCTTCTTCTCTTTCAGGCATAGGTCGGATTCAGGGCCGGCTAGGCTATCTCAACTACCTCGAGCTTGATCTTGCCAGCCGGGATGTTCACCTCGGCTATATCCCCCACCTTCTTGCCAAGAAGGGCCTTTCCGATGGGCGAAACGTTGGAGATCTTCCCCTTGGAAGGGTCCGCCTCGGTGCTCCCGATGATGCTGTACTGGTCCTTCTTGCCCTTCTGGTTGAGGACGGTAACCCTGGAGCCGATCTGCACCACATCCTTGGGTCCACCATCCTCGGAGATGAGGACGGCGTTGTTGATCAGGTTCTCCAGGGTGCGCACACGCCCCTCGATGAATGCCTGTTCGTTCTTGGCTTCATCGTATTCCGCGTTATCGACCGTCCCGCCGATCTCCTTGGCCTTCTGGATGCGCAGGGCCACGCCCGGGCGCCGTTGGGTCAACAAACTGTCCAGTTCACCCTTGAGCTTGGAAAGGCCTTCGGCTGTGAGATAAGTTGGTTGGGCCATGGCACACCTCTATAGGACAGGAACCGCATTGAAGGCAATAGAAACGGCCCCCAGGGAGGGGCCGCAGCTCGATTGACTAGATTCTAAATCAAAGGAGTCTGCTTGTAAAGCAGAGGTGAACTAGGGGAGCGCCTTGGGAAAACAACCTGATAATTCTTCGTCGAAATTCTAAAAAATTGTCAAAAATAGCAAGTAATCTACTATTACGCCCGATAAAGTGTTATGTATAATTCCACGAGCTAATGATACGAGTGGTAGGCGGTGTTGCGAAGGGCAGGAAGTTAAAGGGTGCTAGGGTCTCGGGGGTTCGGTTGACCTCTGAGCTGGTGCGGGGAGCCATCTTCAATATCCTTGGTTCTCTCCAACTCGAGCCGGTACGTGTGCTTGACCTTTACGCTGGCTCCGGGTCCCTGGGCATCGAAGCACTAAGTCGGGGAGCAAGGTGGGCAGACTTCGTGGAGCACCATCCCCGGCAGTGCGCAACCATCAGGGCAAACCTGGCTGAAACCAATCTTGCCGACATAGCCCAAGTGCACTGCATCGATGTGGAAAGGGCCATCGTTCAGCTATCGGGGAAGTACGATCTGGTGATGATGGACCCGCCATACAAGATGGATGGACTGGATGTGATAGTCGAAAATGTGTCCACTTCGGGCTTATTCAATGAAGGTGCCACTTTGGTGGTGGGCCATTCCAAGCACCGCCCCTTGGCGCCTGAATACAGCAGGCTGGTCAGCAGGGGAAGCTACCGCTACGGCGACAGCTTGGTGGAATGCTACAGGTGGACGGCTGAGCCATGACCATAGCACTCTATCCCGGCACTTTCGACCCGGTAACCTGGGGGCATGTGGACATCGCAACCAGGTCCGCCCGCATCTTCGAGAGGCTCGTGGTTGCTGTGTACGACACTCCTTCCAAGAACCTGCTCTTCTCCACCGAGGAGCGGGTGGCTCTGTTCCGGGAATCGGTCAGGGACCTGCCCAACATAGAAGTAACGGAATTCAGCGGGCTGGTAGTAGCCCGGGCCAAGAGTTTGGGTGCTCAAGTAATTGTAAGGGGGTTGCGTAGCGGGTCGGATTTTGATTATGAATTCGAGATGGCCTTTATGAACAAGAACCTGGCTCCTGATGTGGAGCTGGTCTGCCTTATGGCTAGTCTGCCATACCAATACGTTAGTTCCAGTCTGCTCAAGGAGGTTATAGCCTTGGGCGGCGACGTAGATTCCCTGGTACCTCACCATGCGGTCGAAGCCATCAAAGAGAAGATGGCATTGGAAGCTCAAAGTTAGCGAAAGGGGAGGAGTATTCGATGGATATCATCAATGTTATAGACAAGTTGGAAGCCCTAGTTGACACCAGCCGGCGGGTGCCCACCACCCGGGCAAGGTTGGTAGATGCCGACAAGGTTATGGAGCTCGTGGAGCAGCTGCGCCTGGTGGTCCCCCAGGATATTCGTTCAGCCCAAGAGGTCATCGAAAAGAAGGACAACATCCTGAACCAAGCCCAGATCGACGCCCGCCGCACCCGCAACGAGGCCGAAGAAGAGTACAGCGCCCGGGTGGACCAGAACGAGATCGTCCTTGCGGCCCGCAAGATCTCTGAGCAGACTGTATCGGAAGCAGAGCGCAAGGCGGGACGCATGACCGAGCAGGCAGAACTGGAAGCTAGGACCTGCCGAGCCGATGCCGATGCCTATGTTGCTCAGACCCTGCGAAACCTGGAAAATGAGCTGACACGGATACTCTCAAGCGTCCGCAAGGGCTTGGAGACTCTGGGAGCCACAGTCCACGCCTAAAGGTTCCGACCCACAACCGTATCAAACCGGATGCCGGGGGTCAGCGCTGAGTGCTTCCAGAAACCCTGCCGGTAAGGGCAGGATGGAATGCACTCAGGGAGCCGGGAGAGCCTAGGTAAAAGCCGGTATGACTTCCCTGCCAAACAACTCGAGGGACTTGTGGGAAGCGGCGGTCGGCAAAGGCCCGAACCTGTGGTTCGCACAAAAGATATCGTAGCCGATCGCCTCATGCTGGGCTTTCAGCTGGCGAATGACTGTGTCGGGACTTCCCACCAGCGCTAGACCGTTTTCGATCCAGAAATCGTAGGAACTGTTCATCCCCGCGAACACCCGGTCGATCTCCCTGTTGGATGGGGAGTCTTCGTGTCCCTTGAAACCTACACTGGTCTTGGAGAGGCCCTCTCTGGTCATACGGCGTCCCTGCATTAGAGGCTCCTCCGCCTCGGCCCTTGCAATCTCGTCGGTCTCGGCCACATGCACGTTCCGCATCAGGAACGTCTTCGGCATCGGGCCATCGTGCTCGCACTCCCGCCACTTCTCTCGGTAGTAGTCAAACTTCTCCGCGATCACCGAGTCCACATCGATGTTCTGGGAAATATGGTAGTTGTTCTTGGCGGCGTACTCCAGCGATGTGGCGCTGTGGGCGCCCACCCAAATGGGCGGGTACGGCTTCTGGAAAGGCTTGGGCACCGGTAGGGCCTCTTCGTATTTGAAGTATTTGCCGTCGTAGGACACATACTCCTCGGTCCATGCCTTCTTGATGATCTCCAGGGCCTCCCCGGACATCTCTCGGCGTTCGTAGAAGGGCAGATTCCACCGGATAAACTCATGCTCATGGACTCCAAGGCCTGTTCCGAACTCTAACCTCCCCCTGGAGAGGTGGTCCAACATAGCCGCTTCCTCTGCAAGCCTCATGGGGTTATGGAAGGGCAGCTGGTAGATCATGACGCCCAGCCGCATGTTGGTGGTGGCCCGGGCGACAGCGCACAAGAACACACTGGGAGAGGTGATCTGACCCACGTGGGAGTTCTGGTGCTCGATGGTGAAGTAGTAGTTGTAGCCGATCTCTTCACCCAGCTGAACCTCCTGGATGTGCTCATCGTAAATATCCGCTGCTTCAGCTTTGGCCATCTCGAAGGCTTGGAAGCTGTCCCATATACCGAACTCTAGCTGCGACATGGTTATCCTTTCGGTGGAAATGGAATACCCTTCCCGGGAAGATAGGTGCCGATTGCCCAGCTCCGCGTTGGGAGCCCGGCTGTCCTACACCGCTGCTTCCTCCAGGACAAGGGGCTTGTTCGTGCGCTCAGGTGAGCGCATGATGGCGAGCCCTTCCTCCGCCGTTTCGGTGGTGTTGCAGAAGTACTCGATGCGGATTCCATCAGGGTCGGTGAAGTAAATGCTGGAGGTCATACCATGGTCCGTCAGACCCTCGATGGAGACGTTGAACTCGTTGAGACGGCGGTACGTCTCCTTCAGCATATCTATATCCGGCACTTGGACTGCCACATGGTTCAGCCCGATCTGACCCCGGCTGACGGGAGTCGCGTCCTCGGGGGCCTGGAACAGCGCCAGATCATGGTGGATCTTCCCGCAGGTGAGAAAGGTGCCGATGTCCCGTTTGGACGAGACTTCAAACCCCAGCACTTCGGTGTAGAACCGGGTGGACTCCTCCACGTTGCTGACATTCAGAACAACATGCCCTACACGCTTCGGCTTTACCATGTTTCCCTCCCATTGAAGGCCGGGTTGACTCCGCCAAATACCCGCCTAATTGCCTAAGAATATAGCCAGCGCATGGGGAAAAAGCAATCCCCGCCCAGGGTGAGAGGCGGGGTCGGGGGGACTCACAGGCCGGAGAATGAGTCAGCTTAAGGCGTCTTTGATCTTGCTGAACAGGCCCCTGTCCCTGATCGCCGGATCATTGGGTTTTTCCAGGGTCTCGGAGAGCTCTTCCAGGAGCTTCTTCTGCCGGGAGTCCAGGGCTGATGGCACCTGTATTCGAACTGGCACGACTATGTCTCCCCGGCGGTGCTCGTTCACCTGGTGGACACCCTGGCCCTTGATCTGGAAGACCGCCCCAGGCTGGGTGCCTGGGGGAATCCTCAGGGTCTCGGTGCCATTGAGAGTGGGAATCTGGACCTCATCCCCCAGGGTTGCCTGGACGATGTTCAGCGGGAGCTCGTAGACAAGGTTCCTGCCGTCCCTGGCGAATACCTCGTGGTCATTCACCGTCAGGTAGATGTACAGGTTACCGGCCGGTCCTCCGTTGGTGCCGGCATTGCCTTCCCCACTCAGGCGAATCTGGTTTCCGTCATCCACTCCGGGAGGTATCTTCACAGATATCTTTCGGTTTCGTCTCTCCGTTCCCACGCCGCTGCACTGGGTGCATGGGGAATCTAAGGTTGAGCCACGGCCCTTGCATGAAGGGCACGTAGTCACCTGGGAGAACTGGCCAAACATGCTGCGCTGGGAGCGTCGCACCTGCCCTACGCCACGGCAGGTGGAGCAGGAGGAAGTGCCGGTGCCGGGCTCGCTGCAGGCACCCTGGCAACGCTGACACCGCTCCACTCTGGCAACCTCCACCTCCCGCTCGGTGCCGAAGACAGCATCTTCGAAGTCCACTGTAAGTCTGACCTGGAGGTCGTCCCCTCGCTGGGCTGCCCGCTGCCGGCCCCGGCCCGTAATATCCCCGAAGAACGAGTCGAAGATATCACCGAATCCGCCGAAGATGTCGTAGCCTGCGAAGTCCTGGGACTGGCCCCCGCTTACCCCGGCATGGCCGAAGCGGTCGTATTGGGCCCGCTTCTGGGGGTCAATCAGTACCTGGTAAGCTTCGTTTACCTCTTTGAACTTACCTTCGGCATCGGGACTCTTGTTCCTATCTGGGTGGTACTCCAAGGCTTTCTTGCGGAACGCCTTGCGCACCACCTCCTCGGTAGCCCCCTTGGGAACCCCCAATACCTCATAATAGTCCCGCTTCGTCATCAGGCAGTGTTACAACTCCTCGCAATCAGCTAGCCATTATATCACCGAAGGGAGCGAAACTGTGATTCTGCCTTCCTGAAATGGCAGCCTTGCCCCCATTTCATCCCTCGGCAAATCCCCCGGTCGCGGGGCGGGTCTTGTCGTATTCGACCCTGTAGTGTAAACAACTAGGGTACAGCGCGGCCCGGCCACCTTGAAGGACCGGGCGAAAACATCAATGTTTGGATGCGGATAGGAGAATGCGAATGAAGATTCTGGTAACAGGCATGAGCGGCCGGATCGGCTCGGCGGTGCGCCGGCGAATGGAGGGCAACCACGAGATGTACGCCCTTAACCGCCGGGATGTTCCGGGGGTCCCCACCACTAGGGCGGACATCGCCGACCTGGATGCCATAAAGCCCGCCTTCGCCGGGATGGACGCCGTCGTGCACATGGCAGCCGGGTTCGAGCGGGAAGGCAACGACCGTATGCTGCTCTCCAACCTTACCGGCTCCTACAACATCTTCGAAGCCTCCCGGGAAGCTGGCGTCAAGCGGGTGGTGTACGCCAGCTCGGGCAGGGTCATCTCCAACTACGAAAGAGACGAGCCATATAAGGCTATCGTCGAAGGTAGGTACGACGAGGTGCCTGCCGACTTTCCCATCATCGACCACCGCGCCCCGGTGCGCCCCGAGAGCCTGTATGGCTGTACGAAGCTGTGGGGGGAGGCGCTGGCCCGCTACTACTCGGAAACCTTCGACATGTCATGCATCGTAATCAGGGTGGGGTACGTCAACGATGAAGACATGGCCAATTCCACCCGCCGATTCTCTCACTGGTCCAGCCAGAGGGACATCGCCCAGCTGGTGGAGCGGTGCGTGGAAGCGCCTGACGACCTGCGATTCGACATATTCTTCGGCACTTCCGGGAACAAGTGGAACTATCGGGATATAGAGCACGCCAAGAGGGTGGTAGGGTACGATCCGGAGGACAATGCGGAGGCTTTTCGGTAGCTGGGACTCGGTCTCCCGGCCGGGGGCGCACCCCCCGCTAATCGTGGACTGCCGCGCAGGACAGTACCTGGCCCAGGTGGGAGTGTTCCGTAGGCTCCAAATGGCTTTGGATGACAACCGGGCGGTCAT
>JAGWBF010000055.1 GCA_021296025.1 Dehalococcoidia bacterium | reverse complement strand
AGCCAGCTTCTCGTCCCGCAGATGTGTGGAGAAGACCCTGTTCCACTTCACCATCATCCTGGCCATCGCCTTCCTCATCATATCCGTAATAAGCGTCCGCTTTACCTAGATGCCTTCCCACGGCCGGCTTCGGGGCATTCCTCCAATGTCTATCATAACCCTGACCACCGACATCGGCGTCTCCGACCATTACGTCGCCCAGATGAAGGGTGTGATCCTCGGGATCAATCCCCAGGCCACTATCGTCGACGTTTCCCACTCCATACAGCCCCAAAACATCCTTCAGGGCGCTGGAGTTATAGGTGAAGCCCATCGCAGCTTTCCCAAGGGCGTCATTCACATGGTCGTGGTTGACCCCGGCGTCGGCACATCCCGCAGCCCCATCCTGCTGTCCACCCCCTCAGCCCACTTCCTCGCACCCGACAACGGAGTCCTCAGCCATATTCTCTCGGAAGGGTACGGCGAACCTCCCCGGTTATCGGAAGAAGGGGTGTCAGCCCTCCCTCCCGGCTTTCAAGGATTCCACCTAGACAATCACAGCTACTGGCGCGACCCGGTAAGCCTAACCTTTCATGGCCGGGACGTCTTCGCCCCAGTTGCCGCCCACCTGTCCCTGGGGGTCCCTCCCGCCAGCTTGGGCATCGAGATAACAAGTCTGATCTACCTGCCTCCCCCAATGCCCTTTGAAGAAGGCGGCTTCCTCGTGGGAGTGGTGACCTCTATCGATCACTTCGGCAACCTGGTCACCAACGTGCGGGCGAAGTTGGTAGCGATGCATGAGCGGATCGAAGTGGAGGTCCAAGGCCGTTCCATCTACGGGCTAAGCCAGAGCTACCAGGATGCCGACCACCTGCTGGCGATCATCGGCAGCGGCGGCTACCTGGAGATCGCCGTCAGGAACGGGAGCGCCGCCGAAGCTCTCTCGGCCCGGGTCGGCCTCCGGGTTAGAATAAGCCCCCATCCCCCAAAGCAAGCTCATTCCTAACTTCCTCTCCGAAAGACGAATGGACTACCCCCGGGCTGCTATTGACACGATTACTGGCCCTATTTACATTTGAGGGCAAGCAGCCCACCTCCAGCGCCCCTCAGGAGGAGTCATGGACATGGACCCGCAAGCCCTAATCTCCCTTTACCGCACCATGGTCACCATCCGCAACTTCGAGGAGATCGGCATCTACGAGATGGGCCAGCGACGCCTGAGCGGGTCCGTCCACTCCTCCGCAGGACAGGAGGCCGTCCCCACGGGCATCTGCGCCCACCTTACCGACTCGGACTCCATAGCCAGCACCCACCGGGGCCATGGCCACTGCATTGCCAAGGGGGTGGACCCCAAGCTGATGATGGCGGAGCTGTTCGGCAGGGTTACCGGTACCAATAAGGGGAAGGGAGGCTCCATGCACATCGCCGACATGACCAAGGGCATGCTGGGAACCAACGGCGTCGTTGCGGCCAGTGTGCCCCTGGCCGTGGGAGCGGCCCTCACCAGCTCCATCAAGGGCACGGGCCAGGTGTCCGTCGCCTTCTTTGGCGACGGCGGGGCCAACCAGGGTGTCCTCCACGAAAGCATGAACCTGGCCTCGGTGTGGAAGCTGCCCGTGCTGTTTGTCTGCGAAAACAACCAGTACGCCGAGTCCACGCCCGTCGAGTACGCCCTGTCCGCCGAGAACGTCGCGGACCGGGGGGTGGGATACAACATGCCCGGGGTGCTGGTGGACGGCATGGATGTGTTTGCTGTGCACGAGGCGGCCGGCGCTGCGGTCCAGCGGGCGCGATCAGGCCAGGGGCCCACTCTACTGGAGTGCAAAACGTACCGCTACTACGGCCACACCGTATTCGACAACCCCAGGAGCTACCGCACCGAGGAGGAGGAGACCTACTGGCGCGGGCGGGACCCAATCCAGCTTTTCCGCACCCGCACTCTGGAAGAGGGACTTCTCCAAGCCTCCCTGCTGGACTCCATAGACGCGGAGATCGAGCAGCTAATCAGGGATGCCATAAAGTTCGCCGACGAAAGCCCCCTGCCGCCCGAGGATGATGTTTACACCGATGTGTACGTCGAGTATCCCCTGGACGGGCTGAGACGCGGGGCGAGCATGACCATCTAGCCACGGGAAGCAGCCCATGCTGGAAGAACCGCAATTGAATGGACGCATCGCCAGCGTCATCAACAAGTTGACCAACTCGGCCGGCTGGCGTGCTCGCGAAGAGCTTAAGGGCGCTTTGCGAGGACCAGACACCAAGCCCGATGTACTGATTACCCGCGCCTATGGCCCACCCGTCGTGATAGAAACCGAGTATCCGCCAGCCACAACATTGGCAGACGACTGCATGAAGAGCATCGGACGCGAACTCGATCCGGCTGTGGCTAATGCCTCCGGCAGGGTCAGCACCGTCATCGCCATTCGGGCGACTGATGAACTGCACCAGTGCGCAACCGGCGACGACGCTCAGCAGATGCTGGAAGACGGACATGAGATCGAATACGCCGCTTATCAAGGTACGGACAAACGGCACGCCCGGTTCCCTCAGGGTGGGTTCATCAAAGGCAATGTCAGGGACCTGGTTGACTTCATCAGACCTGCGGCAGAGCCTCAGGACACCATCAACTTTGCAACTCAAGCCTTTGAGCAGGGCGTGGAAGATGCCGCAATGTTGATTCTTGGCTGTGCGAGTTACACCAACATCGGGGAGGCTATCGGAAGCACCCTTCGCCAGCAATGGCCGTCCCATCCTAATGAGACTCCTAGCAAGCAAATAGACCTACAGCAAGAAAAGGCCGACCAGGACGCCAGGGAACAGACGGCAAAGATGACGGCCACCATGATGATCAATGCCCTGGCCTACCAGCAGAACCTCGCCGGCTATTCCGCAGAGGTCGAAGTTAACGGGCAAAAGGAGACACGCATCATCAAGAGCCTTGGGCAGATCCGCAAGCTCACAGGCTTCCATCCAGATGATGTAATTGCCGAGTGGGACAACATACTTTCCATCAACTATTGGCCCATATTCCACATCGCCAAGAGGCTGTTAGCGATCATTCCGCCTACGGCAGCAACGCACTTGTTGGACAATATGGCCAAAACAGCCAACGCCATTCAGGACGCCATCAAGCAGAACGATGTTGCCGGAACGGTCTTCCAAAGATTGATCGCCGACCGGCAGACGCTGGCCACCTACTACACCCGCCCGGAAAGCACTACCCTGGCCGCATATCTGGCCATACCCGACGATCTGGACTGGGCAGACCCGGAAACACTTAAGAACTACCGTATCGCCGATTACGCCTGCGGCTCGGGAGGCCTTGTGCTTGCCGCCTATCAGCGGGCGAGGAATCTCCATCTCAATCATGGCGGAAACCCAGACAGCGTACACGCTCATATGATGGAGAACAGCCTCACCGCTTGCGACATAATGCCGGCAGCCGTGCATCTGACTTCATCCCTCCTGTCGTCGGTGGCGCCGCGAGAACACTACAGAGGGACCCGGAACGTGCTGTATCCCTTCGGAGGCACCGGGGAAACGGATAACAAGGGGAATCCCATAGTGGACATCGGCTCACTGGAGTTGCTTAATCTAAAAGCAGCCAGACGGCAGCAAGCGGTTCTCCCACTTAACCAGCAGATGGTGTTGGGGGCAACGCAGGAGCGACGAGCCATCGAAGTGGAAATGGTCCCACGCAGCCAGTCCCTGGTCATAATGAACCCGCCTTTTACCACCCCCACAAACCACGCTGCCGACCACGCCAAGCCCGGCAATCCGGCTTACGCCGCCTTCAACACTACACTAGCCGAGCAAAAGGCTATGTCGAAAAAGGTAAAGAGGCTGGCCAATGATACCATCAGCGACGGCAATGCCGGGCTAGGCACTCAATTCGCCGCCATTGCTCACAATATGGTCAAATCCGGTGGACAAATAGCGCTAATTTTACACCTCTCCGCGATGCTCGGAGGAAGTGACAGCCCATCCGCCAAGAGTTGGCAGAAATTGCGAGGCTTGCTGGCCAAAGAGTATGGCGATGTAGTTGTTGTCAGCATCGCGCAAAACAAAGACGTGGATTCCTCTTTCTCCGCAGATACGGGCATGGCCGAAGTAATAATCATTGCCCGGCGGTTAGCCAGCCGAGAGCGACGGCGATCATTGGTGCACTTCGTAAACCTTGCGGAGCGCCCAGCCACCAAATTGGCGGCGCAGGAAACCGCCAAGGCCATTAGGCGGGCCATCGCCAGATTGACCCAACCAGGAGATCATTCCGAGATAGAGATTGGAAACGAGAAAGTTGGGACTATTCGTCTGGAAAAGGTTAGTCCTGCCGAGAAGTGGACTACAGTTCGTGTTGCGAATATGGAATTGGTGCAAGTTGCAACGGAATTGGCCCAGGGAAAGCTGCGGCTACCTCAAAGCAAAGATGCTGTTCCTATCCCAATGACTCCAATGGGAAGTATAGGCCGGGTAGGTCCCCTGCACAGAGATATCGCCAGCGGACCGCAGGAGCCCGACCGAGGACCCTTCACCAAGAGCGCCGGGGCCAATAGTGGGACGGAGTGGCCTTTCTTATGGAACCGCGACAGCAAGTCCCAGCAGGGCATGGAAGTATCGCCGGACAGCCACGGCATAATTAAGTCAGGAGAGGATGAAGAGGCAGGAGAAATCTGGCAGCGCGCCAGCAACCTGCACATTAGCAATGAACTCAGATTTAATTCCAGCTCCACTAGTGCCGCATTCACGCAACAGGTTTCAATGGGTGGTAGCTCTTGGCCCAACTTCCTGATGAAATCACCGGAGATGGAAAAGGCGGCGTGCGTTTGGCTAAATGGGACCCTGGGCCTGATAAGCTTCTGGACCAACAGCAATCGTACTCAAAGTGGACGCGGGAGAACTACCGTCAGGGCCATACCCACAATTCCTATGCTGGACATTTCCAAACTGTCCAAAAAGCAAGTTCGGTCAGCTGTCCAGATTTACGACGACCTGTGCCACAAATCACTGCTCCCGACCAACGAAGCTTGGCGCGACCCGGTGCGTCAGGAGCTGGACCGTCGATTGCTGACCGAGGTGTTGGATCTGAACGACAGCGCCGTGGAGCAGTTGGCAATCCTACGTAACCAATGGTGCCGGGAGCCGACGGTCACGGGAGCCAAGAACACAGGGCCGGATAGCTGATTATTGACAGGAGCCACCTAATGACTACAACGATTGCTCCTAACACCACCAGGGAGCTCCGCTACCGGGAAGCCATCAACGAGGCCATCATCCAGGAGATGGAACGGGACCCGGATGTGATCATCATGGGTGAAGAGATCGCCGGCGGGGCCGGGCGGGAGCACCTGGGCATCGTCGATGCTTGGGGCGGAGCCTTCAAGACGACGGTGGGCCTCATTCAGAAGTTCGGCTCCCAGCGGGTGAAGGACACTCCCTTATCGGAAGCAGCCTTCGTGGGCACAGCCATCGGCGCCGCCTCCACAGGCCTGCGCCCCATAGCAGAGCTGATGTTCGTGGACTTTGTGGGCGTCTGCATGGACCAGATACTGAACAACGCGGCCAAGATGCGGTACATGTACGGCGGGCAGGTCAAGGTGCCCTTCACCCTGCTTACCCGCATCGGGGCGGGGACTGGATCGGCGGCCCAGCACTCAGAGTCCTTCTACTCCATCTTCAGCCACATCCCGGGCATCAAGGGTGTGGTTCCCTGCGACCCGTACACCGCCAAGGGCCTGCTCATATCAGCCATCAGGGACGACGACCCGGTGGTCTTCTTCGAACACAAGCTGCTGTATCCCGAGACAGGGCCCGTGCCCGAAGAGCCCTATGCCATCCCCCTGGGAAAGGCCCGCATCGTCAAGCCCGGGGCAGACATCACCCTGGTGGGCATATCAAAGATGACCCTGGTGTGCCTGGAGGCAGCCGAGAAGCTCCAGGAAGAAGGGTTAAACGCCGAGGTTGTGGACCTGATGAGCATCTCCCCCATCGACTATGACCTGGTCCTGGACTCGGTAAGGCGCACCCATCGCCTGGTCGTGGTGGATGAAGACACGCCCCGGTGCAGCGTGGCGTCGGATATATGCGCTGCCGTCGCCGACGAAGGCTTCGACTATCTTGATGCTCCCCCCAAGAAGGTCACCGCGCCACACACACCCGTTCCCTACAGCAGACCGCTGGAAGGGGTGTATATTCCCAATTGTGACCGTGTGATGGGAGTGGTGCGAGAACTCCTTACCGGCGGCTAGCAAGTCCATTCTGGCCCAACACCCTGGAGCATTCTCTCGTCGGCTGATCGGCCACCTGCTCCTTCCCCAGACCTCACTTACCTGTCACCCAGATTTTTGTGGTATCCTGTGGGCGTAATATTACCTATGTAAGTTGCTGGTAAACGCGATTTAACCTTCTGCTCGAAGTCACCACCGGCGTGCGGCACAGAATAGAGCCCGCCCTTGGAGACTGCGGGGACTGAAGGTGGGATGATAGCCCTAGTTATACGTCTTGTCGTAACGATCGCCTTAGGCTTGGCGGGATGGGGCATCTGGGAGCTTGTTTTCAACGATTCCCCCAGGGGGACGAACTATCTCCCGTGGGGCCTCGTATCCACCCTGCTGGGAGTGATGTCAGGAGTCGTCCTGGTATCCCTTCCAATTCCCCTCATCAGGATCAACCGCTCGATCAACCAGCTACCCCTGTCCAGCCTGGTTTCCGCTGTCGCCGGCCTGGTGGCAGGTCTCATCGTGGCCTCTCTGATATCCGTTCCGCTTATCAACCTGGATGGATGGCCAAGCTGGGGGGTGCCCCTGATCCTCAACTTCACTTTCGGGACCCTGGGGCTGTGGCTTGGGGTCCAACGGACGGGAGATGCAAGGAGAATCGCTCCATCATCCTGGTCCCGAGCACCGGTGGAGCAATCTTCCAACGGTCGGATACTGGTGGACACCAGCGCCATTATCGATGGCAGGATCGCCGACCTCAGCCAGACGGGATTCGTCCAGGCTCCCCTGATCATAACCGGCTTCGTCCTGGATGAGCTCAGACACATCGCCGACTCCAGCGACGGAATGCGGCGCAGCCGCGGCCGCCGGGGTCTGGATATCCTGGGTCGTCTGCAAAAGGACACCGACGTTACCGTGCAGATAATCGACGTTGACGACATCGATGACCCCGAGGTGGACGGCAAGCTGGTCAAGCTCGCCAAGCGCATGCGGGCTTCAATTCTGACCACGGACTTCAATCTCAACAGGGTGGCGGAGGTCCAGGGAGTGCAGGTGCTGAACATCAACGAGCTGGCCAATGCGCTCAAGCCCATGGTGCTGCCGGGCGAAGACCTTACTGTAAATATCATCCAGGAAGGCAAAGAGATGGGTCAGGGAGTCGCCTTCCTGGACGATGGGACCATGGTGGTCGTGGAGGGCGGACGGCGCTTCCTCAACACCATCCAGGATGTCACCATCACCCGGGTGCTCCAGACCGCCGCGGGCCGAATAATGTTTGCGCAGCCCAAGGGCGGTTAAGGGATGGACTCCGGCACAGACCCCAACAGGACCACCCAGGACATCACCGCTGGTTCCATGGGCCTCATCATAGTGGCCGCGGGCAGCGCTTCCCGCATGATGGGAGTGGACAAGATATTCCTGCCTGTGTTGGGAGTTCCCCTCCTTGCCTACAGCGTTGAGGCACTATCCTCTTCCCCGCTGGTGGGCAGCTTCGTCCTGGTGCTGGCGTCCCATAACGTGGCGGCAGGGGAGAGGCTCGCCTCCGAAAGGGGCTGGGATAAGCTGGCTGGGGTGTGTGAAGGAGGCGCGAGAAGGCAGGACTCGGTGAAGCAGGGGCTGGACAAGCTTTCCGCATATCCCTGGGTGGCCGTCCATGACGGCGCGCGTCCCCTTCCTGGGTCGGGCATCCTGGAGCGGGGCCTGCAGGCAGCTAAAGAAACGGGAGCGTCCGTGGCCGCTGTGCCCGCCAAGGACACCGTCAAGGTGGTGTCCGACGATGGCCTCGTGGAATCCACACCTCCCAGGTCCAGCCTGTGGATGGTGCAGACCCCCCAGGTGTTCGCTTACGACATCCTGGAGTCGGCCCATCGGACCTGTACCGAGTCCTTCACCGACGACGCGGCCATGGTGGAGAGCATGGGACACAAGGTGCGGGTCTTCGAAGGCTCTTACGCCAACCTGAAAGTTACCACTCCGGAAGACCTGCCAATGGTCGAAGCGGCGCTGAAGGCAGGAACATCCGGGAAGGTCCAGGAAGCCCTGCAAGGGGGAATGACGAAGCGGTAGTGGGCAGCCGGGTGGGAATCGGATTCGACGCACATCCCCTGGTGGAAGGCCGCCTCCTGGTGCTGGGGGGTGTCCAGGTCCCTCACCGGCACGGACTATCGGGCCACAGCGACGGAGATGTTCTCTGCCACGCCATCATGGATGCTCTCCTGGGGGCCTCCAATCTGGGCGACAAGGGCATCCACTTCCCTTCTTCCGACCCTGGGCTCGAGGGTATATCCAGCCTCATCCTCCTGTCCCAGGTGCTGGCTCTTATCAAGCAAAACGGTTGGCAGATAGCAAACATAGATGCTACCATCTTGGCGCAGCAACCCAAGCTGGCACCCTATATACCCGCCATGAAGTCGAACATCGAAGCCACGTTAGAGTTATCCCAAGAGGGAGTTATCAGCATCAAGGCTACGACCACGGACTACCTGGGCTTTGCAGGCCGGGAGGAAGGCATCGCAGCCCAGGCGGTTGCCCTGCTGGAGGAAGCTGCTTGAGGCTTTACAACACCCTTTCCGGTGAAGAGCAGGAGTTTAGCCCCGCGGGCGACAGAGTGAAGATGTACGTTTGCGGGGTCACCCCCTACGCCCCCTGTCACCTGGGCCATGCCATGAGCTATGTCTTCTTCGATGTGCTCCGGCGCTACCTGGAGTACATCGGACACGAGGTCGAGCATGTCCAGAACTTCACCGACATCGATGACAAGATCATCCAGAGGGCCCAGGAGTCCAACACACACACCGACGACTTAGCCCAGACCCATATCGAAGAGTTCATGGAAAGCATGGACTCTCTCAACATCAAGAGGGCCCATCACTATCCGAGAGCAACCCAGGAGATACCCCAGATACTGAACGTGATCGACCAACTAATACAGAAGGGATACGCCTACGCCTCCGACGGAGATGTGTATTTCCGCGTATCCAGGTACGACAACTACGGCGATCTGAGCCACCGAAGCGTTGACGGAATGATCGCCGGCGCCAGGGTGGAGATAGGGACCTCCAAGGAAAACCCTACGGACTTCGCTCTGTGGAAGGCGGCCAAGCCAGGGGAGCCGAGCTGGGACAGCAAGTGGGGGCCTGGTCGTCCGGGCTGGCACATTGAATGTACCGCTATGTCCATGTCCTACCTGGGGAGTACCCTGGATATCCACGGGGGCGGTCAGGACCTGGTCTTTCCCCATCACGAGAACGAGAAAGCCCAGAGCGAGGCGTACACCGGCCAGTCGCCCTTCGTCCGGTACTGGGTGCACAACGGTCTCCTGAACATGGGCGACGACAAGATGAGCAAGTCCCTGGGCAACAACGTTTCCCTCAACGAAGCCCTGAAGAGGCACGGGGCCGACGCTCTCAGGATCTTCTTCCTCAGCTCCCACTACCGAAGTCCCCTGACCTATAGCGAAGAGGGCGTTTCGGGCACCGGGAGGGCGGCAGAACGGCTGGCCAACGCCCTCCGCGAAGAGACGGGCGACGGCACCGGAGACCTTGATCCCGGGCCCTACAAAGTACGTTTTCTCCGCGCAACCTGAACACCCCTCAAGCCCTGGCATCCATTTTCGATCTGGCCAGGGAGATTAACCGCGGCAAAGAGTCGGGCACGCGGGTGCAGGAAGCTCAGAGCGTACTGCGAGACCTGGGAAGTGTGCTGGGGCTGACCTTCGTTAACCAGCTGGACAACCAACGGGTCGGCTCCGAACCCTTCATCCAACTTCTGGTTGATACCAGGGCCCGGTTAAGGGAGTCCAAGCAATATGCCCAAGCCGATCAGATACGCTCGGAGCTTCTGGAGCTAGGGGTAGAACTGGAAGACACAGCCCACGGGACCGACTGGAGGTTCCGCTAACAATGGTTCCCGGTGTTCTCCTCGGCCCCACGTCCCGGTCCCATGCTTAAACACAGCAGCGTCCCTTTGGGGAACGCCTACACCTCTTGCCCTTCAGCTTGCCCCCTGCAGGCATATTCATGACCGATAGCCGCCTGCTGGATTCCCTGCGCAACATCCTGCCAGCCCAGGATGTCCTGAGCACGCCCACCGACCTGGACCGCTACTCCGCCGATGCTCTTACTCCCTTCCGCGCCTTCGACAATGCTGGCATGCTGGAGCGGATGGCCGATGTGGTGGTCATACCCCGGTCGGTGGAACAGGTCTGCGACGTGGTCCGCCTGGCAAACACCATGAAGACACCCATCGTTCCCTACGGAGGAGGCACCGGTGTAATGGGCGGGGCCCTTCCTGTGCAGGGAGGGATCGTGGTTGACCTGAAGGGGCTCAACAAGGTCCTCTCCGTCAGCCCGATGGATAGCGCTTGCGTGGTCGAGGGAGGGGTGGTCCTCCAAAACCTGTGCGACGCCCTGGAACCCCACGGCTTCATCTTCGGTCATGATCCCTGGAGCCTCTCCATCGCCACCGTGGCGGGCGCTATCTCCACCAACGGAGTAGGCTACATGGCTTCCGCCTACGGACCAATGGGCTCCCAGGTAAAGGGCTTGGAGGTGGTGCTGCCCAGCGGAGAAGTGTTGACCACCAAGGCGGTGACCAAGGGAGCTTCAGGGCCCGACCTGAACCACCTGTTCATCGGCAGCGAGGGTGCGTTTGGGATCATAACCAAGGCAACTCTGAAGATTGTCCGGGCACCCGAGGCGCGGTCCTTTTCCTCCGTAACCTTTGGCACATTCGACGAAGGGTTCCAAGCTGTAACCGAGATGTTTGCCCTTGGATTAGTCCCCACCCTGATCGACCTCACCGAAGAACCCGATGAGGGCGTGGTCCTGTATGCGATGTTCGATGGATACACCGAGGTAGTATCAGCCCAAGCGGCAAGGGCCATAAGAGTGTGCGCCTCGCACGGGGGTGTCGAGTCAGACTGTGCCCGCACGGTCAAGTACTGGGATGAGAGGCACAGCAGCGGGGAGAACTATCGCCTCAACATGCTGGACCAGCCCAGGAGCGTCCGATGGAACCGGCCCAGGGCAAGGAGCTTCGACTACCTGCACATCGCCTTGCCAATCTCCAAGGTGCTGGAGTACCGCAAACGCTGCGAAGATATCCTGGAAGGCAGGGGCATAAGGGTCGTGGAGTACGCAATCTGGACCCATCCAGAGCTGTTCTCCATGCTTCTGGTACCCGACAGCACCAACGAATCAAGACCCGATGAGCTGGGCAGGTCGGTGGATGAGGTGCTGTCGCTGGCCCAGGACATGGGGGGCTCCATGGAGTATTGTCACGGCGTGGGCGTGAAGCTATCCCACCTGCTGGCCCGGGAGAAGGGCCCAGAGTACGATGTCGCCCGCACACTGAAGCAGGCCCTGGACCCCAACAACATCATGAACCCAGGCAAGCTGTTCCGCTAAGGTACCGCCAGCTATTGAACTACACCGGCACTTCTTCCCTGTGACCGTTTACCGCCCCTTCAGACCCCTTTTGCGTCTCTCCCTCGTTTCCCTGGGAGAAGGTCAAGGACTTACCGTCGCTCCCCACCAGAACGTGGGCGCCTGCCTGGAACTGTCCTGTAAGGACAGCCTTGGCCAGGGGGTTCTCCAGGTAGCGCTGCACTGCTCGTCGCAGCGGCCTGGCGCCGTAGCTGGGGTCATACCCTTCTCTGGCCAGCAGCTCTAGGGCATCCTGGGTCAGATCAAAGGTGATTTCCCGGTCGGTGAGCCGGCTCCTCACATCGGCAACCATTAGCTGCACTATCTCTTCGATCTGCTCCTTGGTAAGAGCGCTGAAGATGACGATCTCGTCGATACGGTTCAGGAATTCGGGGCGGAAGCTCTTCTTGAGGGCATCCTGCACCGACTCTCTTACCCGGCCTTGGTCTATGGACCCGTTATCTTCCCTATGGAAGCCAAAGGGTTGGCGGTCCAGCTGGTTCGTCCCCAGGTTGCTGGTCATGATGACCACGGCGTTTCGGAAATCCACCGTCCGACCGTGACCATCGGTCAACCGCCCGTCCTCCAGAATCTGCAGGAGTATGTTGAACACGTCGGGGTGGGCCTTTTCGATCTCGTCGAAGAGGATAACCCTGAAGGGATGCCTCCTCACCGCTTCGGTTAGCTGGCCTCCCTCGTCGAAACCCACATATCCCGGAGGGGAGCCGATGAGCCGGGCAACAGCGTGCTTCTCCATGTACTCCGACATATCGACGCGGATCATGTTGGCATCATCATCAAAGAGGAACCAGGACAGGGCCCGGGCCAGCTCCGTCTTGCCCACTCCTGTGGGACCGAGGAAGATAAAGCTGCCTATGGGGCGCTTGGGGTCCGAAATCCCTGAACGGGCGCGCCTGATGGCATCCGAAACTGCGACCACAGCTTCTTCCTGGCCGATCACCCGCTCATGCAGGCGCTCCTCCATGTGCAGGAGCTTTTCGGCCTCCTCCTCGAGGAGCCTCGAAGTCGGGATTCCCGTCCAGAGCTCGATGAGCTTGGCTATGTCCTGCTCATCGATAATCATGTCGATCTTCCTGCCCTTGAACCAGTCATCCCGAGCTCCGGAGTACTCCTGCTCCAGGCGCAGACGTTCGGTACGAAGCTGGGCCGCCTGTTCATAGTCTGCCCTCTGGGATGATGCTTCCTCTTCGTTTACCAGCTCCTGGATCCGCTGTTCGTGTTCCTTCAGGTGGGCGGGCAGGCTGTCTGCCTCGATACGGACCTTGCTGGCGGCCTCATCCATCAGGTCCACCGCCTTGTCCGGCAGCCTGCGGTCGGCGATGTACCGGCTGCTCAGCCGAGCCGCATGGATCAGGGCCGAGTCTTCGATCTGCACCTTGTGATGGGCCTCGTACCGCGGCCTGAGGGCCCGTAGGATCTCGATGGTCTCATCTACCGTAGGCTCTTCCAGGTATATGGGCTGGAAGCGTCTCTCCAGGGCTGGGTCCCGCTCTATATACTTCCGATACTCCTCTGTGGTGGTGGAGCCGATGCACTGGAGCTCGCCCCTCTGGAGGGCCGGTTTGAGCAGGTTGGATGCATCTATGGACCCTTCGGCGCCCCCCGCCCCCACCACGGTGTGAATCTCGTCGATGAATAGGATTACCTCACCGCCGGCATCCTTTACTTCATCCATGACCGCCTTAAGACGCTCTTCGAACTCTCCCCGAAACTTGCTCCCCGCAACCAGGGCGCCCATGTCCAGGGCCAGCAGACGCCGGTCCTTCAACACGCCGGGAACATCGCCCGCGATGATGCGCTGGGCGAGGCTCTCCGCTATGGCGGTCTTCCCGACACCGGCATCGCCGATGATTACGGGGTTGTTCTTGCGTCGCCTCGTAAGGGTCTGCATAACCCGCCGGACCTCTTCGTCCCTCCCCACCACAGGGTCCAACTTCCCTTCTTCAGCAAGCTTTGTCAGGTCG
>JAGWBF010000054.1:9947-11099 GCA_021296025.1 Dehalococcoidia bacterium | reverse complement strand
TACCCCACTGCTATAATCCAGCCCAAAGTAGACCCAATTTGGAGGTGGAGTATGGCCGATTTCTACTCGGAGTGGCTCAAGAAGTCCGAGGAGGTCGAAAAGGCGGTTAACGAAGGTGTTCGTGTGGCCCGGCACAAGGATCTGCGCTGGGAGCGCACACGGCAAGACCATGAGGCAGCCCTGATGATAGCCCCCGAGACCGGGTTCCCTACGGCGGGCAGCCTGCTTATGAAGGCCAGGATACCCGTCGGCGGTCACACCGGCCAGCATTTCCACGGCGAGGAAGCCATCTACGTCGAGGAGGGCTAAGGCTTGCTGGTGCTGGATGATGAGAGGTACGATTTCGGCCCCGGTTCCGTCATCCACATCCCCTTCCGGTCTCCCCACCAGCTCTATAACACCGGGAACGTGCCTGTAGTGTACCTGTCCGCGCTGGCGTGGCACCTGGAGTCCTTCCTGAACATGGGCAGGATGGAGCAGCTCCATGACTGCGGGATGAACGACCCGACGGAGCTGGAGAACTTCCCCCAGGAGAAGTCCCAGATGTGGCCCGTGGATGGCCGCCGCATCATCATGCGCAAGGATGAGCATGTGCTCACCACCCGTCCGGGGCACGGCGCCACCTACTCCCTGGGAGGCACTGGCCGGGAAGGCACGGGCATGACATCCAACGGCTTCAAGATGACCGCCACCGGCATAACGTCCATCTTCGTGGAGAACCCCCACTTCAAGAGCCATAGCCACTCCCACCCCGAGGCCTACCTGTACTGCCTCCAGGGTGCGGGCTTCTCGGAAATCGGTGGGAAGGAGTACCACTGGGAGAAGGGCGATGCTGTACATGTGCCTCCGGGCATGATGCACCACCAGCACTTCAACCCCACTGATGGAGAGACCAGGGAGCTGCGATTCGAATTCGGCATCAGGTACTGGATGGTGGACCAGTGGCGGGGGTTCAAGACCGTCGACGATGCCCTGGTAGCAACTAAGATCGAAGAAGAGGGCCAGGGCGAGGGCCATGGTCACGGCCACGGTCATGGCCAACACGGAAGCTGAAGAGTCGGCATAGGAGCCTAGCGCCTCATGCGAATGGTAGAGATACCCCCCAGGGCCACCCCCGATGGGGACGACGGCTACCTGGAGGAGATGACCAAA
>JAGWBF010000054.1:0-9880 GCA_021296025.1 Dehalococcoidia bacterium | reverse complement strand
CGGCTATGGGGGCGAGGACATAACCCGGCTGCTGGGCAATGAGGGCATCGTCCGCAACAGGCGCAAGCTCCTCGCCACTATAGAGAACGCCTGCACCATGCAGATCCTCTCAGCCGAGCACGGCTCTTTCCATGCTTACCTTCGATCGTTAGATGCCCTCGACTACTATGCGCGGGTCAAAGAGCTGTCCAAGCGGTTCGGTGGTATCGGGCGCACGGGGGCCTTCGTGTTCTTGTACTGCGTCAATGAAGAGACCCCCGATTGGACTGAGCGCTAGACAACAGGTCTAGTAGATTGCCAACCGAATTCCGGAGGTGCCCCATGGGACGACTGGATGGGAAGGTTGCCCTGATCAGCGGTGCTGCCAGGGGCCAGGGAGAAGTGGAAGCCAAGCTCTTTGCCAGGGAAGGTGCCAGGGTGGTCCTGGGCGATGTGCTGGACCGGGAAGGGCAGCAGGTGGAAGCGGCCATCGCAGAGCTGGGCGGCGAAGCCAGCTACATCCACCTGGACGTTACCCAAGAGCAAGACTGGCAGTCGGCGATAGAGCACACCGTGGCTACCTATGGGAAGCTGGACATCCTCGTCAACAACGCAGCCATCCTGAGCCCCCAAGGTATCGAAGGCACGGAAGCGTCAGAGTGGGACCAGGTGCTTGCGGTCAACGCCCGCGGGGTGTTCCTCGGCGCCAAGCACGCCATTCCGGCTATGCGCTCCGCCGGAGGCGGGTCCATCATCAACATTTCGTCCATCGCTGGGATAGTGGGCAGCCCCTATGGCATGGCGGCCTACAGCGCTTCCAAGGGGGCAGTGCGGGTGTTCACTAAGCTGACTGCTGTTCAGCATGCAAAGGACAAGATACGGTGCAACTCCGTCCACCCCGGCCCTATAGACACCGAGATGCTCCACACAGCTCTGGGCAACGCCAACCTGCAGGAGAGGCTGTCGCGGACGCCCCTGGGGAGGGTCGGCACCTGCGACGATGTGGCATACGGGGTGCTCTACCTGGCATCCGATGAATCATCCTACGTCACAGGCACCGAGCTGGTCATCGACGGCGGCTGCACCGCCCAGTAGTCCCTGCATCCCCTTCCCATCCCGGTTGCGAGATGAGAAGGGGTGCTCGAAAGCCTCACCTAAGGGGACAGCCTTCTTAGGACATGCGCAGGAAGTCGACGGCGTTGTCGTACATGTGCTTCTGCAGGGCATCCTTGCTGAAGTTGCCCCAGAAGTCCCACTCCATGACCTCTTTGGCCGTCTCCGGGAACCATGCTTGGCCGTGGGGGTAGTCCGACTGGTGCATCAGGCAGTCTTCGCCCAGTATCTTCACGCAGGCCTCGGTCATCAGCGGCCCCTCGAAGGGCTCGGCGGCGCACCGGAACCGCCCCATCTGGACGTACTCGATGGGCGTGTATTTGAGCTCGGGCGTCAGCCCCTGTCCGTAGCTCTTGTTGAAGCCCAGGCGTATCACCCAGTTGGGCAGCCAGCCGTGGCCGACCTCGGAAACGGAAGCCCTAAGGTTGGGGTACTTGTCGAAGAGGCCCGACACGATCAGGTAGGCGCATAGCCTTCCTGCGCCCCAGGGATGGGCTGCGGTGCGGGCGACCACTGAGTTGCCCCAGATGTCCTGGTGGCCGGGGAAGTAGGGAGGCTCCATGAAGAAGCTGTGGTGCACCAGGGGCAGGTCCAGGTCGTTCATGGTGGCGAACACCGGGTCCAGGTCGGGGTCATCCACGGGCAGGCCCGGCGGGAGATGTATCCACACCGCGGCTACCCACTTGCTGTTGGACCACTTCTTGATCTCCGAGATAGCCCATTCGGGGTCGGAGCCCGGCACCTGGAGGCTGGCCTTTATGCGGTCGGGCGCCACTGAGGTGTAGGTGTCCATGTAGTTGTGGTATGCCCTGTACATCCCCTCGGCCAGGGTGACATCCGTGTCGTAGATGCCCGTCAGGGTGGAAGCCCATGTGCCGGGGAATACGAAGTCCAGGTCTCGCCCTTCCAGGTCCATGTCGATTAGGCGGCCCTCGGAGTTCTCATCTTCCACGCCGGGGGTTACGGGACCGCGGTGCATGCTCACCGTGCCGGCCCTTGCGCCCATGCGCCCCGGTCCGCCCGGGGTCTGGTGATCGGCCTCCAGCTTGCTCCCAGGCCAGCGATTCAGGGGAAGGGCGCCCATGCTTAGGCGCACCCCGCCCACCGTCTCCTGGTTGGGGCCCCTGCGGGTGTTCTGGCGCACCAGCTTGTATGGCTCCAACTCCGGCAGGCGGGGTCTGAAGCTGGGCTCCACATACTTCTCCAGAACGACCAGGCTGGGGTCAACGTGGGTGTCCATATCGGCAACCTTGATTCCGTTGATCATGCTGCACCTCCTGTTGTATGGGAAATCCGGGGTCGGGGAAGATTGGGGGGCTGACAAAACGATGGTAGAACTATGGGTAACCAGTGTCAAGGAAGGAGGCTTCACCCTGGTTGGAACCAGCGTCGGAACCGTCAATGCTCCGTCCTGGATTGCGGCCTTCGCCGCAATGACGAAATGCGTTGCATAACGAAGGGCTGGGTTGAGGAAGGCTGGGCGTGACGAAAGGGCGGGAATCCAGGGTCGCAGGCAAGCCTGGGTAGGGGATGATTACATTGGCAGGAGCGGGAGGATTCGAACCCCCGACCACCGGTTTTGGAGACCGGCGCTCTGGCCAGACTGAGCTACGCTCCTGCGTGGTACCCCTGGAGGGATTCGAACCCCCGACGCGCGACTTAGGACGCCGCCGCTCTTTCCTGACTGAGCTACAGGGGCACGCTGGTGGAGATAGGGGGGCTCGAACCCCCAACCTCGGCATTGCGAACGCCGCGCTCTCCCAGTTGAGCTATATCCCCAGGTACTCCCTCGACGAGGTGTCGCCCAGGTGTATCCAGAAAAATGCTATCCCAATCAGCTATAGGTGTCAAGGAAAAAGACGGGCCTCCAGCTACCATCCCAAGCCTCCAGCCTACCTCTCATCATCGCCGTCCAGGCGCTTCTCCAGGCGCTGGAGGGCAGCCTGGGTAGCCCGTATCTCCCGCAGCAGCTCATCCCTGCTGGGAGGCACCGACAGCTCTCGCAGCCTGTCGGCCTTGGCCTCCTCCAGGTTGTTGATGATTATGGCCACGAACAGGTTTATCACCACGAAGGTGCCGGCGATGATGAAGCTGACGAAGTACAGCCATGCCCAGGGATGGGCCTCCATGGCCTTGAACATCACGATGGTCCAGCCCTCCAGGGTGATGATGTTGAAGAGGGTCAGCACCGAGATGCCCAAGCTGCGCCAGTTCTCCGGGTCGTGCTCATGGAACAGGTGGTAGCCCATCACGGCGTAGATATAGACCACGATGCTCATCAGCAGCATCACATGGACCACGCTGGGAATGGACCGCACAAGGGCCGAAACGATGAGCCGGAGGTCCCGGACCGTCGATATCAGGCGCACCACCCGCAGCAGTCGGGCCAGGCGTGTGATCATGGCGTACTCGCCGGTCACCGGTACCAGAGAGGCGGCGATCACCAGGAAGTCGAAGATGTTCCAGCCGTCCCGGAAGTAGCGGTGGGACCTGGGGGCAAGGGCGAACATCTTCAGCAGGGCTTCGGCGATGAAGATCCCCAAGGCGATGTTGTTCCCCATCTCGAACCAGTCGCCGTACCTGCGCTCCAGGGTGGGGGATGTGCCCAAGCCCAGCACCACGGCGTTGCCGAGGATGACCGCTATGATGAAGTACTCGAAGCCAGGGGCTTCGACCACCCGCCGGGCCAGGGATACAAGCCTCATCAGGCCGCCGGGCGGGGCAGAAGTTTCGCGGCTCTCAGGTGGGTTCAACGGATGTCTCCAGCTACACTTTCGCTAAAACTAAGGGTGGATTGGGCTGACATCTTGTTTACCCATGATATCTGAGGCGTCATCGAGAAGCCTTGACCCTATCCACCTGCCGCGTCCAGCAGGGCGCGATAGACCAGCACCATGGCCTCGGTGTCCCGCTGGCAGTAGGCCAGCAAATCATCCCGAACCTTGGCCACCTCTTCCGCAGGCACATCTCCCACCACAAGACGGACGTAAGCTGCCGAGGCGGCCATGCCCTCCTGTACCTCCAGCTCACCGTAGCCCATGCCGGGCACAAGGGCGGGTAGCACCGCCTTTATGGAGAAGCTGCCGTGAAATTGGGGATGGTAGTAGCCGTCCCGCACCACTTTGAGCAGGTCCACTATGCGGCCCGTCAGCGCCAGCAAGGGCTCCCGGTATTCAGGCAGCGCCCCCGCCAATCCCTCCAGGATGGTCTTCTCGTAGGAGTGGTAGGTGACAATGGAGCCTTCCGATGGCACTGCCTCCAGCAAGCTGGATGCAAACCGCTCCCTGGGGTCCTCGCCATCAGGGTTCAGAAACTCTTCGTGGGTCAGATCACCCGACTCGTCCAGCAGATGCAGGGACCACTGGAAGGGCACCTTTTCGTAGGGGCGGGTCCCGGGATATAGGGGAAGGGCCGGGCTGATGGTCTCGAAATCGACGAAGCTGGCTGGAAAGACAATCTGCCCCAGGCTGGTTCCAAGCCCGGGGTCCACGTAGGCGTGCCTATCGGCGACGGAGTTTCGCACCCGCTGCTGCAGGGCGTTGAGGCCCGACAGGTCTTGGGGGATGTTCCCTATATGCTCGATTCCAAGGGCCTTCAGGCGCACCCATAGGTTGTCCCGCAGCCCCGGCAGGTGTCTCACCGGGTGCTCCGGCTCGCTTCTGTGGCAGTGGCCGAAGAAGGAGCAGGTGTAAGGCGCCTTGCAGTGCTTTCCGGTGTCGATGTCCGGCGGGTTATCCAGGTCCAGAGTGGCCCACATCTCGTCCAGGTCTCCCGCCATCCTCTCCGCCACGTAATTCCTGGCAGTCTCGGTGACGTCTGCCAGGGTGAAGAGCTGCTCCAGGTCGTGCTCGCCGCCCTGGTAAACGTAGGCATTGTTGATGTGCATCAGGTAAGCCCTGTCGATGGCTATGCCCGAGCCCTCGGCTGCGTAAAGCTGGACGGCGACGTCGGTGTAGTGTTCCTCCTTCACCCCGGTGGACGACTTCACCTCCACCAGGTCGAACACCTGCCCGTCTTTGCGCACCAGGATGTCGAACCTGGCCCTGATGCCCTGGAAGTTGACGGCGGCCTCGTACAGGGCGGGTATGGATGGGTCGCCCAGCAAGGGTTGGGTCGTGGCTATGGCCCGGTCATGCTCCAGGTGCGACTCCTCCACCAGCCAGCCGCCGGGGAAACGAAGCCGGGCTTTTTCGCCGACGGCGGTGCCGGAGTCGAATATCGCCTGGGTGGCCGGGTCTATGGGGTCAGCCAGGTCCCGACTGTAGCACTCCAGGTACAGCCTCTTCAGGCACTGGAGGCCGGACTGGAACCTGGACTTGGATAGGTTGGGCATCTTTACTATCCTGGAGTTGCTAAAGGCGGATGGGGTGTTCCCGGCCCATGGTCTACTTCCTGTCGAGGACTCCCATGAACAGGTCCTCCACCTGGGAAAGGCTGTCGTGGTCGGTGAGGGTGATGCGCAGGGGGGTCACCGATATGAAGTTCTCCTTGAGGGCTTTGTTATCGGTGGTTTCCCTGGGTGACGGATTCAGGAACTTGTCCCTGGAAATCCAGTAGTAGCTGCGCCGGCCATCGCTTCCATCCTTGATGTTCTCCCCGTAGCTGCGTCCACCCAGTGTGGTCACCTGCACTCCCTTTATCTTGTCCAAGGGTTCGTTGGGCAGGTTCACGTTGAGTAGGGATGGTGGCAGTGTTTTCCCGTCGGCCAACTGCCTGCCCAGGGACTCCAGGAGTGCCGCCGCCACTTCGTAGCGCGTGTTTCGGACAGACGCAACGGAGATGGCGATGGAAGGATATCCCCGGAGGTGGCCCTGGAGGGCGGCGCCGACGGTGCCCGATATGAGGACATCCTCCCCCAGGTTGGCGCCCTGATTTATGCCCGAGACCACCAGATCAACGGGACCTACGAGCTTTTCGAGCCCCAGAACGCAGCTATCCCCGGGGGTGCCTTCGATGGCGTAGGCCTTGATCTCGCCAGCGCCCTTTGCCACCGGCGGGGTTACCTCTTTGGCTCGTATGGGGATGTGGAGAGTGAGGGCTGTTCCCACCCCGCTCTGCTCCCGGTCGGGGGCGGCCACATAAATATCCCCCGTCCCTTTCAGCGCATCGACGGCTGCCCAAAGGCCGGGGGATTCCACACCATCGTCATTGGTAATGAGTATCTTCACAGTCGCCTGCTAGCTGGAATCTCCGGGGAGGCCATTGTGGCATAGCCAAATAGGCCAGTCAAGGAAGGCCAGTCTCCTTGACATAGACCCCGTCTCTCGTCCAATATCCCATTGAATCTGCTAATGACTTACACCCCGGTCCCACCGTCGCCCCGCGGGATCGAAGAGAGCGCCACGGAACCAGATCTTAAGGGCCTTCTCGATCTTCTGGGGGACCATCCCAGCTTCCAGCAGCTTCAGGACGAGCTGGCATCACCCGGGGGCGCCCAGCCCCTAGGGATACCCGATGCCGCCAAACCCTACCTCCTTGCCTCCCTGTGGCATCACACCTCAAGGCCGGTCATAGTGGTGGTGCCCCGACCCGAAGATGCGCGCTCCCTACACGACCATCTGTTGGGCTATCTTGGAGATAGGGCCGAGCTGCACCTGTTCCCGGAGCCGGAAGTGCTGCCATTCGAGCGCATCCTGACTGAAGCTGCGACCACCAACCAACGACTTTCCGCCCTGGCCGCGCTGCATAGGACGGGAGATGGCCCCCCTTCTTCTCCCTTGGGCGAACGAAAAGCTCCTATCATCGTGGCCTCTGCTTCAGCAGCGATATACAAGACCATTGATCCTGGGGCTTTTCAGGAAGGCTGCCACACCTTGGAGACAGGCTCCCGTATTCGGGTCTCCGACCTCCTGGAACGATGGGTACGGCTGGGATACCAGCGGGATGACAACGTGGAGTCACCGGGGACTTTCAGCTCACGAGGCGGCATTCTGGATATCTTTTCGCCCAACTCACTCCTTCCGGTGCGGATTGATCTGTGGGGGGACGAAATCGAAAGCATGAGGCTGTTCGACCCGGGGACCCAGCGCTCGGTCGCTCCGGTGGACCGCATCGAGATTATTCCGGCCCGGGAGATATTGCCGCGCTTGGCGCCCCCCAAGGTGATCGAAGGCATCATCGGGGCCCTGGATGTCGGAAGATGCCGGCCTGATGTGCAGCAGAGGTTTGAAGATGACCTGGAGTCGCTGATTGCGGGCACCATCGAAGAAGACCTGGCCTTATACAACGGGGCGGTCAACAACGGCGGGATCCTCGAACATGCGCCGACCGGCAGCATTCTCGTACTCGACCGGCAGGATGATATCCAGGGGGAGATCGGGGAGCTGACTGGTCGGGCGGAGCACCTTCGGGCCACCAGGGAACAGGGGGGAGACCTTCCACAGAACTTCCCCCTTCCCCAGGTTGTGTGGGATGAGTTCGTCAAGACGGCTAGCAGGCTCCACCGGCTGCCCATAGAACCCTGGACCGACGACAAGGGCGGACTTGGGTTCGGTGCCTCCGACAGCTACTTCGGGCACCCTGAACGCTTTGCCCAAGAGCTGCCCCAGCTGTTGAAAGAAGGGCATCGGGTAGTGGTGGTGACCCGTTATCCCGGACGGGTGGTCGAGCTGCTCTCCGATGCGGGAATACCAGCCTCGGCCCTCTCAAGGTTGGATTATGCGCCCGGTCCCGGCGAAGCGAGGGTCGTCTCAGGATTCCTGGGCCGGGGCTGGTCATTGCCCCTTGGAGCTTCAACTCTCACCGTCTTCACCGACACCGAGCTGTTCGGGATAGCCAAGGAGCGCAGGTCGCGGTCGAGGAGGCCTGTGAGGCGGGAGGCTTTTCTTTCGGAGCTGGTTCCCGGGTCTTTCGTTGTGCACATCGACCATGGGGTAGCCCAGTTCTCAGGGACAATCCAGATGGACAGCGACGGAGAGCCTAGGGAGTACCTGGTGCTGGAGTATGCCGAGGCCGATAAATTGTACGTTCCCACTGACCAGCTCGGCCGCATCTCCCCCTACGTGGCGACCACCGACCGCCCTCCTGTGCTGACACGCTTGGGGACTGCCGACTGGAGCCGCACCAAGGAGCGGGTGAAGCACTCAGCCCAGGAGATGGCTAGGGAGCTGCTGGACTTGTATGCAGCCAGGCAGGTCACCCAGGGACATGCATTCTCTCCCGATTCGCTTTGGCAGCAGGAGCTGGAAGACTCCTTCCCCTACGAGGAGACCACTGACCAGAGACGCACCATCTACGAGATGAAGTACGAGATGGAGCAGTCCCATCCCATGGACCGGCTGGTATGCGGCGATGTGGGCTACGGGAAGACGGAGGTTGCCCTCAGGGCCGCCTTCAAGGCGGTGGGAGACAACCGCCAGGTGGCCCTGCTGGTTCCAACAACGGTGCTGGCCCAGCAGCACTATGCCACCTTCAGCCAGCGCCTAAGCCCCTTCCCCATCAAGGTCGAGGTGCTCAGCAGGTTCAGGACCAAGGGCGAGCAGAGGGAAGTGATCGAGGGCATTCGATCCGGTGCAGTTGACATAATCATAGGCACCCACCGGCTCCTGCAGAAGGATGTGGCGTTCAAGGACCTTGGCCTGGTTGTCGTGGATGAGGAGCAGCGATTCGGGGTTGCCCACAAGGAGCGCCTGAAGCAGATGCGTCGGGAGGTGGATATGCTCACCCTGAGCGCCACACCTATTCCCCGCACCCTGCACATGGGCTTGTCGGGCATACGGGATATGAGCACCATTGACACCGCCCCCGAGGACAGGCAGCCGGTGAAGACCTTCGTTTCCCAGTACAAGGAGGATGTGGTCAAGGAGGCCATTACACGGGAGCTGGACCGGGGAGGCCAGGTCTATTACCTGCACAACCGGGTCAACACCATCGGCAGGGTGGCCGCCGAGCTGGCCCAGCTGGTG
The DNA here is from genome assembly GCA_021296025.1 of Dehalococcoidia bacterium. Classification (GTDB taxonomy): domain Bacteria; phylum Chloroflexota; class Dehalococcoidia; order Lucifugimonadales; family JAGWBF01; genus JAGWBF01. The sequence continues at coordinate 884 of JAGWBF010000054.1, read as the reverse complement.
CCCAAGGCAAGGTTCGCCGTTGCCCACGGCAGAATGCCGGAGGAGGAGCTGGAGGATGTGATGGCGTCCTTCCAGCAAGGGGATGTCGATGTCCTGGTGTGCACCACAATCATCGAGTCCGGACTTGATATTCCCAATGCCAATACCCTGGTCCTGGAAAGGGCCGACCGGTTCGGCCTATCCCAGCTCTACCAGCTGAGGGGCAGGATCGGCCGTGGGTCCAACCGGGCCTACGCCTACCTGCTGCTCCCCCGGGGACAGCGCATCACCGAAACAGCCACCAAGCGACTGAAAGCGATCCTGGAAGCCACGGAGCTGGGTAGCGGCTATCGCATCGCTTTGCGGGACCTGGAGATAAGGGGGGCCGGCAACATCCTCGGCTCCCAGCAGAGTGGTCACATCCATGCGGTGGGCTTCGACCTGTACAGCCAGCTCTTGAACGAAGCAGTGGCAGAGATCAAGGCGGGGGAAACTGATGCGGAGGGAAAGGCTGCACAAGAACCTGCCCCAGCCGCCCGGGTAAGCGTGCCACTGGCGGCGCACATCCCCGAAGACTACGTGACTCATCTTCCAACCCGCCTTGCCATTTACCAGAGGTTGTCCAAGCTGAAGCTCAACCAGGAAGTAGATGATATCCGCGGGGAGCTGGAGGACCGGTTTGGACCATTGCCTGCTCCCGTCGAAGACCTGTTTTACCTGGTGGGTGTCAAGCTGCTAGCGGCGGATGCGGCTGTGGAGAGCATAAACGTACACGGCGGAGCCGCCACCCTGAACTTGGTCCAGCCGGTGAGACGCGCCAGGTTTGCCCTGGAGAAAGCCCAGGGCGCTGGAGTATAGGTAGGCAACCACCAGAACCACATCAGGCTGGGGGAAGGCGAGTCATG
>JAGWBF010000053.1 GCA_021296025.1 Dehalococcoidia bacterium | reverse complement strand
GTTGCAGGACTATTCGGGGCCATGGCATCGGTGATGGCGCTGTACCACCGGGACACCGGCGCTGCGGGCCAAGGGCAGGTGGTCGACGTCAGCCTGTTCGAGCCCCTCTTTCGCTTGGCCATCCCCTACGTCACCCTGTACGACCTGCTGAACGTTGTCCGGCACAGGGTGGGCAACGAGTTTCCCGATGCGGCCCCCCGCACCATGCTGAAGACGAAAGATGACAGGTGGGTCGGCCTCTCCGCCACAACCCAGGGCACCTGGGAGGACCTGGCTATGGCCATCGGCAGGCCGGAGCTGATAGGCGACCCTCGCTTCCTGGACAACGCCTCCAGAGTGTCCAACCGCGCTGAGATTAACGCCATTCTCCAGGGCTGGATGTCGGACAAGAGCCTGGAGCAGGTGATGGACCTGCTGGTGCCAGCCGGAGGTGTTGTGGGTCCCGTTTACGACATCGCCCAGATCGTGGCAGACCCCCACTACCGGGCGAGGGACGACATCATCGAAATCCAGGACCCCGACCTGGGAGATACGAAGATGGTGGGGGTCGTTCCCAAGTTCAGCTCCACCCCGGGAGAGGTGACCCATGGAGGACCAGCACTGGGAGAGCACAACGATGAGGTGTACGGCGGGTTGCTGGGACTCTCCGTGGAGGAGATAGAGCGGATGCGGGAAACAGGGATTATTTGATTATAGTGTACGAGGCTAGGACGGGCGTCGGATCTGAATGCCGGAGGCCTCCCTGTCGAAGCAGCCCTGGGTGAGGTCTTCCCGCTCGTCCCTGAGGACATCCTTTCGCACCCGGAGGCTGGGAGTCCTTGGCAAGTCTTGCCGGAGCTCCACGTACCGGGGAACCTTGAAGTAGGCCAAGTGCTCGGCACACCAGTACACCACCTCGGCAGGTTCCAGGCTCTGGTGGGACGAGGGTTCCATGGATTCAGTGGGCCGGGGAACCACGTAGGCTTTCACCTCTTCCTCTCCCAGGTCCGAGGGTACAGCAATAACGGCACAGTCCAGTACTTTGGGATGGGCCTTGATGACATCTTCCACCTCCTGGGAGGAGATGTTCTCGCCCCGCCGCCTTACCACATCCTTCTTGCGGTCCACAAAGAACAGGTAGCCATCATCGTCCACCCAGCCCAGATCACCGGTGTGCAGCCAACCCCCCTGCAGTGCTTCGGTGGTCCTGCTTTCATCCCGCCAGTAGCCGGGTGTCACGGCCGGATTGCGCAGAAGAATCTCTCCCACCTGGCCCTCACCCAGGGAAGCGCCGCCGGGCCCCAGGATGCACATCCGGTTCTCGAAGCGGGAGTCGGGGTGCCAGCGCAGCCTGCCCGATGAGCCGGGCCGGTGCGGAGAAGCTATGCCTTCGATGGTTCCGTAGCAGGTCTCAGTCATCCCGAAGCCTATGATCACCCGTGCGCCAAAACGCTCCTCGAAGGCTTTTAGCAGGCCCACATCCATGGCTGGAGAGCCATAGAAGAGACGAACAGAGTTGGTGCCGTCGGCCGGGGTGGGGGGCTGTTTCAGCAAGACCGACATCATCATGCCTATGAAGTTGACCACCGTGGCATCGGAACTCCGAATCTGCTGCCAGAAGTTGGATGCGCTGAACCGTTCTTCCAGGACAAGGCTGGCCCCGGCCGCGAGGGAGCCCATGGTGGAGTAGTACTGGGCGTTGGCATGGAAATAGGGCAGGCAGGTGAAGAAGCGGTCGTTTTCCGTAGCCTGGGGCCACACGGCGAACCCCTGTCCGGCTGCAATGTACATCTCGTGGCTGATCATCACGCCCTTGGGCCTTCCCGTCGTGCCCGATGTGTACACCAGCATGGACAAGTCCGTAGGGGCGACAGCAGGCAGGTCTTCGTATGCGAGCAAAGGAGCCTCTTCCAGGGACTGCTGGAACCAGTCGTAGCTGGGCAAGGACGGGTCATCATCCCCTACTACCAGGCGGAACCGGAGGGATGGACAGAGGGGTGATGCTTCGGTGACAACGTCGGCCAAAGTGTGATTGCAGACAATGCCCTTCACTTCGGCGTTGTTGAGGATGTAGGCCATCTCGTCCCTGCGATAGGCTGTGTTGATGGGCACACAGATGGCCCCCAGCAGGGACAGGCCCATCCAAGAAAACAGGAACTCGCGGCAGTTGGGAAGGTAAACCCCGACCCTGTCGCCGTGTGCGACTCCCAGGCTGCGAAAGGCCGACGCGGCCTGCAGGGAGTAGTCCAAGAGCTGCCTGTAGGTGACCTGGCGTCCTCCATGGTAGAGGTAAACCTTGTTGGGGTTTCGCTCGGCGGCTAGGGCCAGCACCTCTCCCAAGGTCATCGACCAGGTGTTGCGCTTGGGGTCCTGGGGAGCTATCAGGCTATTCAAGGCCGGTCAACTCCTCCGAAGGGAAAGTGTCGGCTAGTGAGGCTTGACCCAGGTCTCCGACCAGGCGAGGCAGGCGGTGCTGCTCTCGTGGCCGTCGCGCTCGGCGGGGAAGGGCCTGCCTTCGCTGGTCTCCCCGTTGAAGGTCAGGTAAGCCCTCCGGGCTGGGATGAAAACACTGTACACGCCATGAGGCCTGCCGGGAGTGCTGCCCGGGGCGGCCCGGATAACAAAGGGTTCGGCAAAGTCGTACCAGGTCAGAGAAATGTCCGCATCCCTCGAGACTATCGCCTCGGTGGAGAAGGAGCGAACATCTCCAAGGCGTTCGAACTCGGCATCGATCACCGGGATGTCCTGGTCGCCAAACTCGGGTGTGAGCAGTCCCTGTATCTCTCCCTGGAGCCACCGGGTCATGGCCACGTTGTCGGTGTATATATGCACCTGGTCGTCGGTGACCTCACCGCTAAGGAAGAGGACGTGGCCCGGGCCGCCGGGGGACAACAGAACACGCCAGTGGCTGGCTCGTACGGTCAGCGGTCCACCATCTTCGTGGCTTAGGCGCATGAAGGAGTTTTCGCCGGTGAGAAGTACCTGGTTGGGGTCGGTTGGGCTTACCATTTCTGTTCCTCTCTTTGCGTAGGACCTATGGTCTGGAAGGGGCTGTTGACCAGAGGCCCTCGAACATATCCTGGGGTATTCCCACGCCTGGGGCTGGTTCAGGGTATGCCTGGGTGAAGTGCTCTTGACCGAGGATATCGCAGGCGACCTCCCTGGGGAGCTTGTGGTAGGGACGCTGGGGGCTCTGCTGGGTGCGATGGGAGAGCTGCGATGCGATCTTTTGCTCGATCATATCGGAAACGTCCATCTCTACGTGGATAAGCTCCGGGTCCACGCCATCGTCCAAGCGCTCCGGCGGAGGCATCGGCGCATCGATGCCAGCCTCCCGCAGTTTCATGGTCATCAAGGTCCTGAATCCCTTGGGCCGGACGCTGTAGAAAAGCTTGCTGAGGCAGCCTGGATCGTTGTCACTGGTGGTCTGCTCTCTAAAGAGGGGCGAACTTCGCGCCCGGTGGAAGGCAGACGTGGTGTGTAGATGAATGGCGATGTGGTCGGGATGCCCATAAAGGCCGTCGGGGCCGAAGGTGACCACAACCTGGGGCTGAAAGCTCAGCATCTGCTCCTCGATGAAGGCGACAACCTCCTCTGCATCCGCCTGAACGAAGGCGCTGGGGTGGGCGTTGGCGCTGTCGCCGTCCATCCCCGAGTCCCGGTAACCCAGCACTATGGGCTGTCCGATTCCCAAGCTTTGGCAGGAGCCTCGGAGCTCCTTGAGACGCACCTGGGGCAGGGTCTCCCTGGTTGCGCTGTCAGGCTGGCGAATCTCGCCCTCCTCGCCTAGGGTGGCGCATATAAGGCGGACCTGCACGCCCTTTGCAGCGTAGGTGGCCAGTGTGCCTCCCACGGGGAACGCTTCGTCGTCGGGATGGGCAAAGCAGGCAAGCAAGCGCAAATGGGGGTTACCTTCTTGCATGGAGAGACTAGGCGTCCAGGACGTTGTTGATCACCTGGACCTCGACCCGAGCGAGATGGCTTCGGATATGATCAACGTTGGCCTTCCACTCATCGGAGCCGTAGAAGGCGGCCTCCTTGGCTTCCAGGTCGGCGGCATCTTCGAAGCTTCGAATCCAGATGAACTGGTTCTTGTCTTCGTTCACCCAAGCGCCTTCCACCACGATGCCCACCTTGGTGTAGATTGGCATGAGTGTCTGGTTGAACAAGCTTACCCACTGATCCATCATTCCCCGGTTAATCGTGTATGTCCTCAGTTGAGAAACCATAAGCCTTGCTCCTTTCGGTCGATTGCCAGTTTCATGGCCGCAAATGGCGGGCTCTTGCCCGACGCCAAATCCAGTGAATACGTGCTAGGGTGCCTGTGGAGTTAACAGTCCCTAGTCCAGGACAGCTATCGCCTCAATCTCGACCATGGCTTCGGGCAGAGACAGCCTGTTGATCTCGACGATGGTGCCCGGGGGTGCGTTCCCTTCGGGGAACAGCTCAGCCCGCACCTTGCGGGTTGCCGAGATACACTCCATGCTGGTGACGAAGGTGGTGGTCTTGACCACGTTCTCCAGGGTTCCTCCCACTGACTCCACCGCCAACTGAATATTGCGCCACGTTTGTCTCACCTGGGCTTCAGGATCACCCTCACCGACCAACACCCGCTCCGGCGTCAGGGCCACCTGCCCGGCTATGTAGACCGTATTACCGGCCTTGACGACCTGGGAGAAACCTGCAGTGGAGGGCATGGTATGCGGTTTGAAATGTTGACGGTCAGGCATTGCAGCTACTCCGCGTACGTGGGGCTTGGAAACCAGGTCCGTATTCCTTCAGTCGCGCTCATGGTACCAGTCAGCGGGTTGAATTTCCACAGGCAAGCTACTATAACCATTGCTATGGATTCCGGCGGTACAAGGAAAGGAGAGCCCATAAATGCTTCTGTCTGAGCGCAGGGAGCGGTTTAGAGAGATTCTTGCAGGAACGGAGTGCGTACATCCTGGCTCCGTCTATGACCCCATGACGGCCAGGATGGCCGAATCCTTGGGTTTCACCATCGGGATGTTCGCCGGGTCTGTGGCTTCGGCCACAGTGCTGGGTGCCCCGGACCTCGTGGTGCTCACCCTTTCCGAGCTTGCAGAGCAGGTCAAGCGCATCTCCAGGGCGGGTAACCTCAGCATCCTGGTGGATGCCGACCACGGCTTCGGGAACGCCCTCAGTGTCATACGCACGGTCGAGGAGCTGGAGATAGCCGGTGCTTCGGGGCTCACCATAGAGGACACCCTTCTCCCGAGGCCCTTCGGCGCGGATGGGGATGAGCTTATAAGTGCCGACGAGCTGGTCGGCAAGCTGAAGGCCGGCCTGGAGGCCCGCCGGGACCCCTCGCTGGTGATTGTCGGGCGTACCGGCGCCCTCCGATATGGAGGCTTGGCCGAGGCCACTGAACGGGCCGCGAGGATGCAGGTAGCCGGCGTAGACGCCATATTTCTGACGGGAGTGACCCAGCTTGAGCAGCTGGCGGCGGTTCATGAGGCGACCACCTTGCCCTTGATTATCGGCGGCGCTCCACCCGACCTGGCTGACGCCAAGCAGCTTGCTTCCGTGGGTGTCAGGGTGGCCTTGCAGGGGCATCACCCCTTCTATGCTTCGGTCAAGGCTGCCTACGACGCCCTGAAGCACCTGAAGGAAGGCGGGCCCCCAGCCGGTTTGGCAGACAAGGTGGCGTCCCGAGAGCTTCTCGAGATTTCCCAGGCCCAGGGGGCCTATGAACGCTGGCAGGACGCGTACCTGTCGTAAGGTGTCTTGCGGGACGGAATAGCCTAAAGGAGTTTGCCATGGCAAGAATCGGCATTTTGGACGATTACCAGGAAGTGTCCCTGAAGATGGCTGACTGGAGCATCATCTCCCAGGGAAACGATGTGCAGGTGTTCAAGGACCACCTCTCAGATCCCGACGCGGTGGTTAACAGGCTGAAGGAGTTCGATGTCGTCGTTGCCATGCGGGAGCGCACTCCCTTCCCCAGGTCGATCTTGGCGCAGCTTCCCAACCTGAAGCTGTTGGTGACCACGGGCATGCGTAACCGTTCCGTCGATATGGAGGCCTCTGCCGAGCTTGGCATCACCGTATGCGGCACCTCCGGTCAGAGCTACGCAACCGCCGAGCTTACGTGGGGCCTCATCCTGAGCTTGGCGCGCTGCATCCCCGCCGAAGATGCGGCCACGCGCCAGGGCAAGTGGCAGGTCACCGTTGGGGAGGGGCTGAAGTCCAAGACCTTGGGGGTGCTGGGCTTGGGAAACCTGGGCTCCCAGGTGGCGACGGTTGGGAACGCCTTCGGAATGAATGTGGTCGCCTGGAGCCAGAATCTGACGGAGGAGCGGGCGGCCCAGTTCGGGACGACCCTGGTTTCCAAGGAGGAGCTGCTTAGCACGGCGGACATCGTGACCATCCACCTGATCCTCAGCCAGCGCACCAGGGGGCTGTTGGGCGCCAAGGAGCTGGCGTTGCTCAAGCCGACAGCCTACCTGGTGAACACGTCCAGGGGCCCCATCGTCGATGAAGCCGCCCTTGTAGATGTGTTGGAGAGGGGGGCCATAGGCGGGGCTGCAATGGATGTTTTCGATGAAGAACCCCTCCCCGTGGACCATCCCCTGCGCCGTATGGAAAACACGGTGATCACACCCCACTTGGGCTATGTAACCAAGGAAACCTACCTGAACTACTTCGGGCAGGCGGTGGAGGATATCCAGGCCTTTCTTGCGGGTGAGCCAGTGAGGGTACTGGAAGCCGTCTAAAGGGCTAGGTGGCGGGCCTGCCCCGGCGGAGGGCCCGGCCAGCCAGCGCTCCAGTATGGCGACCCTGCTCGATGACGACCTGTCCGTTGACTATGACGTAGTCGATCCCTATGGGGTACTGCTTGGGCTGCCGCCTGGTGGCCGGAGCCTTGACGGTGTCCGGGTCGAACACGACGATATCCGCCTTCATTCCATCCCGCAGGAGCCCCCGGTCAGGAAGGCCCAATCGCTGGGCGGGGAAGGATGTCATCTTGCGCACAGCGTTCTCCAGGGTCATGGCCTGCTCTTCCCGGACCAGCTCGGACAGGATCACGGGGAAGGTGCCATAGGTCCTGGGGCTGGGAAAGTCGCCGAGCAGCACCGCATCGCTCCCCACCATGGACAGGGGATGGGTGACGAAGTTGGGAAGAGTGTGCCCGTTGGGGCCTATGGTGACGTAGGAGGTCTGCAGGTCTTCCTCCAATAGTAGGTCGCAGACCGCATCCACCTCGTCCTTGTCGGTCATCTCTGCGATTTCGGCGATGGACCGTCCCTCGAAGCGATGGTTGTGGGGGTGCTTGAAGTAGGTCAGCCACATATCTTCCCAGGACGGCCCCCGGGGGCTGATCTCTTTGCGCAGGCGTTCCCGGCCCTCCTGGGACCGCATCACTTCCTTCAAGGACTCCGGGCCTCCGTCCTGGGCCCACTGGGGGAATATGATCAGTAGGCGGGTGCTGCTGTAGATGTAGGGATAGCTGTCAAAGGTGACGTCCAGGCCCTCTTCGCGGCCTTCCTCCACCAACCCTAAAATCTTCCTGGCTCCCCCAGGCGCGGTCACCCTCTGGTAGAGGTGGGTCAGGTGGCAGGGAATTTCGCTCTGCCGGCCGATGTCTATGGCTTCCTTGAATGGGTCGAGGAACCTGTCACCCAGGGAGTTGCGTACATGGGTGTGGTAGATGCCACCCAGCCGGGCTGCTTCCCTGGATAGCTGGACTAGCTCCTGGGTGTCGGCATAGCTGCCCGGAGGGTAGTCCAAGCCCGTGGAGATGCCGAAGGCTCCCTCTTCCATGCCCTCTCTCAGAAGGGCCCGCATGTTTTCGATCTGGGAACCTGTTGCGGGCTGGTCACGCCATCCGACGGCGCAGATGCGCAGGGGCGCATTGCCTATGATGTAGGCCACGTTCACCGAAGCCCTGCGGTCGAACAAGGACAGATACTCTGCAACCGTTGACCATTCCTGGGCGAGGTCGGGGGCGCCGTCCAGCCCCGAATTCAGCTCGATGAACTGCCGCAGGTCGGCGCGGTCCAGGAATGGAGCGTAGGAGTTGCCGTCCACACCGATTAGCTCCGTGGTGATCCCCTGGCGCACCTTGGGGTGGTGCTCCGGTTCGGCCAGGAGGACGAGGCCCGAGTGCGCGTGCATATCTATGAAGCCGGGACAGACCACCTTCCCAGTGGCATCTATGCCTGTCTCTGCTTCCAGAGAGGAGATATCGCCACGGAAAATGTGGACATCTTCGCCTTCTACGCCAACGGCCCCGAAGAAACCGGGGTTCCCGGCGCCGTCCACGATCATCCCGCCGGAGATCAGCAATTGGAGCATAGCTCTCCCCAATGTGGAGCATAGCCGGCTGGCCTAGCTGTTGTAGAGGGCCTGCTTACCGGCTTCCGGCAGGTGCCTTGAGTATCTCCCTCACCTGGATGTTGGAGACCAGTTCCAGTGAATCACTGGAGCGGCGCATATCCATCTGCACGGAATCTTCGTCCACAACGAGATATTTGGATACAGCGTCAATGATATCTCTTTTAAGGGCTTCCATGCAGTCCTCGGGAAGCCCACCCCGGTCCATCACGAGGATCAACCTCAGGCGCTGTCTCGCTGTTTCACCGCTGGGCGAAGATCGTTGCAACGCCCATCTGATGAGATCGATCATCGACCGAGCTCCTTAGTGGGCCGTGCGAATATCTTCTTGAGCTTGGAAAAGAAGCCGGGGGCGCTTTCGATGTCTAGGTATGGAGTATCGACTCCGTCCATGCGGGCAGCAATACGCCGGTAGGCTTCCCCTGCCCACGACTTGGGGTCGTGCACGGTGGGCACGCCCTTGTTGGTGGAAACGATGATCTGTTCATCGTCGGGCACCAGCCCCAGCATGTCGACCGAGAGCAGGTCCATGATGTCGCCCTTGTCCATCATGTCGCCCTGCTTTATCATGCCCGGCTTAAGCCGGTTTATGACCAGGCGGGGAGTGGGAATGTCGGAGGCCTCCAGAAGGCCGATCACCCTGTCAGCATCACGTATGGCTGAGACCTCCGGGGTGGTCACAACGATGGCGTTGTCGGCAGCTGCTATGGCGTTCTGAAAACCCTGCTCGATCCCTGCCGGGCAGTCGATGAGGATATAGTCGAACTCCTCTCGTAGCTGTTGGCATAGCTCTTTCATCTGTTCCGGATTGAGAGCTGATTTGTCCCTGGTCTGGGCTGCCGGGATAAGGCAAAGGTCCTTCACGTACTTGTCTCGGATCATAGCCTGGGGCAGCCGGCAGCGGCCTTCCACCACGTCTACCAGGTCGTAAACAATGCGGTTCTCTAGTCCCATTACTACATCGAGATTGCGGAGGCCGATGTCGGTATCCACCACTGCGACCTTATGCCCACGGAGGGCGAGCCCTGCGCCGAGGTTGGCGGTGGTGGTGGTCTTTCCGACCCCTCCTTTTCCCGAGGTGATCACATACGTCTTTCCTGCCATAGGGGTTTCCTTTCCTTTCTTCTATGAAAACTACCCGTAAAAGGCATCACTTCAACACCTCCCATCCGAACGCGAGCGATCACAGGGAGCGGGACTTCTCCATTCTTGCCCTTGACTGGCGCATACTGGTACAGCCTTGTTCCGATCTGCAGTCTGGCCGTTCTCAGCTCTAACGCCATGATGCTGGCATCGCTGTCTTCCCCATCATTTGCCCCAGCCTGCACCGACCCTCTCAGACATCCTAGGACCACAACATCGCCGTCGGCTATGACTTTTCCTCCGGGGTTCACATCGCCAAATATGACAACATCGCCGGGATGTTTCACCACCTTGCCTGAGCGGCAGTTAGCTTTCACGAACAGGGTATTGTCCGCGGCTACCGGCTTAGGTTTGGGCTCCGGGACTTCTCCGGAAACGAGACAGACCGGGACGTCGTACTCTTCGCGGATCGTGTTCTGGAGAACGCCGACCTGGCATTCAAAGCTTGCGACGCCTACCTTGTACTCATCTTCGAAAATCGCTTGCAGACGCTGGAGCTCGTCGATTTTCAGCACCCTCTCCCCGGCGTGCACCACCACCTCCCCTCCTGCGAGCCATCCAAGACTATTGCCCATGTAGGAGCGCAGATCCGCTTCCAGTGCCTCGGCAGCGGC
>JAGWBF010000052.1 GCA_021296025.1 Dehalococcoidia bacterium | reverse complement strand
CATCTTCTAGGCCCTGAATGTCCTCTACCGGAACAACCTGGCGAAGTTTCCCCCCCAGCACGTTTATGGTGTGCAGGGAATTGCTCACCTCGGGTTCGATGTCGCCCTTCTTGAGGACCGCAGTCACTCCGCCATGAATGCAGTAGGGAAGCGTGAGTTCCATCAGGATGCGCATTGGGGCGACCCCTCTGGACACCACCACGTCGAAGGCTTCCCTGAGATGGGGTTTCATGGCGCCGTCCTCTGCCCGCCCGATTTGGATACTCGTATCGTCCAGCTCCAGGTCGGAGATGATGTGCTGGAGGAATGTACTTTTCTTGGCGACTGAATCCATCAAGGTGAGGCTCAGGCTGGGATAGGCAATCTTCAGAGGGATACCGGGGAACCCTCCTCCCGCACCCACATCCAGGAGGGACCCGCCTTGGGATAGGCGATCATGTACGGCGAGGGAAGGAGTCAGGGAATCTAGGAAATGTTTCACCTGCACCTCCTCGTACTCGACGATGGCCGTCAGGTTCATCTTGAGGTTCCAGGCTAGCAGTTCCCGACAGTAGTGTTCGAATTGCCCTTCCTGTTTTGCAGTAAGGGCCAGGCCAAGGCGGCTGGCGCCCTTTCGCAGCAACTCCATTTGCACCGTCCGGGCGGCATTATATCACCGCTATGGCAAGCTGATTGACACCCTACTACCCGCGCCTTATCATGTTGGGAAATCTTCCCGAACCTGCTGCCGTGGCTTCCCCGTACAAAGTAGGTCATTCGCCTGGGAGGCAGCTCTCCGAAGGAGGTCAGGTGTGGCAACTAAGGCATTTATCCTGATAGAGACCGCCGTGGGCAAGACCCGTGAAGTGGCCGATGTGCTAAATAGCGTAGGCGGCATGCAGTCGGTGAACGTAGTTACAGGTCCGTACGATGTTATCGCTGTGATAGACACCCCGGACATAAATGTCATGGGGTCCCTGGTTACAGAAAAGATACACACCATCAGTGGTGTGGTGCGCACTGTCACCTGTGTGGCAGTCGGCAGCTAGCCAGCAGCGCCGGCCCCTTACCGGCTAAGACCCCTCTCTTCGACTCCAGGAGGCGCAACACCATGGATTTCCGTCTATCTGCCGCCGACGAAGACTTCCAGACCTCCCTACTGCAGTTCCTTGGTGAAGAACTGCCTCCAGGATGGGAGGGCCGGGGACGTTGGGCGGAGGACGATGATTGGGACTTTACCAAGTCCCTGCGGAAGAAGCTGGCCGACAAGGGCTGGCTGACCATGCACTGGCCCGAGGAGTACGGCGGCCAGGGGGTCTCTCCCGTGCGCTCGGCCCTGTTCAACGAGGAGATGTCCTACAACCGCGCCCCGGGGCGAGACATCTTCGGCGTACGAATGCTGGCCCCGACCCTGATGATCTACGGGACCGAAGAACAGAAGAAGGAGTTTCTCCTTCCCGTGGCGAAGGGTGAGGTGCAGTGGTGCCAGGGCTACAGCGAACCGGGTTCGGGTTCGGACTTGGCTTCCCTGCAAACGCGGGCGGTGGCCGACGGCGACGATTACGTCATCAACGGCAGCAAGATTTGGACGACCATGGCCCACAGGGCCGACTGGATAATGCTCCTGGCCCGTACCGACACCGACGCCCCCAAACACCGGGGCATCAGCTTCATCCTGGTGGATATGAAGACACCTGGGGTAACCGTGCAGCCCGTCCACAACATGACCGGCGGCCATGACTTCAACCAGGTGTTCTTAGACAACGTGCGGGTCCCCAAGCGGAACCTGGTCGGGGAGGAAAACAGGGGCTGGTACGTCGGCGTCACTCTCTTGGACTTCGAGCGATCTGGGATCGACTACTCGGCTATATCCCGGCGCATCCTTTCTGATGTGACCGAGCATGTGAAGAACACCAGGGCGAACGGGAAGACGCTGGCGTCGGACACGCGCGTCCGTAACCTGCTGATCGACCGCTACATCGAATCGGAAACGGCCAGGCTCCTTGCATATGGCGTGGCTTGGATGCAAGGAGAAGGCATGGTGCCCAACAAAGAGGCATCCATGAGCAAGGTGTTCGGCTCAGAGACCTTGCAGCGCGTTACGGGGTCCTGCCTCGAAATCCTGGGTCTCTACGGCCAGCTCCGCGATGGGGAAGCCTGGGCGCCAATCAGGGGCCGCGTGCCCGAAGACTGGATGCACTCCTTCTCCCACACCGTGGCGGCGGGCACGTCGGAGGTGCAGCGCAACATCATCGCCTCCAGGGGCTTGGGCCTGCCCCGGGGCTGACCTGAGAGGGTCTCCACCGTTCTGCTCTCGCTGATCTCACCCTTGCAAGCGCGCAGGGCAGCTTTCCCTATCGGATTGGGAGAGACTGGATGGACATTAAGGCCCCGAAAACTCCTAGCACAATCCCAGAGGGAGGACAGCGATGCCTCAAGAGGTGCACTTCGATATACCTATAAACGAGTCCGAGCGGGCAGAGAAGTTCTATGGAGGTCTGTTTGGCTGGTCTTTCAAGAAGGTCCCCGCGCCCAACATGGAGTACTGGGTGATCCGCGCCCCCGAGGGAGATGCCCTGGGTGGCTTGATACAGAGGTCTGGGACGGACCAGAGCAGTATCAACTACTACACGGTGGACTCCATTGATGACGCGCTGGCCAAGGTGGGCGAGCTGGGAGGCAAGGTGCTCGTGGGCAAAACAGCCATACCCTACGTTGGATACAACGCCCAGTGTGTGGACACCGAGGGCAACTCCCTGGGTCTTTGGCAAAACGACAAAGAAGCCAGGTAAAGACCGGTTGAGAAGTTGAGGAGAGTTCCATGGATCTAGGACTTACCGAAACCCAGCAGATGCTGAAGAGCAGCGCCCGGGAATTCCTGGAGAGCGAGTGCCCGCCGTCCCTGGTGCGCCAGATGGAAGAGGATGAGCGAGGCCATCCTGAGCAGGTCTGGGGTCAGATGGCGGCGCTGGGATGGTGCGGTGTCGCATTCCCCGAGGAGCACGGAGGCACCGGCGGGGATTTCATGGACCTGGCCGTTCTTCTGGAGGAGATGGGGAGGTCGCTTCTGCCCGGGCCTTTCTTCTCCACCGTTGTGCTGGGAGGCCTGACCATCCTGGATGGGGGTTCCGAGAGCCAGAAACGAGAGCACATCCCGTCCATCTGCGAAGGCCAGATAACTATGACCCTGGCCTTGGTCGAGTCCGGCGGCACTTATGAGCCGTGGGGAGTTGAGGCTCAAGCCCGCAGGTCCGGAGATGGGTTCACCATCGACGGGACCAAGCTGTTCGTGCCTGACGGACAGATCGCCGACATGTTTCTTGTTGCTGCACGGACATCGGAAGGCTCCGACCCTGCCGATGGCATAAGCTGCTTTCTGGTGCCGTCGAGCGCCGGAGGCATTTCGATTAGGCCCATGCGCACCCTGGCGGGCGACAAGCAATGCGAAGTGACCTTTGCCAACGTGAGGGTTCCTGAGAGCGCCCTCATCGGTGAGGAAGGCAATGGCTGGCCCTTGCTGGAGCGCACCCTCAGCAGGGCAACCGTAGCCAAGTCCCTGGAGATGATGGGGGGCGCCGAGGCTGTGCTGGATTTGACCGTTGGGTACGCCAAGCAGCGGGTGCAGTTCGGGCGTCCAGTGGGCAGCTTTCAGGCGGTGCAGCACCATTGCGCCAACATGGCTACAGAGGTCGAGTGCTGCAGATATGTGGCATACCAGGCAGCCTGGAAGCTCACCGAGGAAGGGCCTTCGGACCTGGAGGTCTCCATGGCCAAGGCTTGGATCAGCCGCTCCTACCAGAGGGTCTGCTCCCTGGCCCACCAGTGCCACGGCGCCATCGGTTTCACCTGGGACCACGACCTCCAACTGTACACCCGAAGGGCTAAGGCCCAGGAGTCCCTCTACGGAGGTCCGGGATACCATGAGGACCTGGTCGGACAGGCCTTGGGAATCTAGTTTCCCGGGAAGGAGAGGATACATGCGAATAGAAAAGCGAATGGAAGAGCTTGGCATGGAGATGCCCACTGCCCGTCCAGTGCGGGCCAACAGGGTGTATGCCATGCGCACGGGAAACATCGTCTATGTATCGGGCAGCACCGCCAACTACCCCGACGGGCGGAGAGTAATGGGCAAGGTGGGACGGGACGTCACCGTTGAGGAGGCCTACCAGGGCGCCCGCCAGGCCGCCATCAACTTGCTGGCCTCTCTCAAGGAGTGTATAGGCGACCTTGACGATGTGAGGCAGATAGTGAAGCTCCTGTGCATGGTAAACACGGCGGAGGACTTCTATGATGCCCCCAGCGTTGCCAATGGCGCTTCCGATGTCATGGTAGAGCTGTATGGGGAGCGGGGGCGTCATGCCCGCTCCGCGGTGGGAATAGCCTGTCCTGCCGGGAACTCGTGTATCGAGGTGGAGATGGTGGTCGAGGTAGCGTAGGAGGAGGCATGGCAGCGAGAGACTGCATCTTCTGCAGGGTGGCCCGGGAAGAGCCGCCGGGGCAGATCATCTACCGGGATGATCGCGTCTTTGTGATCAGGGATATACAACCCCAGGCGCCGGTGCACCTGCTCATTCTGCCCCTGCACCATATGGCTTCCCTGGCCTACGTTGGCCCGGGCCAGGAGCAGATGATGGGCCACATCTTCCTGGTGGCGGAAGAAATGGCGCGACGGGAGGAAGTTACCGTCAGCGGCTACCGCCTTGTGGTCAACCAGGGGTTTGATGCGGGACAGACGGTGGACCACACCCATGTGCATCTCCTCGGCGGCGAGCCACTTCTTCCCCTGGGCAACAACCGAAGTTGACGGACGGCCTTCAGGGCCTGCTGGAGCAGAAGGTCAGCCATCTGCCCAGGGGTCTGCAGGAACACATAGCCCGCGTGGTGTCCGTGGCGGAGCACCTGTCCAGACACCACGGCATTGATGAAGAGAAGACGAAACTGGGAGCCTTGGCCCACGATCTGGCCCGGGCTATGAAGGGCGAAGACCTGCTCAGAATGGCGAGGGAGCTCAAGGTGCCCGTTCATGCGGTGGAAGAGCAGGTGCCCGTCCTCCTCCACGGCCCCGTGGCGGCCGAGATGTTGCGCCAGCAAGATGGGCTGGACGACGACACCATCCACGAAGCCGTCTATTGGCACAGCACCGCCCATCCCGAATTGGATGCTGCGGGAAAGGTGGTATTCCTGTCCGACAAGCTGGACCCCCGGAAGATAGACCGCTACCCATACCTCCCGCAGCTGGCGGAACTGGCGGAAAGCAGCCTGGATAGAGCGGTGCTGGACTTCCTGGGCCGCGAGCTGACCGCCCTTTTCCAGCAGGGAAGCTTGGTGCATCCTGTGTCGGTCGAAACCCGAAATCACCTGCTGATGGCCGTGGGCGGCGAATCCCCGTAAGCAGAGGGACGTATGGCAATATCATCCAAGATTCGAGGGTTGGCGGAGCAAGGCAGCGCCATCCGCAAGATGTTCGAAGCGGGCATCGCCCTCAAGGCCCAGCACGGCGAAGATAAGGTGTTTGACCTTTCCCTGGGGAACCCGGTGGCTGAGCCCCCAGATCGGTTTCACCAAGTGCTTCAGGAGTTGGCCCAGGAACCTCGCCCCGGAATGCACCGCTACATGCCCAATGCCGGATACAACGAGACTCGCAGGGCGGTGGCCGAGGGGCTGAAGGCGGAAACGGGCCTTCCCTTTGGCATGGAAGATGTGATCATGACCTGCGGTGCTGCGGCTGCCCTGAACGTCGTGCTCAAAGCCCTAATCGACCCCGGCGATGAGGTGGTCTTCTTCGCTCCATATTTCGTCGAGTACCGGTACTATGTCGATAACCATAACGGGGTCTCCGTAGTGGCCCCCACCGACGACAGCTTCCAGCCCGACCTGGTGGCCCTGGAGTCCATGATCACACCCAGGACAAGGGCGGTGCTCATAAACTCGCCCAACAATCCTTCGGGAGCTGTGTACTCGGCCGAACGCATATCCGCTCTCTGCGCCCTTCTGGAGGATAAGAGCAGACTCCTTGGCACCGAGATCTTCTTGATCAGTGACGAACCCTACAGGCAACTCCTTTATGATGGTCTGAGCTACCCCCACGTATTCCCCCATTATGGCCCATCCATAGCCGTCCACTCCCATGCCAAGGATTTGGCTCTGCCCGGCGAGAGGATCGGCCATATCGCCGTCAACCCGGCGTATGATGACCGCCGGGACCTGGTGGATGGGTTGATCTTCTGCAACCGCATCCTTGGCTTCGTCAACGCTCCCGCCCTCATGCAGCACGCCGTCCGCGGGCTGCAGGGGGTCACCGTGGATGTGTCCGACTACCAGCGCAAACGGGACTACATCTATGGCGAGCTGGTAAGGATGGGCTACACCTGCTTCAAGCCCCAGGGGGCCTTTTACCTGTTCCCGAAATCGCCCGTGGAGGATGAGGACGCCTTCATCGAGGAGCTCCAGTCCTGGAATGTGCTTGCCGTGCCCGGTCGCACCTTCGGCTCACCGGGATTCTTTCGAATCTCCTACTGCGTCGAGGACCGGGTGCTGGAAGGATCGCTGGAGGGCTTCCGCCGGACAGCCCGCAAGTTTGGTCTATAGGCAGCTTCCCCAACCAATCGGTGTCTCCTACCCCTCGCTGGACCTCCGGGTGGGCTTCCGCATAAGGGCAAAGCATACCGCTGCAGTACCGATAAAGATGAGGCATAGCAGCAGGGGGAAGGCGTAGCTGCCCCCGGTGTGGTCGGCCCACCAGCCCACGAACATGGGGGAACCCACCAGCACACCGCTCTGCGAAAAGGTGATGATGCCCCTAAGGCTGGCGAACTTGCGGCGTCCGTAATAGTCGCCCAGGGCCGCCCAGCCGATTATGCCCACACTCTCCCCGATGCCTGTCAACACCAGGTACAGGACTATCGCCCAGGGAGAGGTATCCCATGACCCCAGGAGGATCAGCACGCAGGCCAGGGAACCGGCTGCTGAGCAGAGGGTCATGATGGGAGGCTTTGGCCACCTGTCGGCGGCCCAGCCGATGGCAATTCTGGCTACCACGTTGGTGGCCAGCATCAGGGCTATCAGATAGCCGGCAGTCTCCAGGCTGGCCCCCTTCCAGATGAGCAGGGGCTGAAGGTTCACCAGGATGCCCATGATGGCCAGCTGGCGCAGCACCATGCCCAACAACAGCAGCCAGTAAGTGCCGGTGTGCAGGGCCTCGGAAATGCTGAAGTCCCTGGCATCTACGACGGGACCTGGCCTGGGAGTCTCCCGGTTTCTTGCAGTTGAAGAGCCCGAAGCAGGGGTGTCGCCGTCGGGCAAAAGCCCCATGCTTTCAGGGGAGGTCTTGATGACAAGGGTGAAGGGAAGCACCACCACGAGGAATACCAGGCCCGATATAAAGGACGCCCACTCCCAGCCCGCCCGGGCTATGAACAGGGTCAGCAGGGGAATCAGCACAACCCCGCCCAGGGCTGCCGAGGAGGCCAGCAGGGACAAGGCCAATGCCCGGTTGCGGATGAACCACATGTTCAGACCGGCGAAGATGGCGTGCTGGAAGGAGACGCTGGCGCCCAGGGAGATCATTCCGAGGTACACCAGGGCAAAGGCGATGAAGTTATCCACGCGGGCGAAAATCAGGTATCCGACGCCGGCGATGATGATGCCCAGGACCGCCAGAATGCGGTTCCCGAACTTGTCGATCAGGTAGCCGGCCGCCGGGCCCTCCAGTCCCCCTTCAGCCCTGGAAATGGAGAATACAAGGGAGGTCTGGAAGTTGGACAGGTTCAGGGAGTCCCTCAGGGGAACGAAGAAGACCGAGAAGCCCCTGAAGAAGATGCCGCTGGCGAAGAACATCATGAAGCAGGATGCGGCTGCCACCTTCCAGCCGTAATAGATGTTCTCTGTGCCTAAACCGGGTATCCAAGGTCTCGGATTCAAGAATGGTCAGTTCTTTCTGATGTAGGGAGGTTACGAGGCGTGCGCAGGGGATGATTATACACTCCGGCAGGGTATTCCCCTGGATTTGGACACTATGCCCGGAAATTCAGAAAAATCCAAGCTGCATAGATACGACATAACATATGCTGGGATGTTATAATTTGGATGTACCTCGATTTGCATTGGAACATGCACCAACAATTGTTCTTTCGACCTGCTCACTCAATTTGTTCTCCTTGAACAAGGGTGACCAGGTCCGGGAGCGGTAAACAACCGCCGTAGGGAAGTGGGGGAAGATGACGGTAAAGTACACTGCCAAGGATATCCAGGTTCTTCAGGGCTTGGAGGCTGTGCGTCGAAGGCCTGGAATGTACATTGGAAGTACCGACCAGAGGGGTCTTCATCACCTGATCTACGAGATCGTGGACAACAGCGTTGATGAAGCTATGGCCGGGCACTGCTCGGGTGTTGACATAACCATTCAGAAAGATGGCATCGTTCACGTCTTCGATGACGGGCGAGGCATACCCATAGACATCCACCCCACCACCGGGCTTACGGCCCTGGAAACGGTCATGACTACCCTCCACGCGGGAGCCAAGTTCGGAGGCGGGGCCTACAAGGTGTCCGGTGGTCTCCACGGTGTGGGGGCCTCAGTGGTCAACGCCCTGTCCTCCCACATGGAAGTGGAGGTACGGCGGGACGGAGTGGTGGCGACCCAGGAGTACAGCCGTGGGATAAGCAACGGGGACATGACCAAGGAACGTCAACCGGCCGACCAGACCATGGCTTCCGGCACCTCCATCCGCTTCCTTCCCGACGAGGAGATCTTTACGGAAGTCGAATACGACTTCGAAGTTCTGATCGCCCATTTCAAGCAGATCGCCTACTTGAACAAAGGCCTTGAGGTGCACTTCACAAGCTACTGGCACGAAGATGAGCGGGACGGAGATATAGAGCGGAGCTACTACTTCGATGGCGGTCTCGCCAGCCTTGTTAGGAGCATCAACAGCCATCGCAAGGTGCTCCAGGACAAGCCCTTTTACATGCAGAAGGCTGTGGACGACACCATCGTCGAGGCTTCTATCCAGTACAACGACGGCTACAATGAGCATGTCCTGTCCTTCGCCAACTGCATACCTACGGAGGAGGGTGGCACCCACCTCACCGGTTTCAGGGCGGCCGTCACGAGGGTGATCAACGACTATGCGCGCAAGCAGAAGCTCCTCAAGGACGACCAGGCAAACCTGGCGGGGGAGGATGTCCGGGAGGGCCTCACCGCCGTCATAAGCCTCAAGCTGACCGATCCCCAGTTCGAAGGGCAGACCAAGACCAAGCTGGGCAACGCTGAAGTCAAGAGTATCGTCGAGACCCTGGTCGGAGAGTCCCTGTCCCAGTACCTGGAGGAGCACCTCGCCGAGGGAAAGAAGATCGTCGAGAACTGCGTTACAGCCCAGAGGGCCAGGGAGGCGGCCAAGAAGGCCCGGGAACTGGTCATACGCAAGAACGCCCTCGACGGTTCTTCCCTGCCCGGCAAGCTGGCTGACTGCTCCGAGCGCAACCCCGAACTTTCCGAGATCTACGTGGTAGAGGGTGAGTCCGCCGGAGGCTCAGCCAAGATGGGCCGGGACCGGCGATTCCAGGCCATCCTGCCCCTCAAGGGCAAGATACTCAACGTGGAGCGCGTGCTGCGACAGCCCGACAAGATCCTGGGCCACGAGGAAATTCGCGCCCTCATTGCCGCCCTGGGGGCGGGCGAGGGCGAGGAGTTCAACCTTGAGAAGCTGCGCTACCACAAGGTCATAATCATGACCGACGCAGACGTGGACGGCTCCCACATTCGCACCCTGCTGCTCACGTTCTTCTTCCGGCGCATGGAGCATCTGATCAAGGAAGGACACCTGTTCATTGCCCAGCCACCCTTGTATCGTGTGCAAGCCGGCAAGAACGCTAACTACGCCTTCAGCGATAACCAAAAGGACAAGCTGGTCGCCTCCATGAACGGCAGACGCAGCGTCATGGTGCAGAGGTACAAGGGTTTGGGTGAGATGAACCCGGACCAGCTATGGGAGACCACCATGAATCCTGAGACCCGCACCATGCTCCAGGTGTCCATCGATGATGCGATGGAGGGCGATGAGGTAGCTCCCCGCAAGGAG
The DNA here is from genome assembly GCA_021296025.1 of Dehalococcoidia bacterium. GTDB lineage: Bacteria > Chloroflexota > Dehalococcoidia > Lucifugimonadales > JAGWBF01 > JAGWBF01. The sequence goes on along the minus strand of JAGWBF010000052.1, from coordinate 775 downwards.
TTCATCAACACCCATGCCCGCAGCGTCAGGGAGCTGGACGTCTAGGCCCCGTTTCTGGCTCTCTGGTCCCTTAACTTACGACGCTGTTCAGGAAGCGTACAGCAATCCAGCTATTTCTGAGGAAAGTCTGCCTTCGGCCTCTCTTGCCGCGCGAACGACGAAGGGCTGGGCTTTAGGAAGGCTTGATCTGACGACAGGAGTGGCATAACGGAAGGCCGTGCGTGATGTGGTCGTGGGCTGTCCGTCTGCCCTTAGATTTACCTCAGGATGAACAGGAATCAACCCTCCCGCTGTCGCGGAGTGACGGGGATGAGGGGGCTACTTGGCCAGCAGTATCTCCAGCACCCTGGGCAGGGCTTGGTGTGCCCGCTCCATTACCACTCCATCCTCCACGCTGCCCACCGGATGGGTCACCACGGCGAAGGGATAGCCGTCGATGCCCCGTATCTTGGCTATGGAACGGCCTGTGGGGACGAAGGGCTCGGTGCAGATGGCCGCAGCCGGCTTTCCTGCCTTCTCAACGGTGATTGCATCGTGCACACTGCACGAGCTGCAGGACCCTCAATCACCTGTCGCGGTAATCACCAGGTCGCACTTTCGGAGCAGCTCCTCCACCACCGGGTCAGGCGCGGGGCGGGAGGCATCTCCCTTGTTGACGCGGATGGCGCCCTTTAGCTCGTAGCGCTCATCCAGCAGGGTATAGACCGCCTCCAGCAGCTTGTCGGCATTCCGCTTCCCATTGGCCAGGAGCCCTACCATAGCGCCATCCAGGTTG
>JAGWBF010000051.1 GCA_021296025.1 Dehalococcoidia bacterium | reverse complement strand
GGAGGGGAAGAAGACCCTCGCTTCCACCGGCTCCGCCAGGTTGTCCAGCAGCTGCTGGGTGCGGGGAGCGAGCTCGAACTGCTTCGTGGCAGTAGAGTCCCAACGCCACACGTTCTCGAAGGCCAGGAAATTAACCAGGCCTGCAATGGCGAGAAAGGCCGCGATCATGATGGCTGTGTTGACTCCGTACCTGCCCGGGCGGCTGGTGGCGGCCCTGCCAACGCTCCTGAAGGATATGGTCATGGATACGATCAGCAATCCCCCGCCTAGTCCCAGGAGCAGGTAGGCGAACACCCTAAGGTCGGGGATCAGACCCCAGAAGACGAGCCCAACGATGAGGCCTATAAAGCCGGCGATGGCAAAGGGGGCGCTCAGATCATGGAGGGATTCCAGCAGGTTGCGGATACCACCCAATAAGGTCCCGGAGAGCCTCTCGTTGGGATCTGTGGGTTGCTGGCTCATTGTCCCCTACCGCCGTCTGGGAATCCTAGCGCCAACGACGGCTCTCCACAGACCTGACCGTAAGGAACAGGAATACGGCCATGACGGTCAGGTAATAGACGATGTTGCGGGTATCGACGACACCCCGGGTGAAGTCCTCCAGGTGCCCCGTTAGGCCTATCTGGGAAAGGACCGTCGAGGCGGTCCCGCTCACCAGGCTGGCGGCTTGGTCGATCACGAAGAGGATCAGGAGGATGCCGAATCCCACAACCAGGGCGATTATCTGGTTGTTAGTAAAGGATGATGTCAACAGGCCGATGGATAGGGCCGCCCCGCCATACAGGGCCAGCCCGAGGTATCCGGACCAGACCGGCCCCCAATCGGGATTTCCGTAGAACCCCAGGAGCAGCACGTACAACAGGGTCAAGCCAAGGGTCGCAAGGAAAAAGACCAGGCTGGAGGCGAACTTGCCGAGAACCACTTCCCAGTCCCGCACCGGCGATGTGAGCAACAGCTCCAAGGTACCCAGCTTCTGCTCCTCGGCAAACAGGCGCATGGTCATCGCCGGGGCCAGGAAGATGAGAATGAGCGCGCTGGGGGTGATATAGCCGTCTATGCTCGCTTCAGGGAAATCAGTGCTGATGCTGGCCACAAAGAAGTACCCTGTCAGGGCGACGAAGACCAGGGCCACAATGTAGCCCATCGGGCTGGTGAAGTAGGTCTGGACCTCCTTAGATGCGACCGCCAGAGCGACCCTCATTCACCCAGCTCCTCGTTGGTTGTCAGCTTTAGAAAAATCTCTTCGAGGCTCATGCTGACCAGCTGGATTGTCAGCAGGTTCCAGCCGTTGCTTACCACCAGCCTGGAGATGGTGCCCCTGAGGTCCAGGCCCTTGTTTGCTTGAACGAAGTAGGTGCTGCGGGCGTCCTCATCGGGGCCGCCGCTGACGGAGATGCTCACATCCACAACCCCCCGGATCCTCCTAAGGGCGTTGGTCACCTGTTCTTCGGGACCCCGGATCTCAACCTGAAGGCGCTCCGCCCCCTGCAGGCGTTCCGCCAGGTTCTTCGGGCTGTCTTCGGCAACGATCTGTCCTTCATGGATGATTACCACCCGCTGGCACACCATGCTTACTTCGGGCAGTATGTGGGAGCTCAGTATGACCGTGTGCTCTCTGCCCACATCTTGTATCAAGCTGCGGGTCTCAACGACTTGGATGGGGTCGATGCCGATGGTGGGCTCGTCCAGCACCAGCACCTCGGGTTCGTGGAGAATAGCTTGGGCAATGCCCACCCGCTGGCGAAAGCCCTTGGAGAGCTTGCCTATGATGCTCCTCCGATAGTCTCCCAGGCGGCAGATGCCGACAACATCTCCAATGCGGGTCTTGATGCGCTTGGGGTTCATTCCCCGAAGGGTGCCCATGAAATTGAGGTAGGACTCCACGGTCATGTCGGTATACAGGGGCACCGTTTCAGGAAGGTAGCCTGTCTTGCGGCGAACCTCCAGGGACCTTCCGACCACATCGTAGCCAGCCACCGTTGCAGTGCCCTCGGTGGGAGGCATGAAGCCGGTGATGATGCGCATGGTCGTGGTCTTGCCGGCGGCATTAGGGCCTAGGAAGCCCAGTATCTCGCCCTTTTTCACCTCGAAGTTCAGGTCCTCTATGGCAGGATAGCTGCCGTAGAACTTTGTCAGCCCCTTGACCTCGATCATCCCAGCCAATGGCGGTTGTCCTCTTTCGGGAAGAAATTAACCCAAGCCGTCGGGAAAGGTGGCCTTTCCAGCGGATGTAGATTATACTTGAAGATTGTGTGATTATTCCAGTTGATACCCGGCGAGTGCTGGGATATTTCAGGAATTGCGCCCATGAAATTTGGGCAGATACGATACTTGAACGGAGATAGTGGATGCACCTGGTGATCGATGCTTACGGCGGCGACCGGGGGAAGATGTGGGATGAGGAGATCGTACGGAACTTCTTGTCGGAATACCCCTCTGTCCTGGGCATGACCAAGCTGTGTGAACCCCAGGTCCTGACCTACATCGCTCCCAAGGATGAGGACTCGGGGGTTACCGGCTTCGTCGTCATTGCCGAGAGTCATATCAGCATCCATACTTTCCCGAACCGGGACTTCGCCTACATCGATGTCTTTTCCTGCAAGTCCTTCGATCGGGACAAGGCTTATGGCGACATCATGGAGAAATTCGGCTTCGATTCTGCCGACACCTGGGACCTGGAAAGAGGTCTCGAGTTCCTGGACCGTCAGCCCATTGAAGCGACGCGTGGGACCAGGCAGCGACCCGCGAGGTTACTGACGAGCTAGCCGGGTTTTGACTCGTGGCGGCTTGTCACAACTCCCCTCGGTAGTACAGATAGAATCCATCATGGCCAGCGCACAAGGAACCTCCCCCCTTTGGATACCTTCCAACTTCCTGGCCCTCCCGGAAGAACAGAGCAGCCTCCATGCGTCCCAGGTTGTCGTCCTCCCGGCTCCTTATGACAGCACCACATCCTACAGGACCGGCGCCAGGGATGGCCCCAATGCAATCATCGAAGCATCCTACAACCTGGAAGATTATGATCCGGAGCTGGGCATTGATGTTGCCCAAATAGGAATATACACAGCTCCCCGCCTGGAGCCGCAGATGGCAGGACCCCGTTCCATGATTGACCGGGTAAGGGAAGCGGTCAATCACTTCTTGGACATGGGCAAGCTTGTGGGGATGATCGGTGGGGAACACTCCCTGACCATCGGGGCAGTTGAGGCACTGTCTGACCGCTATCCAGACCTTCAAGTGCTGTTCCTGGATGCCCATGGGGACCTAAGGGAAGAGTACATGGGCACCCGATGGGGCCACGCTTCCGTCGCCCGCCGCGTCTCGGAATTGTGCCCCCTGGTGCATGTGGGCGGGCGGAGCTTTTCCAAGGAAGAAATCGATCACATTGAATTGGTGGGCATACCCGCCTTTAGCTGGCCGCCCTCCAATGACCAGGGACTCCCTCAGCCGGGGGACCTGGATGTGGATTCCATTGTCAGCCACCTGGGCCCCCACGTGTATGTGTCCGTGGATCTCGATGTCCTGGACCCGGCCATCATGTCGGCGGTGGGTACGCCGGAACCTGGCGGGTTGGGCTGGTTCCAGGCCCTCGCCTTGCTAAGGAGGGTGGCCAAAGGCTCCAAGATTGTCGGCTTCGACGTAATGGAGTTGAGCCCACGTCAAGGCCCGGATGCCTGCTCCTATTTGGCCGCAAAGCTGGTGTACAAACTGATCGCCTATTCTGCGCCGTCTAGATTAGACCCTTCCTAGAGATGAGGGCATTCCTCTCGATTTCTGAGTACATGCCGTTGTGCTACAATTGCGACCAAGCATGATGTACTTAGAGCAACCCGGTGCCTGATATTCCCAATATAGCGCTCTCCGACGGCATCGTTTACATGGACCACGCTGGCACGACTCCGGTAGACCCCCGGGTTGTGGAGGCGATGTTGCCCTACATGGGCGCGCACTTTGGTAACCCTTCAAGCATCCACACTCTGGGTCAGGAAGCCAAGCGGGCCCTGGATGAAGCACGGGAGAAGGTGGCGAAAGTCCTGGGTTGCCGCTTCAGCGAGGTGGTGTTCACCGGTGGCGGGACCGAGTCGGACAACGCCGCCGTCAAGGGAGCCGCCGATGCTCTGCAAGCCACAGGCAATCACGTAATCACCTCCAGCATAGAGCACCATGCGGTCCTCCACACGTGCCAATACCTAGAGAATCATGGCTATGAGGTGACGTATCTCCCCGTCGATAAGTACGGGATGGTCGATCCCGATGAGTTGGCGCGGGCTATTACCGACCGCACCACCGTCGTCAGCATCATGTATGCCAATAACGAGATCGGCACTATCCAGCCTGTGGCAGAAATTGCCTCCAAGACCAAGCAGCGGGCCCGGGAGTTGAACCGGACCGTCGTAGTGCACACCGACGCTGTTCAGGCGCCGGGGCTCCTGGACCTTGATGTCGGGAAGCTGGGCGTAGATATGCTAAGCTTATCGGCCCATAAGTTCTACGGCCCGAAGGGGGTCGGAGTCCTGTATGTGCGTAGGGGAACTCCCTTTCTCTCCCAGCAGATGGGAGGAGGCCAGGAGCGGGAGAGGCGGTCGGGCACCGAGAACGTAGCCGGTATCGTGGGAACGGGCGTAGCCCTGGAGATAGCTGAGTCCGAGAGGGCTTGGGCAGTCGAGCACTGCAGGAACCTGAGGAAGCATATAATGGATGGCGTGACGTCCCAGCTACGGGGCGCACATCTGAATGGGCATCCTACCCTTCGCCTGCCCAACAACATCAACTTCTCCTTTGAGCATGTCGATGGCGAGCCGATGCTCCTGGGGCTGGATATCAAGGGTATAGCGGCCTCCAGTGGCAGCGCTTGCAGCTCTGGCTCCCTGGAGCCTTCCCATGTCCTCCTGGCGCTGGGCCAGTCTGCCGACCTTGCCAGGGGAAGCTTGCGTCTTACCTTGGGCAGGTCGAACAGCTCCCAGCAGGCAGACTACCTGCTCTCCGTGCTCGGCGAGCTGGTGAAGGAGCTGCGAGGACTTCCCTCAATGACAACAGCTGCCGACGCTTAGCTTATTCTTAGAGTCAAGGACCCAATGCAAGAGAGCAGAGAAACGACAGATGCACTAGGAGGAAGGCGGTCGCCATTCACGGCAGGAAGGTTAGCGGCGGTGGCTGCAATCGTCGTGATTGGCGGGTTTCTAGCGTGGTTCTTAGTCACGAGCGTGGATTTCGGTGGTGGTAGTCCTCTACCGTTGGGGAAGCCTCTCAAAGGGAGGACCCTTATAGTCCAGATAGATAAGCTGAATCGCGTTTCGGAAGTGAGAGTCTTCAGGGATACGACGAGCCACTATCTTGTCACTCCCTCGGATCCCGCAAACGAGTTGGTGACCCTCCAGCTTAGCGTATGGAACGACGAAGCATCCATAGTTGTTCTGAATATGGAGGATAGGGCTGTGGAGGTCCGGGGCGGGGACTCCGACGACCGGTTCGCGATGCTGGAAGTCTGCGCAGCGGGCGGCGACTTGGAAGCCAGGGATGATTGTGCTGCGAATAGCGAAAATGTGCGGATTGTACCTGGAGGCATTTCGGAACAGGCTAACCGCTATCCCGAGGGATTCCTGGCGGGAGTGATTGAGCTCTCTGAGGGCAAAGGATTGGCTGGGGGATGGGCGGTGTTCGAAGTACCCAAGGAACTGGAGATTGAAAGGGTGCGATGGGGTGCGGGAGGAGATGTGATTTTCTTCCCATAGCTTGTCTCCGGTCTCCTGCCCGCTTTCTTACATGACCAGCCCCTCCCCCTCGATTTGGCGGCGTCTGTTCCACTTGGCCGCCGGCAGCAGTATCCCATGCGCGGCGATTTTCGTATCTTCAGGGACCATGGTCGTGGTCACGGCGGTTTTGGCCGGAGCTGCATTGTTGGTGGAGGCGGTCAGGCTGCGGCTTCCCGGTATTAATAGCCTTCTTGTGTCCCGGTTCGCACTCCTCTTGAAGGATACAGAAAGCAGGAAAGTCACAGGCGCAACCTATGTCATCCTCTCAGCCCTGGCAGTGTTCCTGTTGTTCGACAAGCCCATAGCCGTAGCAGCTCTGCTGTTCTTGTCCTTGGGCGATCCGGCAGCAGCCCTCGTGGGCAGGCGTGCCCCGGGAATAAGGTTCTTCGGCAAGTCCCCAATAGGCACCCTTGCCATGGCGCTGATAGCTATAGGGATAACAGGTGTGCTGTCCGCGGCGGGAGTGGTTGATAGGCATTGGGGGCTGTACGTAGGAGCAGTTTCGGCGGGGATGACGGAACTCCTACCCCTGCCGGTGGATGACAATGTAACGATCCCCCTGGTTTCCGGGGGAGTAATGACTCTACTGGTAGGCCTCTAGCCGTTCCTAGATGCCCCCGTCGTAAAGCTCCTCTTGGGCACGCTCCCGCTGGAAAGATACGTACTCGTCCTTGGTCATTGTCGGGACGGAGCGCTGGATAACCTCTTTGGCCTTGTGGCCATCTTCGGCAAGCAGGTCCACCACAGCCATAGCCATTATCTTGGCCGGATTGATCACAGCCCGCTCGTAGTCGGCAATCATGTAGTCCTTGCTGTGCCCAGGGCCTGTGGCGCCGCCAGTGTAGGGGTGGCAGACGGGCATGATCTGGCTCAAGTCGCCCATGTCAGTGGAGCCTCCCCGGCTACGGTGTCCAGGTATGGTCAGGATGTGGTCCCGCCCCAGTAGAGCTGTTGCGTTGTCCAGAAGGACGTCCTGCAGAACTGGGTCGTGTCTCAGGGGCATGTAGCCGGGAATGTTCGTAATCTTGACCTGGGCTCCCACAGCCAGGGCTCCTGCCTTGAAGCACCGGTCCACGGCGGCGTTGTTCTTCACCAGGTCCTCGGCATTGGATGAGCGCACTCTCCACTCCAGCCGGACATCCGAGGGCACAGCGTTGACAGCTTCGCCCCCCTTGTTGATGATCCCGTGAATTCGCACCGTCTCCCGCTCGCGGAAGGTCTCTCTGTTGGCGTGGATGGCTGCCATACCCAGGTTGGCTGCATTGAGAGCGTTGATGCCCATGTGGGGGGCCGCCCCTGCGTGGGCTCCCCTTCCGATGTACTGGATGTACTTGACGATGTGCCCGTTGCTGGTGCCCCCGAAGGAGAACATGCGCTCCCCCATGTCGCTGGCGGTGTGGCACATCATGGCGATGTCAACATCATCGAACTCGCCCAATCGTATAAGCTCCTGCTTCCCACCTAGGAACTCCAGCTTGCCTTCCGAGCGCAGGGCCATACGGTCTTCCAGCTCGACGAACTCTTCTGCCGGAACGGCAAAGGGCACGACTGAGCCGCAGAGATGGTCCAGCACCCCGGAAGCTCGAATCCCCATTGTTGCCCCCAGCATCATTCCCATCTGGGCGTTGTGGCCGCAGGCGTGGGCTGCTCCGGTTTCCGGGTCTGCGCAGGGATGCTCGAACACCAGGAGGGAGTCCAGCTCCCCCAGGATGGCTACGCTGGGACCGGGCCCCGCTCTACCCTCCAGCTTGCCCTTGAGGCCCGTGATGGCCAACTGCTTGCGGTAGGGAACGGACATATCGTCCAGCTTACGGGCGGCCATCTCCGAAGTGCGGTGCTCCTTGAACCCGGTTTCCGGGTGATCCATGATGTCTTTGGCGAATGCGATGATCTCCGCCCTGTTCAGGTCGATGGTGTCGGAGACCATCCTCTTAAGGGCATCTCTATCGGGCATAGTCGCTCCTTCGTGTGTTCCGGTCATCCACGGTCTGGGCCATTCTCTCCCCTTCTCAGAACAACACTCTAAGGAGAGTCTGGGGAGTACTCAAAAAGCTCGTCCTTGGCTTGGCTTCGCATAAAGCTCAGGTATTCTTGGGTGGTCATGGCGTTGGTGTGGGATGCTATGACCTTCCCCGCCTGACTTCCTCCTTCGGACAGCAGGTCAACTATGGTTGAAGCAAGGCACTTGGCGGCTGTGATCACTGCGAGGGAGTAGTCCTGTACCACGTAGTTTGCTCCGTGACCCAGCCCTGCGGCTCCTCCCACATATGGGTGAATCACCGGCATCAGCTGGCTGACATCCCCCATATCGGTGGAGCCGGTCCGATGGTGCACCTGTCCCACGTTCTCCTCACCTACCAGGTTGACGGCATTTGACCTGAATATCTGAGCCAGGTTCTGGTCCTGCTGCATGGGAAGATATCCGGGCATAGTCTGAATGCGCACCTTGGCGCCAACGGCCATGGCCCCGGCCTTTAAAGCGCGGTCCACCTTGTGGTTGGCGTCAGCAACAGCGGCGAGGGTGCGTCCCCGCACGAAAGTCTCCATGCGCACGTCTGCGGGCACAGCGCTGACAGCTTCCCCACCCTTGGTTATTATGGGATGGACTCGGATGGTGTCTTCATCCTGGAAGGTCTCTCTGTTGGCATGGATCGCCATCATCGCCAGGGAGGCTGCGTTCAGGGCGTTTATGCCGAGGTGGGGAGCTCCTCCGGCATGGGCGCCCCGTCCCAGGAACTGGATCTTCTTTGCAACGATGCCATTGTTGGTGCCGCTCATGCATAGCTTGCCTTCATCGGCATTGCTGGTGGTGTGGCACATCATCGCTATGTCCACATCGTCCAGGGCACCCAGGCGTATGAGCTCAGGCTTTCCGCCGAGGAACTCCAGCTTGCCTGCTTCCCGGAGGGAGTCCCGGTACTCGATCTCGATGTACTCCTCGGCAGGCACTGCTATCAGCACCACCCGGCCGCTCAGAGATGGCATCACATCCTCGGCGGTGAGGCCGACAGCGGCGCCTACAAGCATCCCGATCTGGCAGTGGTGCCCGCAGGCGTGGGCCGCTCCTGTTGTGGGGTCGGCGTGGGGGTGGCTGCTGACGATCAGCGAGTCCAGCTCACCCATCAGAGCCACCGAGGGGCCCTGGCTGCCCCCCTGCAGCTCCCCCTTGACGCCTGTCAAGGCCAGCCCATCCTGGAAGGGGATTCCCAGCTCTGCGAACTTGGAAGCGACAAGGCGCGAGGTCTTCACCTCGCGAAATCCGGGTTCCGGGTTTTCCAGAATTGTCTTGGAGACCTTGATAATTTCGTCGGCGCGGGAGTCGATCTGATGGAAAATCCGGGCCTTTACATCATCTTTTGAAAGCATGGATTCTCTCCTGGCGAGTGAGGAAAGTTAGCTGACGGCGAATAGGGAACTGGCGACGATTGTAGCAAAGAACCGGTCTATTGAACATCACCGGCCGTGCCCTCCGGTTACGGCAAGGGCCATAGCAAACGTTGAGTGTATAATTGCCCCACTATGAAGGTTGTCATCGCCCCTCAGACCTTTCGCGGGGGTCTCCCCGGAATGGAGGTCGCAAAAGCCATCCACGAGGGGGTTGTCAGTGGGTGGCCGGGCGCAGAGACGGTGCTGGTGCCCGTAGCCGACGGAGGGGATGGCACCCTGGATGCCCTGGTAAGGAGCACCGGCGGCACCCAGTTCGTCTCCCGGGTAAGAGGTCCCCTGCAAGAGCCGGTGTCGGCCGTATGGGGCGTGATGGGAGATGGGGAGACGGCTGTCATCGAGATGTCCAAGGCTTCAGGCTTGGTCCTGATACCCCACCGTCGACGTAATCCCAGGATAACCAGCACCCACGGCACGGGGGAGCTTATCGCCGAAGCGCTCCAAAGGGGTTATAGGAAGATAATCGTGGGTATGGGTGGCAGCGCAACAAACGATGGTGGAGTCGGGATGGCCCAAGCTCTGGGGCTTCATTTTCTGGATTCCAGCGGAAATGAGCTGTCCCCCGGCGGGGCGGCCCTCTCCAAGCTGGCAAAGATCGATACCTTGGACCGGGATGTGAACATATCCGATGCGAGTATCACCGCTGCCAGCGACGTTTCCAATCCCCTTTGCGGACCCAGGGGCGCTTCCATGGTGTATGGACCCCAGAAGGGGGCAACCCCCGAGGTGGCCTCGGAATTGGACGCAGCCCTGGAACACTACGCCCGGGTTATCAAGCGCACCCTGGGAGTGGACGTGAAGTATATTCCAGGAGCGGGCGCGGCCGGTGGGCTCGGTGCCGGGCTGATCGCCTTCCTGGATGCCGAGGTCAAGTCGGGCGCAGACATAGTCAGGGATGTGCTCAACCTGAATGCCTGCCTGGACCTGGTGATCACAGGCGAAGCCCGGGTGGTCAGCTCCACCGCCTTCGATAAGGCCCCAGTCGGCGTTGCCAAGCTGGCCAAATCCCGGGGCATTCCGGTGATCCTGCTGACCGGTAGCCTGGGTACGGGCTATGAGAGCGTTTATCAGCATGGTGTTGACGGCGTGGTCGCAGTCCTTGACAGGCCCATGAGGTTCGACGAGAGCTTGAAGCGGAGCTATGTGCTGCTTAGGGGCGCCGCGGAACGCACCATGCATCTGCTCAGGGTCGGAGGAAAGCTGCCCGGGGACTCCAGTCCGCCGTTAGCTGAGGCTCTTGAACAGACCGGTGCTATAGGCCAGGACGGCAGTAGGGATCCCGGCTAGGCGGGCGGGGCTTGGGCGGGCATCTGCACTTTTACGAAGCTGATGACCTCTTCTGCGATGTAGATGGCTCTCTCGCCATCCTCCCGATCATAGGCCTCGGAAGGTATTCCCCCGGGGAGCAGGTGAGGGTAGCGGGTGAGGTCGTGGTACTTGTCCAGCAGAATTGCCAGGGACTTGATGGCTTCGAACATCCCGTTGAACACCTTGGCATCTTCGCAGAGGTCGGCCAGGGAATGGCCCCACACATCCTCCGCCCCCTGGGCGTAGAGGAAGGCCTTCAGAGCCTTCTCCCCGGCCTGCTGCCCCAGGAAACACACCAGGTTGTGACGCCCTCCCTCCTGGAGGTACGTGGCGTCAGCCAGGTCCCTCTCCGCCTGGGCTATCCAACGGAGCCCTTCCCTTGAGGCATCAGGACTCAAAGACCAGCCGTCCCGTCTTCAGCGCATTTCGCAGGTATGCGTTGGTGTCCTTCTGAGCGTGGAACTCCTCGGGCGTGTAGACCATGTATCTGCTTCCCACCATGGGGGAGAGGTGGCTGGAGAAGAAGTCCGAGCGTCTATGGAAGTACCCTGGGATGTCCTGGACGACGACAATCTCCAGTAGGCTGTCGGGCTGGACCTTGTCCAGGGCCATGTCCCCCACCAGGTAGGCCTGCTCCACACCAAGCTGGGGAAACATCTCCAGGATGCGCCCAAGCTCGGCCTCCAGCATCTGCTTCCTGCGCGGGGCAAAGCCGATCCTGGCGGGCATACGCTACCCGGCCCTCTCCTCATCTAACATCACCAGGTGGACCTCCTTGGGGCCGTGGACGCCGATGACTATCTTCTGCTCGATGTCTGCTGTGCGGCTGGGTCCGGTGATGAAGTTTAGGTAGCTGCCCATGTTCTTGTCCCCTTCGTAGTAGGCCAGGCGCCTGAGCAGGAAGAGGTCGTCGAGGGTTGCCACCAACTCTTGGGGCCGAACGATGGCTATATGGGACGGAGGGGCCAGGGAGACCAGCCGGGCCACCCCGGCCCTCGGCAGCAGGACTACAGAGCCGGTCTCAGCCACGGCGTAGTCCACGCCCGTGATTCCCACGCCGGCCATGGCTGCCGCGCTCTTGAGTTCTTCCCTGGTGCTTCCCCCGCTTTGGGACATGACTGCCGTTTGCACACCTTGGGCGCCCAGGGCTGCATCCACCGGCATCTCATCGAAGACATCCTGGTCGGAGCGGACTACCCTTGGAAATTCCGCTGAAGATGCCACATTGCAGATGTATGCCAAGCCCTCTTCGACTCCCGCTGCCCGGCACACGTTCCACCCTCGCTTGGTTGCTGTGCCGCTGAGCTGCTCCCAAAGCTCGCAGCGTTCCCTTTGCAATCTCTCTGTGGCAGCAGCGGCCCGCTCCCGGATGCTGTCCAGCTCCTCATCAAGGGGGCCGTAGGGCTCGGTAAGCTCCCGGGAGGGCTTGCCCAGGGCAGCCTGCACCATGTCCAGGAAATCTGCGGCCTTCAAGACCTTCCTCCCTTGGGGCCTTCCCGTGAACGCGGGGTGCCCTCCTTGGAAAGCTCCCTGTCCCAGATCTCTCTGAACGATTCCTTGGGGATAGCCTTCATATCCCGGGAGCGGGTCCATCGGTCGAAGGGAGGGAGGGGCAGCTTCCTGATCCAGCCCTTCCTCGCCACCGCCATCTGGGTCATTCGTCCCACCCGCCGCGCCAGGGACATGATCTTAGGGGCGCTCATGAGCATGCGATACCCGTGCCCCATGGTCGAATCCATGAAGGTGGCTTTCCCCCGGCTCTCCTCATCGCCTTCCATGAGGCGGGATCGCAGGGTGAGCAGCATGTGGGGGAGGTTGATCTTTACGGGACAGACCTCCCTGCATGCACCGCACAGGGATGATGCGAAGGGCAGGTCCTTGGCCTCGTCCAGACCCACCAGAACCGGGTCGATCACGGCGCCGATGGGGCCGGGATAGACCCAGCCATAGGCATGGCCACCCACCTTCCGGTAAACGGGGCAGATGTTCAGGCAGGCGCCGCACCTGATGCACGAAAGTGCACCCCGTAGCTTCTCGTCCTGGAGCAGTCGCGACCTGCCGTTGTTGACGATCACCAGGTGGAACTCTTCGGGGCCGTCCTCCTCGGTGGGCGCCCTGGGCCCCGAGACCATGGACACGTAGCTGGTCAGACGCTGGCCCGTGGCTGCACGAGGCAAAAGGCGCAGGAAGACAGCCAGATCTTCCAGGGATGGGACGACCTTTTCCATTCCCGTCAGGGCTACGTGGATGCGCGGAGAAGAGGTGCAGAACCTTCCGTTGCCCTCGTTGGTCACGATGCCCAGGGTCCCCGTTTCCGCCACCAGGAAATTGGCCCCGGAGATGCCCATGTCCGCCTGCAGCAGGTCGTCCCTGAGGGTCTCCCTTGCCGCTTCCGCCAGGTCCTCGATCTCGACCAGGCCCGGCCTGTCGATCTTCTCGGCGAATACCTCGGAAACATCCTCCTTGGTCTTGTGGATGGCGGGACCGACGATGTGGAAGGGGGTCTCGTCGGCCAGCTGGATGATGTACTCGCCCAGGTCTGTCTCAACGGAGCGTATCCCCATGGATTCCAGGGAGTGGTTGAGTCCCATCTCCTCCGAGACCATGGACTTGCTCTTGGTTACCGTCTTGGCCCCCCTGCTCAGGGCAAGGTCGGATATGATCTCGTTGGCTTCCTGGGCATCGGCGGCGAAGTGGACCTGGCCCCCGTTGGCGGTAACCCGGTTGTAGAGCATCTCAAGGTAGTAGTCCAGGTTCTCCAGGGTGTGCTCTTTGATCTGACGGGCCCTCTCCCTCAGCTCCTGCCATCGCTCCTCGCCCAGCTCTTCGATGGCATCCAGACGGGCACTGTCGAAACCGCCGCCGGCGCGTTTCAGGGCCGCCTGGAGCTGGGGGTTATCTACTGCCCGCCTGGATGCAGGAATGAACTCCCTGGTCTTCACCTCTGCCAAGGCATATCCTCCGTTCCATGATGGCCACGATGCTGCACAACCCCTATTCCTCGGCGCTCTCCAGCACCTGCGCCAGGTGCAGGGGCGTGATGGTGCTGCCCCGGCGTCTGAGGGCGCCTTCCATGTGCATCAGACAGCTCACATCGCAGCCCACCAGGGTTGTTGCTCCTGAGGCTTTCAGATTCTCCAGCTTGTCCTCCAACATGCCCTCGGAAATGTGGGGGTATTTTACCGAGAAGGTGCCGCCGAACCCGCAGCAGGTCCTGGCCTCATCGACCCCCACCAGGTCTATGCCGTCAACCCGCCTCAGAAGCTGCACTGGCTCATCTTCCACCTCCAGCTCCCGGAGTAGATGGCAGGAGGGATGGTAGGCCACCTTTCCGGCATACTTGCCTCCCACGTCGGTTATCCCAAGCACCTTCACCAGGAACTCGGACAGCTCATACACCCGGCTCCCCAGCTCCGTTGCTTGGCGCTGAAGCTCGGGGTCATCTTCAAAGAGGGGGGGGTAAAATACCCGCATCATGCTGGTGCA
>JAGWBF010000050.1 GCA_021296025.1 Dehalococcoidia bacterium | reverse complement strand
ACCATTGGGATCGGCTATTACCAGCATGTCCGGCGACAGCTTGCGCTCCGTCCCATCCAGGGAGACCAGCACTTCCCCTTCCCTTGCACGGCGTACGATGATCCTGCCGTCGGCAACCTTGCTGAAGTCGAAGGCGTGGAGGGGTTGGTTGTACTCCAGCATCACGTAGTTTGTGATATCTACGACGTTGTTGATGGAGCGCATGCCCGCCCTGCTCAGGCGCTCCTGCAGCCACCGGGGCGAAGGCCCGATGGTGATTCCCCGAATAAGCGTGGCGGTGTACCTGCGGCAAAGGTCCGGGTCGGCCACTTCCACCGTTGCCTGCTCTTCCACTGCCCCCCCATTCTCGGGATAGGCTAGGTCAGGCTCCCTGACCTGCCGGCCTGTCAATGCGGCCACCTCATGGGCGACTCCCAGAACCGACATGCAGTCGAACCGATTTGGGGTGAGCTCCAGCTCCAGGATTTCGTCCCCCATGTACTCGGTGAGGTCCGTTCCCACGGGGGCGTCTTCGGGAAGGACCAGGATGCCTGTATGTTCATTGCTCAGCCCCAGCTCCAGCTCGGAACAGATCATCCCATGGGAGGTCACGCCCCTGATGCGGGCGGCCTTGAGGGTCTCTGTCTTGCCGCTGTGGGGGTTGAACAACCTTGCTCCAACGCCTGCATAGGCGATCCGCTGACCAGCGGCCACGTTGGGGGCGCCGCACACCACTTGGACTTCGCCGGCGCCGGCGTTCACCGTGCACAAGGTCAGCCGGTCGGCGTCGGGCACAGGTTCCACCTTCTCCACGTGGCCGACGACGCAGTTGGTCCACCCACCCAGGACGGTCACCTCGCCTACCTCGATGCCCGCCATGGTCAGCCTGTGGGCCAGCTCCCGGGACGACAGATCGATATCTACGTACTCTCTGAGCCAGGACAAGGGTATCTTCATTTTGGTTCACACAGGGACAAAAGGTTCCAGATTAATAAACATTTCTCAGACGACAATTTAGAACTGCCTTAAGAAACGCAGGTCGTTCCCGTAGAATAGGCGAATATCGTCGATCCCATACTTGAGCATGGCGATCCTCTCGGGCCCCATCCCGAAGGCAAACCCGGTATAGACTTCAGGGTCGTATCCTACCCCTGCCAGGACTTTCGGGTGCACCATCCCGGCACCCATTATCTCAAGCCATCCAGTGTCGGCACATAGGCGGCATCCCTCACCCCGGCAGGCAAAGCAGTCCACTGACATGTCCACTCCAGGTTCCACGAAGGGGAAGTAGTCGCACCGGAACCTCACCTTGCGGTCAGGCCCGAAGATACGCCGGGCGAACTCGTACAGCGTACCCTTCAGGTTGGCTAGGGTTATGCCCTCATCTACCGCCAGCCCTTCCACCTGGTAGAAGTGCCACTCGTGGGTGGCGTCGGTAGCTTCGTACCGGTAGCACTTGCCCGGAACGATCAACCGTATAGGGGGCTTCGTCTGCTCCATGATCCGCGCCTGCATGGGCGATGTGTGGGTGCGCATGAGCATGGACAAGCGTCCATCGGCATCCTGCTGGTCGATCCACAGGCTGTTCCACATATCCCGGGCCGGATGGTCCCGGGGTATGTTCAGCATCTCGAAGTTGTACTTGTCCCACTCCACCTCAGGCCCTTCCACGATCTGGAACCCCATGGCTGTGAAGGAGCTGCAGATCTCTCGAAGAATCTGGGTGGTGGGATGGAGCCTTCCCTGGGGAAGGGGCCGCCCAGGCAGGGTCACGTCGATGGCCCGCAGGCTGGAACGCCTTCTGACTTCCAGCTCCTCGATCTCATCGGACCTTCTTGCCTGCTCCTCTTCCAGGAGTGTCTTGACCTGGTTTCCTGCGGCGCCGACGCTGCGACGAAGGTCAGGCGATAAGCTGCCCACGCTGCGAAGGATGGTGGTCAGTTTTCCCCGGCGGCCCAGGTAGGCAACCCTCCAGGTCTCCAGGCTGTCGATGTCCTCTAGTGTGCCAAGCTCCCTGAGAGCTTCTTCTTCCAGAGACCGCAGGGTCTCTAGAACAGTCCCGCTTTCCATGCTCCGCCCTCAGGTCAAATAGTAGGTGCAGCTACGATCATTGGATGAACGAGGAAGTCCGGTGGTTCCCAGATAGTCCATTATAGGAACGCCCCCTGCCCCGGTCAAGGAAGTAGCTCAGGGAGGCCTCCCCCTACGCTTTGGCCAGCATTGCCTGGACGGTGTCGCCGATGTCGGCCGGGGTGGGTATGATGACCGCCCCTGCTTCCTGGAGGGCGCGGGTCTTGGCGGCGGATGTGGCCGATTCCCCGGTGATGACCGCTCCTGCGTGGCCCATCCTCTTGCCGGGAGGCGCCGTCGCGCCAGCTATCAGGGATGCTATGGGCTTGCGGAAGTGCTCCCCGATGTAGGTGGCGGCATCCTGCTCCATGGTGCCCCCGATCTCGCCGATCATCACCACGAAGTCGGTGTCGGGGTCGTTGTTGAACATCTCCAGCACATCCACGAAGGATGTGCCTATAAGCTGGTCGCCTCCGATGCCCACACAGCTGGACTGGCCAACGCCAATGCCGGTTAGCTGACCAACAGCCTCGTAGGTCAACGTACCGCTGCGGGACACCACCCCTGCCCTGCCCGGCTGGTGGATGTTGCCGGGCATGATCCCCAGCTTGCACCGCTCACCGGGAGAGATCAGCCCCGGGCAGTTGGGGCCTATGAGGCGTATGGGGCGGCCCTCAAGGTGCCTCAGCACCCGCACGGTGTCCAAAATGGGCACACCCTCGGTGATGCATATGATCAGGCTGATACCGGCGTCGGCCGCCTCGGCGATGGCGTCGGCCGCAAAGGGGGCCGGAACGAAAATGAGGGAGGTGTCCGCCGAAGTTTCCTTCACCGCTTCGTTCATGGTGTCGAAGACGGGGATCTGGTCGTCGAACAGCTGCCCTCCCCGGCCGGGTGTAACCCCCGCCACTACGTTGGTGCCGTAGCGGATGCACGCCCGGGCGTGGAAGCTGCCCTCACCACCGGTTATTCCCTGGACTATGGCCCGTGTGTTTGAATCAACCAGGATGCTCAAGTAAAGGTCTCCCGATAATGAAAATATGTGGGGTCTAGCGGAGCGAAGCCGACAGGGCCGCGGACACCTCGGTCAGAGTATCGGCGAAGGTGACGTCCAAGCCCGAACCCCTGAGGATGTCCTTCCCTTCATCCACGTTGGTGCCCCTCATGCGCACCAACATGGGCAGCTGGGAGTTGCTGTCCCGCCACGCCTTCACGATTCCCCCGGCGGCGATGTCGCACCGCAGAATTCCTCCGAACACGTTGACCAGCACCTGTGTTACCTCGGGGTCCGACAGCATGATGGACACAGCCAGGGCCACCTTGTCTTCGCTGGCCCCGCCTCCCACATCCAGGAAGTTGGCGGGCCGGGCGCCTGCGTTCTGGATGACATCCATGGTCGCCATGGCCAGCCCTGCGCCGTTCACCAGGCAGCCCACGTACCCGTCCAGCTTGACATAAGCAATGTTGTTCTCCAGCGCCTGGGCCTCCAGCTCATCCTCTTGCTCCCGGTCTCTGAGGGGCAGCAGGTCGTGATGGCGGAACATGGCATCATCTTCCAGGTCCACCTTGGCATCCAGGGCCACAAGCTTGCCGGCTTCATCTATGGCAAGGGGATTGATCTCCAGCAGGGAGCAGTCGTTGTCGATAAAGATGTCGTAGAGGGACAGCGCAATCTGGCTCGCCGGGCGGATTAGCTCCTGGGGGAGACCCAAGCCGTAGGCCAAGCGCCGACCCTGGAAGGGTTGAAGGCCCAGCACTGGGTCGATTCCCTCCTTCAGGATACGCTCGGGGGTGGTCGCAGCCACCTCCTCGATATCCATGCCACCCGACGCGCTGGCGATAACCACGGGTCCGCGAAATCCGCGGTCGATCATCAGGGCGACGTAAAGCTCATGGCTCACCTTTGTGGCTTCTTCCACCAAGACCTTGTGAACCGGAGCCCCTTCCGGGCCCGTCTGGTGGGTGACCAAACGGCTGCCCAGCAGTGCTTCAGCGGCGTTCCCCACCTCGTCGTGGGTTGAAACGACCTTTATGCCCCCCGCCTTGCCCCTTCCTCCTGCGTGCACCTGGGCCTTGACGACCCAGGGTCCATCCAGATTCTGGGCTGCTTCAATCGCCTCTTCACGAGTCGACGCCGCTATTCCCCGGGGAACGGGAATGCCGTATCGGGAGAACATCTCTTTAGACTGGTATTCGTGGAGCTTCACCTGACCTCACTTGTTCCCGTCGGATTTTCTGATCTCGACGTTGGCCATGTCTTCTACATGGCGAACGATGGCGGAGTGGTCGCACTCTGCCATATCCCGGTTCATCAGGGCCCCCAACATCTGCTGGACCAGGCTGGTAACCGGCAGGGGGACTCCCAGGTCCTTTCCCGTCAGCAGTGCGTTTTGCAAGTCCTTCTGGTGCAGCCGGATTCGGAAGCCGGGATTGAAGTTGCGGTCCATTATCATTGGGGCCTTGGCCTCCAAGGCATTGCTGCCAGCCAAGCCCGCCCGTATGGCCCCGAAGACCAGCTCCGGATCAATCCCCGCCTTCTGGGACAGGGAGAAGGCTTCACCAATGGCTTCGATGTTGGCGGCCACCATTATCTGGTTTGCCAGCTTCACAACGTTTCCCGCTCCCACGTCACCGACCCGCACGACGCTTCTGCCCATGACGTCCAAGATGGGGAGGCACCTGTCGAAGGTGTCTTGCTTGCCTCCCACCATTATCGCCAGGGTTCCGGCAATAGCTCCCGGCTCGCCCCCGCTTACGGGAGCATCCAGCATGTCGATGCCCTTCTCGGCGGCGGCGCGGGAGATCTTCTGGGAGACCAGGGGGGCGATGGAGCTCATGTCGATGATGGTGCAGCCATCCTCGGCGCCTTCCAGGATACCCCCTTCGCCGAGGATGACCAGCTCGGAGTCGGGGGAGTCAGGGAGCATGGTGATGACAACGTTGGAACGCTGGGCCACTTCCATGCCCGACCAAGCAACGGCCGCCCCCTCAGCGGCCAGTTCCTCCACGGAGGCCCGGCTACGGTTGTGCAACGTCAGGGCATAGCCAGCCTTGAGGAGGTTTCTGGCCATGGGCTTGCCCATGATCCCCAAGCCGATAAAGCCTATTCTAGGGTCCATCCAGACTTCCTTGCTGCATTAATAAGACGAGACCCAGGGGCTGTCATCTCTTCCCGTCCCGGCGGTTCTTCCAGGTTTCCAGGATCTGCCGGTCCCTCGGGAAAGCCAGGGGCGGCAGATCAGAGGGATCAAAAAAGGAGGCGTCGCTGACCTCGGGGCCGCCCTTCAGTTCACCGCCGATGAACCGGGAGTCGTAGGAGATCAGGATGACCTGGTTCCCCGGTTCCGAGGATACGGCCAGCAGGTCGGTTGCCTCTATCTCCAGGGAGGTCTCTTCGGCAACCTCGCGCTCCACGGCCCGCTCCACCACTTCGCCCCGGTCCACGTACCCGCCGGGCAAGCTCCAGAGGCCTATGCCCGGCTCTAACGCTCTCTGTACCATCAGCACCTTGCCATCATGTTCGACCACCGCCACCGCGCTCACCTTGGGGTCATGGTAGATGACCTTCTCGCAGGTGGAGCACGCCGGTCGTTCCACTCCGTCGATGACTCTTGCTTCCAGGGTGCCCGAACACCGGGAGCAGTACACATCGTCGGGCAACATAGCAACCTTAGGATACCATGAGTAGGTGAGTGGGCGGCAATGGGTGTGTTGAAGCTGCCTAACCTTTCATATAAAGTAGTCCTGCTTTCGTCCCCTTAGTTCCCCACTCCAGTCACCGGAGGCTTCCATCCATGGCAAGGTCTGCCCGCACCAGAATCGTAGCTTCTGAGGGAGAAGAGCTGGCCCACGAGCTTCGGAAGCGTGTGTCCGGGGAAGTCCGTTTCGACGCCTACTCCCGCCTGCTGTACAGCACTGATGCGTCCATCTACCAGATGGACCCGGTTGGAGTGGTCATTCCCAAAGACTCTGATGATGTGCTTGCGGTGATGGAAGTGGCCGCACAAAACAGGGTGCCTGTACTGCCCCGGTGTGGCGGGACCAGCCTGGCGGGTCAGACCGTGAACCATGCCATAGTCATGGACTTCAGCAAGTACATGCACCAGGTGCTGGAGGTAAATCAGGAAGAGCGGTGGGCACGGGTGCAACCGGGGATCGTCCTGGATATCCTGAACCGCCACCTCTCCTTGATGGGACTCCAGTACGCCCCGGACCCGACGACTTCCAACCGGGCATGCGTGGGAGGGGGCATCGGCAACAACACCTGCGGCTCCCATTCGGTCATATACGGCAAGACCATCGACCATGTGCAAGAAGTATCCGTGGTGCTCTCCGATGGCGCACAGGCCCGGTTCGGCCCCCTGGATACGGGCGAGCTTCAGAACAAGCTGGCGGCGACGACCTTCGAGGGCCAGATCTACAGGGATGTCATGCGTATCGCTGAAGAGAACAGGGATGAGGTGGCCGCCAGGTACCCTAGGATCATGCGCCGGGTCAGCGGCTACAACCTGGACGAACCCCTGAACATGGGCGATGGCAATCCCTTCAACATGGCCCGAATGGTGGTCGGCTCCGAGGGCACCTTCTGCGTCGTCACCGAGGCTAAGGTCAGCCTGGTGCCGGTCCCTCCCAGGAAGGGGCTGGCGGTCCTGCACTTCCACGATATGGTGCGCTCCTGCGAAGCGACGTGGGAGATCCTGAAGCATAAGCCCGACACCATTGAGCTGATCGGCAGGATGATCCTGGACCGGTGCCGGGAGTCCCTTGGCTTCAACCGTCTGCTGGCCCCCATAGAAGGTGAGCCCGATGCGCTGCTTGTCGTAGAGTTCAGCGGGGAAAGCGATGCTGAGGTTGCCGATAAGATCGAAAAGCTCAAGGACGACATGGTCCGCCGGGACCTGGCCTACGCCTGCGTGCAGCTTACGGAGTCCCGGGACCAAGCGAACATCTGGGCTTTGAGGGCAGCTGGGCTGGGGCTGCTGATGAGCACCCGGGGGGACTCCAAGCCCCTCCCGTACGTGGAAGATACGGCAGTTGATCCGGAACACCTCGGAGAGTTCATAGCCAGGTTCGACCAGGTGGTAAAGGCCCATGACACCCAGGCGGGCTACTATGGCCACGCCAGCGTAGGGTGCATGCACATTCGTCCCCTGGTCAACCTCAAGACCCCCGAAGGTATCCGGCGCATGGTCTCCATCGCATCGGACATCAGCGACCTAGTACTGGAGTACGGCGGTTCTCTGAGCGGGGAACATGGGGACGGCATCGTCAGGGGGGTATGGACCGAAAAGATGTTCGGGCCCACCATCTACAAGGCCTTCCAGGAGGTCAAGCAGGCATTTGACCCCGCGGGCATCATGAACCCGGGGAAGATCATAGACACCCCTCCCATGACCGAGAACCTTAGGTTTGGTGCCGGATACACAGCAAATCCCCTGGATACGACCCTGGACTTCTCTGGCGATGAGGGCTATGCGGGGGCTGTGGAGATGTGCAACGGCATGGGGGCGTGCCGCAAGATGACAGGCAGCATGTGCCCCTCCTACATGGCCACCAGGGAAGAGGAACACTCCACCAGGGGTCGGGCAAATCTGCTCAGGGCGGTGCTGTCGGGGGCCCTCCCGGAAGACACTATGGCTAGCAAACGGCTCCACGATGCCCTGGACTTGTGCCTGGAGTGCAAGGCCTGCAAGGCCGAGTGCCAGACGGGCGTCGATATGGCCAAGCTGAAGTACGAGTTCCTGGACCACTACCAGAAAAGCCACGGAGTGCCTCTCAGGTCCAGGCTCTTTGCCAATATAGGACGCCTCAGCTCCATGGCATCCAGGCTGGGCCCCTTCTCCAACATGGCGGTAAACAATCCCCTGGCCCGCCTGTTTCTTCACCGCGTGGCGGGAATCCACCCCGAGAGAAGCCTGCCGCCCCAGGTGTCCCAGACCTTTCCCAGGTGGTTCCGTTCCCGTACAACCAAAGGGGAAAGTACAACAAAGCAGGTTGTCCTCTTCAACGACACCTTCATGAACTACAACTACCCCCAGGTTGGCAAGGCCGCGGTGGCATTACTGGAACAGGCGGGCTACAGCGTCGTGTTGGCCGACTCCCTCTGCTGTGGCCGGCCGATGATCTCCAAGGGGCTGCTGTCCCAAGCGGCGTCAAACGCCCGCCGAAACGTGGAGAAACTGTACACCTATGCCCAGCAGGGCATACCCATCGTTGGTTGCGAACCCAGCTGTCTTCTAACTCTGAAGGATGAGTATCCCGACCTGGTCCGCGACGACAAGGCCAGGGTCGTTGCGGATAACAGCTACATGATCGACGAGTTCTTGATGCTCCTGCACGAAAGGGGCGACCTCAACCTTAGATTCACTGGATTGGAGAAGAAGGTGCTTTTCCATGGGCACTGCCACCAGAAGGCCCTCATTGGCACCCGCCATTCCATGGAATTGCTGAGGCTGCCTCCCGGATACAGCGTGGAAGAGACCAATGCAGGTTGCTGCGGAATGGCCGGGTCCTTCGGCTACGAAGCGGAGCACTACGATGTGTCCATGGATATCGGCCGGCTGCAACTGTTCCCGGCGGTGGAAGCTAAGGACGGCAGCTGGGACGTCGCGGTGATGGGTGTGTCATGCCGCCAGCAGATAGAGCATGGAACGGGTCGTAGAGGACGGCACTTGGTAGAGATCCTCCAAGATGCCCTTGCCGGGGGACCTAACGGCGCATCAGGCTGGAAAAATGGCAGCGATAAGGCGCACCGCCCGCCTCACCAAGCCGGAAAAGGCCGAGAACAAGCTGGGGCCTCCATTGCGGCGGTAGTGCATTTTGTAGGTCGTAGCTTCGCCCCGGCTTCTATCGGAGTTGGACACTTTGAGCCCCGCCTGGTACCGTTCGGCATCGTACTTTGCACGCTGGACGGGACTGGAGAGGGTTTCGTAAGCCCGGTTCAGCGCCGCCATCTTGAGTTCCGCGTCGGGGTCGTCGGGATTAAGGTCAGGGTGAACCTGTTGGGCCTTCTTGAGGTAAGCTCTCCGGATTCCTGCCTTTGAGGTGTGGGAGGCCACACCCAAGGATCGATAGTGGTCCTCAACGGGCTCTGGCAAAGTACCTTTCCTCTCCGAGGCGATTTCCCTTCCACCCCACGCTGGATCCGCTCACGCCTACCGGATAGAGAGTGCCCTGCACACCTAAGTCTCCGTCAGTCCGCCCTTGGCACATGGTACAATGTACCTTCACATATCTTCAACGGTCAAGCCCTGCGCGAAGGCAGGGTGCTGGGTGCTAGGACAGCTTCTGAAAGAAGGAAAAGTGGCGCGTAGGGTGGAACGAATCCTGCTGTTGGTCCTTCTTGCCGTGGTCCCCGTCCTGGCCGCCTGTGGTGGCGGAGGTGCCTCGGGTCTCACGGTTGCTCCAGACTTCACCGCCCAAGAGGCTGATGGCGGCCAAGTTGCTCTATCGGAAGCCCTGGGAGAGTCCGAAAACGTCGTCTTGGTCTTCTACCGAGGAGTGTTTTGACCCTTCTGCCGTCAGCAGCTCGGTGAGCTGCAGGAAGAATACGCCGAGTTCAGGGACCTCAATGCAGAGGTACTGGCCATCAGTACCGACGGAGTCCAGGGAGCATTCGAGATGAAGGACCGGGTGGGCGCGGAGTTCCCGATACTGGCTGATCCCGGAGCCGCCGTGGCGAAAGCTTACGGGGTGTTCGACGTGCTGCAAGATGGACTCGCGGCCCCGGCGGCCTTCATCATTGACAAAGAGCGGAACATCCAATGGAGCTACGTGGGTTCCAGGGTAAATGATCGGGCGAAGGCACCGCAGCTGCTTACTGCCCTAGGCGAATTGGAGGGCCGATAAAGGTCTGCCTGAACTTGTGAAGGTTTACCTCCGGCTCGATAGGACTGACGGGTAGGGGCTCCACATCTTCGATCTTGGCGACGATGAACCACGGCCCGTCGGATGACAGTGCTTCTTTGAAGACCGTTTCCAACTCCTCTTCGGTGGATACCGTCGTTGACTTGGGGATGTCCAGGTCGGTTCCGGTGGCGGTGTGGCGGGGCTGAGGCCCCGTCTGAGACCACCGCTCGTTGTCCCATACTACGACGACAAGGTTGGCAGGCTGCTCCCGCCCAATGGTGCCCAAGGTGCCAAGGTTCATCAGCAGAGAGCCATCGCCGTCGAGAGACACCACCTTCTCTCCAGTGGAGAGGGCGACGCCCAGGGCGATGGACGAGCATAAGCCCATTCCCCCGTAGGTGTAGAAGTTTCGGTTGCGATCGCCCAGGTGCCAAAGCTCATCGGTGGTGGGCCCCAGGTTGCTTACTATGGGCTGCTCGCTCAGGAAGCTAAGCAGCAGCTTAGTTGCATCTTGCCTACGCATTCTTACCTCCATGCAGCTGGGCTGTGAGGCAGATCCCCACGGGAGACCTGCTGGCGTAGCACAGCTTTATGGCTCCCTTTACCACAGGTTCGACCTCATCCTCGTTGGTAAGGGTAAAATGGGGGATTCCCAGTACATCCAGGATCGGCTTGGTGCCCCGGCCCAGAGGCACTTGGGCTATGTTGAACTCGCCCACCCCTCCCCGCAGATTTATGATGAAGGGCAGGGGAATGCGGTGGGGGAGGCACAGGCTGCCGACAGCGTTGAGGCAGTTACCGAAACCGCTGGACTGCATGAAAACGGCCGAGTTGCGGCCGGCCGCATAGCCCCCAGCAGCAATGCCTATGGCCTCCTCTTCCCGGCTGGCCGAGACCAGGTGGAAGTAGGGGTCCGCGCTCACCAGCTGGGTGGCTTGGTGAATGTTGATGTCGGGGACATAGGTGACGAGGGATATATCGCTTTCCTTTAGGGACTGTACCAGGCGGTCGGCCCAGATAGGCATGGCATCCTCACGAGTTGGTAATTGGTGCACACCTTATAACCGGAACATCGAGTCGGGTCTTGGTGCGGGCAACACTATAGCAACGGTCAATGGGAAAGTCAAAGCAGTCCTAAGGGTCTGGAAGGGGCACCCTTATGGCCGACCCCTCTCCCCTCAAGGGAGAGGGGGGAAACTTGTCCCTTCTCCCCTGAGGCTTGCAGGGAGCTAAAGGGCTGCTATGCCTGCCTGGGCGCACTCCTCATCCTGCTCCGAGGTGCCGCCCCCTACTCCGCAGCCTCCCTCGATTACGCCGTTGCGTATGATGGGCATCCCTCCCTGGCTGGGAATCATGTGGTCGCCTTCGGCCTCCCTTATGCACTGGACTATAGCCCGGGTCGGGTCGATGGCCCCGCTGGGCCGGGCAAAGGCTGCCGAAGCGATGGCCTTCCCCTGGGAGCCGAAGCCACCGGCGAAGAAGGCTCCATCCATGCGGTTGAAAGCCACCAGCCTGCCTCCAGCGTCGCACACAGCAACGCTGATCTTGATGTTCATCTCCCCAGCCTTGGCGATGGCTGCCTCCACTACCCGGTTTGCTTCTGCCAAGGTTAACGCCATATCCGTTCCTCCTCTGAATTTCTTGTGCCTTCCGACCCCTGAGCGTAGGTCCAGCCGTGGGCCTGGGCTATCCCAGTGTACTATTGGGCTTCCGAAGTGGGCAAATGAGGGTCCCTAGCCTCTGGCTGGTCGCACTGGTCCTCGGGGCTGGGGAGGGTCCCTGTGTACCGCGATTCGGACACGGCCTGATCTATGGTGTCGGGTGGATTGAAGCTGTCCTCGTCGTTGATGACCAACTGGGTGAACCTTCGTCCCTGGGGGACCACCCGGGAATCGAAGGAGCCGATGGACAGGTTGTACGCCTTTACAGCCGACTCCAGCTCCTTGCCGACCCTCTGGTAGCGTTCGATGAAGCTTTGCATCCTCCGGTGCAGCTCCTCGCCAGCCTCCCGGATTGCCTCTGCATTCTCCGCAATTCGGTATCTCTGCCAGCCGTTGGCCACCGCCCACAGCAGGGATATCAACGATGCCGGGGTGGCGATGGCCACCCGCTTGCCCATGGCGTACTCCACAAGGTTGGGGTTGGCTCTCAGAGCTGCCGCCAGGAACTGGTCTCCCGGGACGAACATGACCACGAAGTCCAGGGCGCCATCTACTTTGGCGCCGTAGTTCTTGCCAGCCAGGGCATCTACCTGGGTCCGCAGGGCACCGGCATGCCGGTTTAATGCATCGGCCCCGGCAGCTTCATCGTCGGTCTGCTGGGCCTCCATGTAGGCCGCTGTGGACGCCTTGGCATCGACGACTACTGTCCGCCTTTCAGGCAGCTTGACCATCAGATCGGGGCGGTCGCCGGAAGGGCTGACAGTCGACTGCTCCACGAAGTCGCAATGCTCGGTCATTCCGGCCAGCTCAACCACCCGGCGGAGCTGGACCTCGCCCCAACTGCCGATCTGCCGATTGTTGGTCAAGGCGTTGGACAGCCTGCCCGTCTCGGCGGTGAGGGTCTGGTTCTGCTGCATAAGGGACTCGATCTGCGGCGCCAGCTTCTCGTATCTTTCGCTCAGAGGCTTGACCAAAGACTGAAACTGCTCATGGCGACGGCCGAATTCTCCCCTTGCGGTCTCGAGAGTCCTGCCCAGGCTCTCCTTGGCGACATTCATGAACAGCTCATTGTTGTTCCTCAGAGCTTGACCGGCGGCAACCTGGAAGGTCTCGTTCATCTGTCTCTTGGCGGTCTCCATTATGTCGTTGGTGGTGGCTGCTTGCTCCAACCGCCCTTCCAGCCTGGCCATTCGGGCCTTGGAGCGGTATCCCTGTACAAACCAGCAGGCGACTCCCCCAACCGCAAGTCCCACTGCCAGCCCAATGATCAGCTCCATGGGTTAGCTCCTAGCAACGCGTTCCGGTACGCGGACAATTCTGAGACCCTGTCTAGCATATATTCTAGGCGGTGTCCATTGATTCTTCCTCCGTTTGGAGATAGGTGGATGGGGGGACTTTGTCATCGAGGATCGCCTGCTGCCCTGTCTCTTCACGCTCTTGACAGCCTGTGGTGAGCCGCCTACAATCCCGCCTGAAACGACATAAGCCACTGTCCGTTCAGGTGCCCACCGAGGGAGAATAGGGAAGGCGGTGACAGTCCGCCGCGGTAGCGCCACTGTAAGCGGGACAAGGAGCCGAAGTCCACTGTCGGGAAGCCGATGGGAAGGGCCCGGCGAAGGAACCGACCCGTGAGCCAGGAGACCTGCCTGAACGGAGGGTGACCGCTCTCCGCAGCAGAGAGGGTCCCTCGCTTCCCGGGCGAAGATTCCGGGCAGTGGGATAGAACGACCTCCAGCGGGGAGCCGCCGGAGGTCTTTTTGTTGAAGGTTGTGGGGATTTCGGCCCTGCGCAGCTACCGGCAGTCCGGGGTAACCACCCGGCTGGCAGTCGGTTCAGTCACCCTTGGAATACTGGCGGTTGTCGCGGTGCTGGTCTCTCTCAGCATGGGCCCAGTGGAAATCCCCGTTTCCCGGGTCGCTGCCATCATCCTCTCCATGGTGGGGCTCGAGATCGGCGACTTCGGGCGCACCGAGGGGTTGGTAATCGAGCAGATCAGGCTCCCCCGCATCGTGGCGGGGGCTTTAGTCGGTGCGGCGCTGGGGGTTGCGGGGGCTACCATGCAAGGCCTTTTCCGCAATCCCATGGCCGACCCCGGAATCATCGGCATCTCAGCCGGTGGCGCACTGGGAGCAGTCGTTGCCATTGTCACCGGCATGGCAGGCCTGTATTTTCTTGCTCTGCCTGCCTTCGCCTTCATTGGGGCGATTGGGGCCTCCTTCCTGGTTTATGGAATAGCTATTGCTGCGGGGCGCTTTTCCATGGCAACCCTTCTCCTGGCGGGGGTTGCCGTCAACGCATTCCTCAGCGCCATTGTCTCCGCCTTAATATATCTGCTGCCCAACATCGACTCCCTACGGGAGATAATCTTCTGGCTTGCTGGCGGGCTGGACTCCCGTTCCTGGGAGCATGTCCAGGTCAGCGCGCCTTTGATCCTGGGAGGCATGGCGGCTATGTTCCTCATGTCCCGGGATCTGAACCTCCTGATGCTGGGCGACGACGAGGCCCGCTCCATGGGAGTGCGAGTGGGCTTCACCCGCCCGGCCCTGCTGGTGGCGGCCGCCCTGGCAACCGGGGCTGCCGTGGCTATAAGCGGCATCATCGCCTTTGTTGGCTTGGTGACACCCCACATCCTGCGCCTGATA
>JAGWBF010000049.1 GCA_021296025.1 Dehalococcoidia bacterium | reverse complement strand
GCAGGTTGATTCAACATGATCCTTATATCAACGGATGATCCTTCAGAAACGGATGTGATGTCTCCCGTGATGACCAGGGTGGCATCGGTGGGGTCCGGAGCCTCGGTGACGGGAGTAGTGGTGATGTGCGAGGCTTTGCCCAATGGATGCGCTGCCCCGCTGGAGGCCCGCACTTCCACAATGTATGCAGTGCTTGGAGCGGGCGTGAAGGTGTAGCTGGAGACCGCGGTGGTCGTCCAGCCCGGGTCCCAGGAATTGCCGTCATCGGTGCTGGCACGGTACTGGTATGTGACCGAGGTGGCGCTGCCCAGGTCTGTTGGCGCATCCCAGGTGACTTCAATGGAGCCGTCATTATTCAGGGTCTCAGACAGGCTGGCCGCAGGGCCGGGCTCTCGCTGCAGGCCGAAATCCCTCCAGTTGGCGGCGGTGTCGGAGTTGCCGTCGAAGTCCACGTTCAGCACCGGATAGTTGTAGTCCGCGCCGAAGTCCCATGGGTCGTCGGCGGTGGAGTCGGTATCAATACTGATGTTCCAGCTGCTGTATATGCCTGTGTAGCCGGTGGGAGACCTCAGCTCGGTTGTCGTCTTGCCGGTGACACCCGAGGTAGGTGTTTCTCCTGCGCCGAGGGTCCCGTTGAAATCCAGGTCGTCTGAACCGACACCCACCGTGAGGCTGGAGGTTTCCGTGTCCCAGTAGCTGTTGGTGATCGTCCCGCCGCCCTTGTCCCCTATCAGCCCGCCAACGTAAGCTAATGCGGAGACCATCGAGGTGGAGTAGCTTGCCTCGATGTTGCCACGGCTAACCCCCACCAGTCCGCCGACCTGGAGGCTTTCTCTCCCGATTCCCGCAACGCTTCCGGTGGAGTAGCTGGCTTTGATGCTGGTCCCCCTGCCGGCGACGCCTGCAAGTCCACCAATGATGGAGCTGCCCGCACCATTGCCTGTCACATCGGCGCTGCTGTAGCTGGCGATGATGCTCCCCTCGCTGTGTCCCACCAGACCGCCTATCTGGTTGCCGTTGCCTGTCACGTCGCCGGTTGAGTAACAGGTCTCTATCTGCCCGGCGCTGTAGCCGGAAAGGGCTCCGACGCTGGACTGGCCCGATACGGCCGCGTCCTCTAGCCCCAGCCGGCGAATCACGGAAGTTGAGCCCAAGGAGCCGCACAACCCGATCATGGGGATGCTGCGCTGGATGTAAAGGTTGGTGATGGTATGACCGTTGCCGTCGAAGGTAGCGTTAAACCGGGTCGCGTCAGTGTCGCTGCTCCCGTCCCCTATGGGCTGCCACCCCGACCCGGAGTCCCACCAGTCGTCGCTGGAATCGACGATGCCATCGTCGTTGGTGTCAAAGTCCAGGTCCGCCGTCAGCTCGTACCCCGAGCAGCCGGTATCGGGGCAGCCCATGCCTGACTCAGGTGTAGGGAAAGCCGAAGAGTAGTCCGAGCTGGTTGAGGAGCCGTTGCCGTCCAGGTCCCATCGGATTGCGTCCAGCATGGTCAGGCTGTCCACCTCGATGAGCCCATCACCGTCGGTGTCATAGTCGATCAAGTCGCTGGCGGCAAGCTGGTATGCGGACACCTGGATGGGTACGGCTGAGGTGGGCGACAGACCGTTGTCTCCATAAGTCACGAGAGCCAGGAGAATAAGCAGGGCCGCCGGCGAGGGTGTCCGGGCCACCCTTAACTTGGTCGCTGCTGAGAAAGTAGAACGGTGCTCTGCCAAGTTAACTCTGGTCTTGATCTGCTTCTTACTAAAGCACATCAGAAATCTAGGGAAGGCAGGTTTTCAAGAGTCCTTGTTGGGGTTGGTGGGGATAGGCATGGTCTCGCGTTTTACGTGCCCCAGGTCTCGATTAGGGATATGCGGCCTCGGGAACAGCCTAGCTGTCGGGGGGTAGCACCCGGACGGTGATGATGTCGGTTCCGTGGTACTGCTGGTGCCGCACTGATGATGCATAGCCTCGCAGCAGCCTGAGGGACATCTCGTTCTCCTCGGGCGTTTCCGAGTCGTGCTGCTGCATCTGGCGGATGCGGTCCTCGATGTTGCCCTCGTTGCTGGCCCCGCCTATGAACTCCAGGTCGGCGGCGGGGCCATCGCTGGATGCTATCACCACCAGCCGCCGTTCCTCCGCCGGGGGAGCATCATCATCGACCTTTCCCCCCTCAGGGGTTTCCTCCTGTTGCTCCCCTTGCTCGTCCTGGCCTTCCTGCTGCAGGTCTCCAAATTCGAGGGTCAGGTCACCCAGGTCCAGGGGTGCCAGGGTCAGCAGGGTCTCCTCAGCTACCGCGCTCAGCCTTTCCTTCATTGGCTGTCCCCAGCCCCGGCTGTTGGCGAACCTGGAGATGAACCCGTTGAGATCGGGCAGGGAATCTATGTGCAGGCGGGACTGAAAGCGCATCCGCCTGGGATTGGTGAGCTCCAGGTAAAGGATCATGGCGACGGCGGCAAAGCCGCCGGTGGTAATGCCGCTCTTGAAGAGCCCGTCAACCACCGGACCCAGGTCCGGGAGAGCAAATAGCTTGAACTGGAAGGCGGCGCCGATCCAGAAACAGATTCCGGCCACTGCGACCTTTTCCCGGTTGGGTTCGTTCTGAATGATAGTCCGGGCCCCATCCACGATCAGTATGCCGGTGACCAGCAGAAGGTAGCCTGTCATTACGGGACCGGGGATGGTGCTGAAGAAGGCCGAGACCTTGGGTAAGAAGGCCATGGCAATGAAGATTGAGGCAGCACAGTACCCGACGCGGTGGGAGGCGACCCCGGTGGTGCGTACGAAGGAAACTATCCCCGAGTTGACAATCTTGGGCACAGTGCCGGCGAGGCCGGCCATGAGATTGCTTGCTCCACCGCCCGCTAGGGCCCCCTGGACCTGGCGGAAATCGATGGCCCGGTTTTCCCGCGCAGATGCCCGTTGGATGGCAATCGCTTCGCCATTGGCCTGGATGGAGAATATCACCCCAAGAAACAGGAAGGATGGCACCAGGGTCCAGAAGGCGATGCTAAAGTCCAGCCCCAGCCCCGGCGCGGAGGACGGGACTCCCACCCAGGGTGCATCCACAATCCTGCTTGCATCGTAGAGTCCCAGCCCGGCGGCGACTGCCGTCCCGACCACTATGCCGATGACCGGCCCCCAGAGTCGCAGCAAGGGCGCTCCCCTGAGGGTCAGGGCTGCAACAACAACCAGGGTAACAAGGGCAGTCAGGGGCGCTGTGGTGGGCTCGTCCCGGGATGAGTCGTCCAGCAGTTGAAAAACCACCGAGGCGAGGGTGATGGAGTCGATCATGATGACTATGCCGCTGACCGTTGGGGTGACGACGCGCCGCATAATTACCAGCCACTTGGAGATGACCA
Organism: Dehalococcoidia bacterium; assembly: GCA_021296025.1. Classification (GTDB taxonomy): domain Bacteria; phylum Chloroflexota; class Dehalococcoidia; order Lucifugimonadales; family JAGWBF01; genus JAGWBF01. The sequence goes on along the minus strand of JAGWBF010000049.1, from coordinate 7,099 downwards.
ACTGGGCTATGGCCGACAACAACACTAGAGTGGTAAGAGTGGCCGGCCCCCCATCGACAACGGCAGTTATGCAAAAGGGGATGGAGACGGCGGCGGTGAACATGGGAAGCACAGCTCCGGCCCCCACCGGACCCAGGCGACGGACCTGGAGCAGAGTGGATACTCCCACGACCAGCAGGGACGCAAAGACCATCCAGGTGAGATACGACTCGTCCCGGCCTGACTCGTTGGCTACGATGACCGGCGTTACCATGAGGGTCGCCGTAGCCATCAGGGTGAACTGGGAGCCCAGGCCCAAGGATGTGAGGATGGGGGCCTTTTCGTGCCCCTCATACTTGGGGTTTTGAGATGCTGTAACCGTGGCGCAATCTTCCGACCAGAGATTTGCCCTACACCATACCACAAACAATGATACCGGTGGGACGCATATAGAAGGGCAGGCGCCAGCCTTGAATTTCTTCAGATGAAATGAGGGTCCCAGGATATAATGGTTTCCGACGGGCCCGGCCTCCCTCCATGGATGGGGGACTGAAGGCCTAAAGAAAGAGCGGAGGAAGGCGACATGGCGGAACCTGGGAGCGTGGATGAATACATTGCGGGGTTGCCCGAGGAACGAAGGGGTGCAATCGGCTCTCTGAGGGACCTCATCCTGACCCATCTGCCCGAAGGGTACTCCGAGGAGATGGACTTCGGAATGATCGCCTATGTAGTGCCTCTAGCGGTCTATCCTCAGACCTACAATGGGCATCCCCTGATGTACGCCGCCCTGGCCTCGCAGAAAAACTATATGTCACTCTACCTGATGAACATCTACGGAGACCCTGAAACCTATGAATGGTTCACAGAAGAGTTCAAGGCGAGGGGAAAGAAGCTGGACATGGGGAAGTCCTGCGTGCGTTTCAAAAAGCTGGACGACCTGCCTATGGACGTCATTGGGCAAGCCATCGCCAAGACCCCTTCCAGCAACTACATCGACATCTATGAAGCATCTCGCAGGAAGACGAAGAAGGGCAGATAGACTGCTTTGTCCCATGGTGACGAGGCAGTTATGCTTGTCTCGATGTATATCCTGTCGGATAGGTGGAGAATTAAATGACTGACCGTGAAATGACCCTTGAGGAGATCGAGGGTCACTTAAATAAGACCCATCTGGCATTCCTGGCTACCGTGCGGAAGGACGGCTCTCCTCATGTGGCCCCGGTGTGGTATGAGCACAAAGAAGGAAAGGTGTTCATCATCACCAATGATACTGCAGCCAAGGTCTATAACATCCGGCGCGATCCCAGGGTAAGCGTCTCCATTGCTACACCCGGTGAGCCCTACTGCTACGCGTTATTCCACGGCGAGGCGCAGATTACCACCGGGAACCTGGAAGCTGTCCTCACATCAATATGTGTACGCTACAAGGGTGAGGAAGAGGGCAAAGCCTTTTCGGAGGAGTTGTTGGGCTACGGTAATGCCGTTGTCATCGAAATCACACCCAGCCGCGTTATCTCCTGGACCATGGGTCCATAAGTGGGGGCCATATCGCCTAGGGGGATGGCGTGGGAGCTTCCAGGGTCTCACGCATCCAGGCAGTCAGGTCTGCCACAACATCGGGGCTGATCTCGTGCCGAATTGAGTACTCCTTGTACCTGGGAGCATAACCGGCGCTTTCCAGGAAGTCCCGCGCCCTTTGGGCTGCTTCCAGCGGCGCCAGCTCATCGTAAGTTCCGTGAGCGATGAAGATGGGCTGGTTCCTTGAGGAGGGAAGCTTGGGACGCAGCTCCTCGGGGTTGGGTAAGAAGCCACTGAGGACCGCCAGCCCCGCAAAGGTCTCCGGGTTGCCCAGGCCGCACCGATAGGTCATGCCCCCTCCCTGGGAGAATCCACCCAGGATGATCTTCCCAGGGGGTGTGGGGTACTTCTCCTGCACTTCCCCAAAGAAGGCTTCCAGCCCATCCTCGGCCTTGCTCACATCATCGGGGGTGGCTGTACCCCTGGGTGGCATCCAGCCGTAGCCGATTGCTCCTCCACCCAGGTCGAAGGGTATGGGAGCGTTGGGGCACACGTAGATGTATCGCTCGCGTTCTATGGCAGGGGCCAGGCTGGCCAGGTCTGCCATGTTGGCCCCGAAGCCGTGCAGCAGGATCACCAAGGGGTATTCTACGCCAGGATCGTAACCGTCGGGATGGACGACGACATACTTGAGAGTCTCGCCTTCATGGCGGGTGGCTTCCATGATTCTTCCTTCCGGCGGGTCTAGACCGCCAGCCCTCCGTCGATGCTGATGGCTTGGCCGGTGATATAGCCGGCGGCTTCGGTGCACAGGAACACCACCGTCTCGGCCACATCTCCGGGTGTCCCAAAGCGTCCCATGGGAATCCTCTCCAGGACGCTTTTCTGTAGGTCGGGCGGCATATGCTCCACCATACTGGTGGTGATGTACCCAGGAGCCACGGCGTTGACTGTGATGTTGCGGGAGGCAACCTCGCGGGCTGTTGCCTTCGTGAATCCGATTAGGCCGGCCTTCGATGCCGCGTAGTTTGCCTGCCCGGGGTTTCCCGACAAGCCAACGATGGACGATGTGTTGACCACCCTACCGTGGCGCTGCTTCACCATGTGAGGGATGGCGTAGCGGGTGCACAGGAAGGCACCCCGCAAATTGATGTTCAGCACTTCATCCCAATCTTCCGCGGACATTCGAATCAGGAGCTTGTCCCGGGTGATTCCTGCGTTGTTGACCAGGATATCTATTCTGCCCCAGTGGTCTACCACCCGGCTCACCAGGAGCTTGGCATCCTCCTCCTGGGACACATCCCCCCCTAGGGCGATTGCTTCCTTGTGTTCCTCAGATATCTTCGCAACGACCCGGTGGGCAGCCTCGGCGCCAGTGTGGTAGCTGACAGCTACGCTGGCCCCAGCCTCAGCCAGTCGCAGGGCGATTACCTCGCCGATGCCCCGGGAAGCGCCGGTGACCAGGGCTATCTGCCCGTCCAGGTTGGATGTAGGTCGTTTGTCAGGCAAAGCTAATCAATTTTGCGATAAGGCTAAGAGGTGGGGCTGGCGGTTTCCAGTGCCTCCAGCTCGGCACGCATGTTCTCCACTAGACGTATCTCGACGCATTTCCGCGCTGTGTCTATAGCGCCGGCAACGCTCTCAGGCCCCGAGGCCCCGTGGCCAATGACAACCGCGCCCTGGACCCCGAATAGAGGCCCACCCATGCGTTTGGCAAGGTTGTTTACCTCCCACATCTTGTCTGCCAGAGATCCCAGCTCGCCAGGGGGTAGCTTGTCGGACAGCATGTTCTTCAAGTATCCGGCCAGGGTGGTGCCCAGGCCCTCGGTGAACTTCATGATTACGTTACCAACGAACCCGTCGCACACGATCACGTCCGCCTTGTCCGTGAAAAAGTCCATACCCTCCAGGTTACCCACAAAGTTCAGGCTGCTCGCTTTGAAAAGGGGAAAGGCTTCCCGCACCTGGCGGTTGCCCTTGGACTCCTCAGCGCCTACGCTCAGGAGCCCGACGCGCGGTTGCTCGATCTTCAGGTAGTGGTGGGCAAAGACGCTGCCCATGACACCGAAGCCCAGCATCAGGCTGGGCCGGCAGTCTATGTTGCTGCCCATATCGACCACGACGGTGTTGGGGGCCAGCCCAAGAAAGGGTCCGCCCAGGCAGGGACGATCAAGGCCAGGTAAGGTCCCCAGGACCATGGTCGCGCTGGCCATGGTTGCCCCAGTGGACCCCATGGAGACCACAGCATCAGCCTCGCCCTGCTTCACCAGCTGATTTGCTACCAGGATCGATGCCCTTGGCTTGGAGCGCAGGGCCTGAGCAGGGTGGTCATCCTCGGTGATCATCCCTTCCGATGGGACTATTGTGATGCGGGTAGCAATCCCGTTGTGTTTCCCAAGCTCGGCTTCCAGGGCCTGAGGGTCTCCGACCAGCAGGACATGGCAGTCCAGGGTCCGCACCGCTTCCAAGGCGCCCTGCACCGTCGCCCCTGGGGCGTAGTCGCCGCCCATGGCATCCAGGGCGATCCGGGGCGTTGTTGCTGCCCCATTATCCTTCATAGTGGCTGCCGACATATCTTCGGCTTCCTTTCGGTGCTCTTTACTTTCGGGCTAGTTCCCGCCGAGACTCTCTCGGGCGGGGAGGTGCACCACCGCATCACCGGCGATCAGCTCCCTGTCATTACCATCCTTGAGGCCGACGGCGCAAACCACCTTCCGGGTCCCCTCATGATCATCTTCTCTGACCACCTCACCCCAGGTGCGTAGTTCGTCACCGGGGTAGGCGGGGGCCTTCAGCCTCACCTTCAACCGGCCCGATTCCAGCCAGTGGCGTCCAAAGGCGCCGGTGAGCATCTCCGAAACGAAGGCCAAGGTTAGCATCCCGTGGGCGACAACGACTCCGAATTGGCTTTGAGAGGCAAATGCAGGGTCCAGGTGCAGGGGGTTGTTGTCCCCCGAAGCTTCGGCGTAGCGGGCGATCTGTTCTGTAGTGATCGTCCTTTGGATGATGGGAAACGCTAAGCTCCCTTCAGTCAAGAGGCTCCCTCCCATCTGGGACCATTACGGTGGTCTTACCGTCCAGTAATATGTTCCCTGCCGGGCTGGTCACCTGGAACTGGGCTGCCATGATGGACCAGTCTCCCCGTCGCACGGGGCGGGAAAGCCGGGCCTGGCAGGACACTTCCTGGCCCACGCTCACCAGCCCGTGACATTCGATCTCCTGGGCTGCGTGGATGGTGCCCGGCGGCAGGGAGAGCTTTTCGATGAGGGCGGACAAAACGTGGGCTGCCAGGGCTAGCGGGGGAACTGTGTCAAGACTTGAGTAGATGGGATTGTCGTCTCCGACGGCCAGGAGGTAAGCATCCACCAACCCTCTGTCCACCATGAGGCTCCCCAGGTCAAGCCTCTCTCCGGTCGTTGTCGTCATCCCCCGTTCCTCCCTCGACAAGCGACGCTGATTATAGCATAGGAGGCATCCTGGGACTTGTGCTAGGGAGACCCGCCAGGCTCAGGAACCTCGGACTGGGAGGGTACCCGGAAAGCGGGCTAGATTGCTACCTGGCTTTCCGCCTCTGGCTGAGTGCCTGACGCCGTGGTTAGAACTTCTGCCTTAGCCGCTGGATCACTAGCGAGGGTGAGCTTGGTCCCAGGAGTGGCCGACTCCTTCCGGACGTAGCCCAGGGCCAAGAGTCCATCCCTACCCGGCACCTGCGCGACAGAGGTCACAGAACCCACTTCCCGGCCTTCATAGCTCAGCTTGGAGCCGCACTCAACATGGGCGCTCTCGGGAAAGCCGATGGAAACCAGGTGGCGCTGTACCTTGCCATAGGTGTCCAGGCGGGCGATCACCTCCTGGCCTATGTAGCAGCCCTTGTTGAAGCTGATGGAGTCCCATAGGCCGGCCTCCAGGGGATTGTAGGCGTCAGTCAGCTCAGCTTCAGGGCCGGGGATGCAGCCTTCAATTCGAAGAGCTTCGAAGGCATCGCTACCTATGGGCGTGATGCCGGCGTCCCTGATGGCCAGCCACAGGGTGGGAGCATCTTCCGCCCTGGCAATCACCTCGTAGGTTGGGTCCCCTGCGCCGTCGGTGCGCAGTACCTGCATCCCGGCCCCTTGGATGGATGCAGCAGTCCAGTTGCAGGGCTCCAGGCCCCCGACCCTTTCCCCGGCAAGGGACGACAGCTTCTCCCTGGCTTGCGGACCCAGGATGGTGAACATGGCGGTTGAGAGGGTGATGTCCTCGGTCTCCACATCATCGACAATGGTGAACTTGTCTATCCATTCCATGACCCGCTCCCGGTTATGCGGGCCGACGATGAGCATCGTCCAGGAACCCATGTTGAAAACCTGAAGGTGGTCCAGGATACGGCCCCGCTCATCGGTCAAGACGGTGCGGGCCCCGCTGCCGACCTCGATGCTTTCCACCATGTTGGTCGAAAGGCGGTTCAAGAGGTCCAGGACATCGGCGCCCGTCGCTGAGATGCGACCCAGGTGAGAAGAGTCATAGAGGGAGGCCGAACTCCGGGATGCTTCGTACTCTGATGCCACGTCACCGAAGCTGCTGACTAGCGGCCAAGGCTCCCGCTCGACAAAGCTGGCCCCTGAACCAGAGGCTGCATCATGGATCGGAGACCTGCTGGGTTCCATAACAACTCCTCATGACCCTGGATAAAAAGCAACGCCGCCCTGATAATTTGCGGCGGCGTTAAAGGTAGTGCGGGGTGGCTGGGAGGGTTACACGGCGAAGGAGTTGCCGCACCCGCAGCTCTTCTTGGCGTTGGGGTTCTCGAAGACAAACCCCTTACCGTTGAGCCCATCGGAGAAATCCAGCTGGGTCCCCGCCAGGTAGATGTAGGCCTTCTTGTCGATGAATATCTTGACGCCCCCGTCATCGACGACCTTGTCCTCGGGGCTGGAGTCCTTCTCGACGCTTAGGGTGTACAAAAGGCCGGAACACCCGCCGCCCTTTACGCCCACGCGGACGCCGAAGCTATCTTCGAGTCCCTCTTTTCGGGCAAAGAATCGTAGCTTGTCCTTAGCTTTGTCGGTGATGGAAATTGTTATCGTTCCATCTTCCGCGTAGAGTGTCATATCAACCTCCTGAAGGCCACATAGCAGCCCACTACCACCACTTCTTAGCTACCATCATAATAGCCCAACGTGGCTTCAGTCAAGACCGACGTGCGGCCTTTAGCTACCTTCCAGCCCAACCCCGCGGCGTTTGCCATCGCCCAGCCTACAGATGTAGGAGGGCTCCCCATTCAAAACGCGCAGTATTCTAGGCTGTGTGATGGGTGAAGTGCTTCGGGTGGGGTAGGGACGGCGATTTATAGTGAAATTAGATAGTTTACAAAGACTTGAATACTAACTAAGTCGCAGGCCCGTAAGATGGGTCGCTATGCAGGGCTGATCCTTGGAATCTCTTTTCGTGGGGTGTTAACCTTTGGTTACCGATTACCCGGCCACGGGGGGCGTATGGGCAAGGATGATTTCAAGTTCAGGACAGAGCTGCGGGTGCGATGGCCGGAGTGCGACGCTCAGGGTTTCGTCTATAACGGGTGCTACTTGGACTTCCTTGAGGTGGGGCAGGGCGACTACTTCCG
>JAGWBF010000003.1:65390-70491 GCA_021296025.1 Dehalococcoidia bacterium | reverse complement strand
TCAGCGGTCGAGCCTGCCATGTGGGGGGTTAATACGATGCTTTTCAATTCCAATAAAGGATTGTCGGCAACCAGGGGTTCCATCTCAAATACATCCAGGCCAGCCCCTGCTATTCCGCCTTCTTTTAGCACTTGATAAAGAGCACCTTGATCTACGACCGGACCCCGGCTTGTATTAATCAAAAAGCTGGAAGGTTTCATCATTGCCAACTGCAGTTCTCCGATCATCCCTCGAGTCAATGGCGTCAGCGGAACATGGAGGGTGACAAAGTCTGACTCTTGCAACAACAGCTCCAAGGAAGTTGGCTCAGCCCCCAGCTCCTCCCGGACATCGCCGTTAACCTCGGACGTTGTGTGGTATATGGTCCTAACATCGAATCCGCGGAGCCTTCTTGCGACCGCCTGACCGGCAAACCCGAACCCGATGATGCCAATGACCTTACCGTTGATCTCCGTTAGGTTGGAAGGGTCGATATGCCCCTGCCATCTGCCTTCTTTTACCGATAGATGCATCTCTACCAGTCTCCGGCACAATGCAATCATCACGCCGATAGTGTGCTCAGCCATGGTTGCTGCGTTTATCCCAGAGTTGTTGGCCACTGGAACTCCCAAGTCAATGATTCCTTGTATATCCAGACGGTTGTAGCCTGAGGTCAGGGTCTGAACGAGTTTCACCTTGGGACAATCCTTTAGTAGGTCCGCAGAGAACCACGGTGGCGCTGCTATCACTGCATCCGCTTCCTGACAAAGGGGGAGCTTATCCTCGTTGGGCAAATCTAGGTCCACCCAGGTCACATCCAAGTCAGACGGTGCTAGGCCAAGAATGAACTGAGGGCGCTGTCCCGCCGGGATCAGCAGTGCTACCTTCCATTTGTCCATGCTATCTCTCCTAGCCAGTCAACTGATTCTTGGATCATATAAGCTGACAGGGGTACGAGGCAATTTAGTCCGCCTTTGATCCCACTGCCATCCCATTGCCCAGATTGATTTGATCTTACCCCAGAAGTTAATATCACCGGCTGTAGAGTGGCGAATGTTCGTTAGGAACGTGACAACCTTAATTCTCGTTTGATCTGCTTAATTAGTCGAGCTCCTCCGGAGGAAGACTTGAGGATATTGAGCATATTGTCATTTGGATTGTCCACGAATAGGCTGGCCACCTTGTTCCCTATATGCGCCTCGTCTTCCCTCCCGTTCCCGCCTTGACACTCGGGCTGGCACTGCATAGAATTAGCAGTTGCGGATTATTATGGACTACGCAGTATTTCGTTCGGGTAGCAAGCAGTACAAGGCGGTGCCGGGGGCGGTCATCGATGTGGACCGGCTCCAGGCTGAGACTGGCTCCTATGTGGAGCTCGGGGATGTCCTAGCCGTCTCTCGCCAGGGGGATGTGCTCATCGGCGACCCCCTGGTGCCCAACGCCAGCGTCATCGCCCAGGTGGAGTCCCACGGCCAGGACGATAAGATCATTGTTTTCAAGTACAAGCGCAAGGTGCGCTACCGCCGCAAGAAGGGTCACCGCCAGCAGTACACCCGACTCATGGTGACCAGCATCATGCTCGGCGACGAAGAGATCGGCATCCAGGATGTGGCGGAGACGGAAGAGGTTGTCGCCGAGGTGTTCGTGGATGGCGACACTGGCGAAGATGAGCCGGAGACGCTGGAGGACGATACCGAAGAGCTCCTGAGCGAAGATGAGGGAGAGGATGCCCTCGAGGCCGAGGAGTCCGACGAGGATGGCGACCTCGATGAGGCCGAGGAATCGGAAAGGGAGGCGAGCTGATGGCCCATAAGAAGGCAGGCGGAAGCTCCCGGAACGGGCGCGACAGCAACTCCAAGCGCCTTGGGGTCAAGCGCTACGATGGAGAGACGGTGACCACTGGCAACATAATCATGCGACAGCGGGGCACCCGCATCCACGCCGGGCGCAACGTGGGACTGGGAAGGGACCACACCCTCTTCGCCCTGGTGGACGGCAAGGTCAAGTTCGAGTGGGCCACCAAGGGCAGGCGCAGGGCCAGCGTCTATCCCGTCGAAGTGCCGGCTTAGCAGGAATAAGATGAAGCAAGAGATACATCCCCGTTACTTTGAGAATGCAAGCGTCACCTGCTCCTGCGGGAACGTGTTCGTAACGGGAGCCACCAAGGAGAACCTGCGGGTGGAGATTTGCAGCAAGTGCCACCCCTTCTTCACCGGACAGCAGAGGGTGGTTGACACCGAGGGTAGGATCGAACGCCTCAGGCGCCGGTTCAACCTGGAGTAACCGGCCTATATGCCAGACCTTTTGAGGAAGGACTCTTTGAACGGAGAGTCCTTCCTTGTTGTTTCGGGGCCTTGTATCGACCCAGCCGTCCAGGGGAGGATTGAGATTGGCTGAACCCCAGTTCTTCTACGGGGGCCAAGCTGTCATCGAAGGGGTGATGATCCGGGGACGGCGCCACTTCAGCCTTTCGGTGCGCCGCCAGAGCGGCCGGATCCAGTCCAGCGCCGAACCCCTGTCCCAAGTCTTCTCGGGGCCTGTCCGCAGGGTGCCGTTGCTGAGGGGCATCCTGGTGCTGATAGAGACCCTGATGCTGGGCATCAAGGCCCTCAACCGCTCGGCATCCATAGCCATGGCCGACCAGATGGGCGAGGAGCATGAGATTCCCCGCTGGATGACCATAATGACCATGGCCCTGGGCTTCTCCCTGGGAATCGGCCTCTTCTTCTTAATGCCCCTGTTCGCCACCTCGCCCCTGGAGCGGGTGATCGATTCGGAGCCCCTGGTCAACCTGATCGAAGGGGTGGTGCGCCTGGTAGTGTTGATAGCCTACATTGCGGGCATAGGGCTGATGAAGGATGTCAGGAGGGTCTTCGCCTATCACGGCGCTGAGCACATGGCTGTGCACACCCATGAGGCGGATCTGCCCTTAGAGGTGGAGAACGTCCGTCGGTTCCCCACAGCCCATCCCCGGTGCGGCACAGCCTTCCTGCTGACGGTGGCAGTGGTGGCGGTGGTGGTGTTCGCCTTCATTCCCAGGGATCCCTTCTGGTGGCTGGTCACATCGAGGATCGTTTTCGTGCCGGTGATCGCGGCGATCAGCTACGAGGTGATCCGGTTCAACGGGGCCCACCTCACCAACCCCATCGCCCGGGCCATCGGCTATCCCGGGATACTGCTTCAGAGCCTGACCACCAGGATCCCCGACGATGAACAGATAGAGGTGGCAATCGATGCGATGAAGACGGCCCTGGCGGCGGACCGCGGAGAGACACCTCAGGTCGCAGATGACAGCGACGAGGGTTCGACCGAAGCTACTGAAGGGGAAACCGCGGCGCCGGCTCAGGCTGACGGGTCACAGCCCCCGGGCGGCTGCTAAGACCTCCTGGCCTGCCTCATAACTCCTGGCGCCTCCCCTGAGCACCGGGGGCACAAGGTAGATGGACCTGATGCCACCCTGGAACAGCTCGTTCACCAGGTCCAGGGCGATCTCCGTGCCCGGACGACCTTCATCCAGCTTTTCCCTGACCCAGGCTGGCACACTTCCGAAGGCGACACTCTCCTGCTCCAGGATGTGCACTCCCCAGAAGACGGGCTGCCGTAGATCCTCCCCTGCGATCTGGCGGTAGGTCGCCAGGAATTCCCTGACGCCCTCCGCCGACCAGACAGGCTGGGCGAGAAAGAACTGGACCCCTGCCTGGACCTTGCGGTAGGTAAGGGAAGCCTCCCGGTTTGTACCCCGCCCAATGTCGATGGAGCCTCCGACGCACAGATCGATGTTCTCCTGGAGCTTGGAGCCACGAAAGTCCGTACCTTGGTTCATCTCCCTGATGGACCCGATGAACTCCGATGGGGAAACGTCGTTGACCGCCTGCGTTCTTTGAAGGTCCCTGGCGCTGAGGGGGTCTCCCCCTACCACCACTACGTTCTCCAGTCCCAGGAGTCGGGCTCCGAGGAGGTGGCTGTGAAGGGCCAGCTTGTTCATATCCCGGGTTGCTATGGTGAACATAACCTCCTTCTGGAGGTTGTTCCTGATGGCGGCGGCCAGCATGGCCGAGTCCGCCCTAACGGCGCGACCGGGACTGTAGGCCACGCTGATGAAGTCGGCGTCCAAGGCCCGGGCCTGCTCGAGGACCACGGGGTCAGCGGAACGAGGCGGCGAGAAGTCACACACGAACAGAGGCCTGGTGCCAGAATTTCCCCAAGCATCGGTGATATTCATCGCAGCTTCCATTCTCTCATTAACGATTAAGGGACAATATAGCACGGCTATGCGCTTCTTTCGTGTTTCGTCACGCACAGCCTTTCTAGAGCCCTGGTTTCGGCCATGGCCGCCATTCGTCGTTCCCACGAAAGGAGACCTACGACGGAGTAAGCACGGCTCTGGATTCCCGCGCACGTGGGAATGACGATAGTTGGGGCGCAAACGCCTTTCGTCACGCCCGGCCTTTCTCAAGGCCTGCCCTCTGTTATGCCACGCCTTTCGTCATTGCGGCCTACGCCGCAATCCAGAACGGAGCACTGCCAGCTTCCAGGATGGCTCCACTATCGCTGCAGACACTACCATCGCAGCAGGCACTACACATTACAGTGGAAACCTGTTGACGCCCCGACGTTTCCTGGATTGCGGCCTCCGCCGCAATGACGGCTTGAAGGTCCTCTCACCACCGACCCTACTCGCACCAGGGCAGAAATGTAGGGTTCCTCAGGTTACGGGTCTGGACGGAGTGGCGCGGAAGGTGGGATAATATAGGAGTTCACTAACCTGGGGACGCGTGGGTTCGACAGGGGAACATCCTGGAGGATCGCAGGCCGAGGTGCCATCCACCTCGTTAAACAGGTGGCAAAACAATAACTGGCGATCGTGAACTCGCCCTAGCCGCCTAAACTGGCGGCTCGTCTGCCCCGACTATACCTGGAGGTTGGGTAACAGGCGCCATAAATCCGGGTTGCAGCTTCCTAGACGCCGATACGGGTAGCTCAAGAAACATCGGCTGAGGCCTGCCATGTTATGCCGGTGAAGCACGGCAGGGCGAGAGTTAAGGACCGGATAAGCCTGTAGGATATCTAGCTGGGTTGCCTTCTGGACGGGGAGTTCGACCCTCCCCCGTCTCCACCATTC
>JAGWBF010000003.1:54820-65347 GCA_021296025.1 Dehalococcoidia bacterium | reverse complement strand
CCCGCAGCTCGCTGCAAGCATCGAGGTCCTCGCATCACCTGACGGCAGGTCACCCTATCCCTGGCCATCCTTTGAGCTACCTTCGCGCGCGGATTTACAAGAAGATTCCCACCATAATGCTGATTCCGCCAATTACCACGATTAACCACAGGAACCCCGGGAAGGTGCTCAGCGCGACAAGATTGTCGGAATGTATACGACTCGTCATTGCCTCCTGCCTCTGCGCTGTCCTGGCGGATTGATCGTATCTCCGCCAAGATGCAATATGGCATCAAGGTTTGTGGGCAGCACCTCTAGGCTAGGGTTGCTAAGGATAGCCTCGATACACTCCTGACTGCCTCCGACGAAGGTATCGAACAGGTCGATGTCCGTAGCTACGCACCAAGCCCGGTCCTCAGGCCACCAAATATTTGGAAAGTCTCCCCGTAGAGGCCGGTCTTCATAAGGTAAAGCCAGCATGGTCTCCAATGGACCTCGGAACAATACGTAGTCCCTCCCGGGAGCCCTCACCCTGGGACCGGCTTTGTATGCACCTTTATCGGTGCTCGAGTAGCCATCCCAAATGCAGAAAAAGCAATTCTCAGGCGTCGAGGTGAAACCCTTGAGCACCTCGACCAGGGTACGGCATTCCGATTCGGGGATTACTCCGAACTGTGGATGAGAACCCCACTCCGGCTCCGGGTACTCTCCGAGGTCCTCTCTCAGATCTGCAATGCGTTCGAACTGCATCAACGGATGAACCGTTCGTCCGGTCCATGAAGCAACCGTGGCCCAACTGACCGGCTGATCTTCGTTATCGCCTAGGTAAGCCGGATGAAACACCCGTGCGTATGCCGCAAATCCACTTGGGAGCAGAGAACGCAGCGTCCCGAAGTCCGACAGGCTCTCCTCCAGCCACTTGGCGTCTGACACATCCTCGCAGAACTCCAGACCATCCGGTGCTGGCCTCGTATGTCGGACGGGAACGCCTCCCTTCGAAGAGAGCATTTCCGAGTCGGACATGATGTGCTTGCTCATTCCCAACGCTTTCCGAATCCTGAATAACATGGAGGGTTTGGGTTTCACCGACGCACCTTCACTCGTGGCACCCGGTTAGAACCAGAACCCAGCATCTCTTCTGACACCTCGTCCCTCGTATTCGACGTTTCTTCAGTCATTCTCAAGGCGCTTGCCCATGCTGACGACATCATCTACAGAATATCCAATTCTCCTGCAAAACTCGATCACATCGGCGTTCGAGTGCCTGACTTGTAGGTTGACCTTCGGGCACTCGACTTCTCTCAGAAGTGCCTCAGCCTTCTCCATCATGCACCTGCCGAATCCCCTTTTCTGATAGTCGGTGGTGACAGCCAGATAGTTGATCCAACCTCGATGACCCTAATATCCCGCCATCACCATCGCGACCAGCTCATGACCGAGCAAGCCAACGAGAAACATCTCACATTGGATGCAGAGCTTACGCTCGATATCCTTCTTGGGATTGTTCCAAGTCACGATTAACCCGCATTCCCGCCACAAGCGTACCACTGTTTCCTGGTCAGATTCCAAGTATGGCCGGATCTACAGCTCTGTCATGCTTTGTTCTCCTCATTTCAAAGGCGAGATATGTGGGTCCACAGCAACTCTACCAAAGCCGGAAAGGGGTCTGAGCCAACGAGGACGAAAGGTAGCGATCATCGTTGGTTACCTCCTCAACGATCCAGGGAGGGAGAGCAACATACTGTTCGGGGTCTCCCAGCTCCACCTCAGAGACGAACAAACCTTCGTTATCGCCCAGGTAAGAGTCCAGGACCCATCCAAGCCCCTTGAACTCAGTGAATCCTCGAACTTTTTCCAGAATCAACCACGGAGAAAGCTCCATCAAGGTCACGGCGTCGACCTCGGGTATCTTGTACTCATACTCTTCTCTTACGATGCCTGAGCCAGATTTAACAGTAATGGAACTTGCGAGCCCAGAGGTCCGGATCCTGACTTCTGGCGTCAACGAGAGATAAGCCTGTCTAAGCCTTACAGATCGTTCAGCCCTCGGTGCCTGACCCGGATCAAACAAGAAGCGACGTTCAATCTCTATTCCCACAATGGTCTCCTACATTCTCAATTCAATGCTCCACACAGCCGTAACTGCACTTACGCAAGGCGATTCAGCCAAGGCGGTGGCTGGTAATCGACAATCAGGTGAGCTGTGGCCAGGTGGCCCCGAGCAAGTCAAATCTCCTGTGCAATTCTTCCACAGCGGCCACTGAAAGTGTGGGGTCGAAGTTCATCATAGCGATATTGGCCCGCATGTGGGATGGGTCCTGGGATCCCACTACCATCGTAGACACTTCGGGATGGGCCAAGACGAACCCCATGGCGGTATGGATCCGGTCACCGGGCTCGTCCGGAATCGGACCAAGAGCAGCCATAGCCTGAGCCCGGCGGTGGTATTCATCTCCGTAGTGGCGCATCGGGATGTAACGTCGGTTGGCTGTCGGGCTATTTGCTGAGCGCCAGGCTCCGTTGGCAATGGGCCGCTTGATGATGAGACCCATGTTTCGAGCCTTAACTGGAGCGAGCAGGTTGCGCCGTGCAAGCTGATCAGGAATGCTGAAGCTGGTTTCCAGGGTATCGAATAGGCCACTCTCGACTGCCCAAACCGCCGCCTCATTATCTCCGCTATATCCCACGAACCGAGTCTTACCAGCCCTTTGGGCCTCTAGCAGGGCCTCGATAACCTCGCCTCTCTCCAGTATCTCCTTGCTGCATGAGTGCAGGTGTACCAGATCGAGATAGTCGGTTCTCGTCCTCTTGAGGCTGCGGTTTATGTGATCGTGAATAAGCTCCCCCGTCCACATATCGACGGCCGCCTTGTCCTGGTTGTAACCCGCCTTCGTGGCCAGGACAAATTCCTGCCGTCGATGGGAGATTGTTTGTCCGATTAACTCCTCGCTGATGAGGTAGCCCGCGGCGGTATCAAGAAAGTTAATTTCCCCATCCAAGGCTTCATTTAAAACGCGGCTTGCAAGATCCACATCATTGAAGGTCAGTTCTTGTCCAATAGCCTCTAACCCGGCTCCCAGCCGGGAGACCTTGAGTCCTGTCTTTCCGAGCAGCGATTCTTGCATGCCTATCCCAGTCCCCGGGGAGGTCCCTTGGTCGGTCGTGACGACAAGAATACCAGCGTTGACGTGCTGGTTTTATTTGTGGCGAGGTTCAGTTTAAGCCAATCCATCCGGACTCTCCGAAGCGAATTGAGGCCTGTATAGTATAGCTTGGCTATTCCTTATCCAAACCTGGCAGAACGAACCTCAGCGACTGATACGAAGACCGGGGGTCCATCACCGAGCGTCCAAATCGACTCCAGCTTCCTAGGGTAGCGAGAAGTCTCGCGACCTCATCCAGGGAGCCGGGCTCGGTGTCAACCTGCAACCCTGTGACCTGGGCTGGAATGCTGTCTCCCGGTTCCGGTGTGGGTGTTGCAGTTGTGGTGGTCGCAAGCCTGGCTAAGCCGGTTCCAGTTTGGCCCTACAGGGTGACTCTGGCGGGTTGCAACGTACCGTGCCGCACAGCCCCTTCGGCGCCCACGGGAACCACTCAGTACAGCCTGGGAGAGCTCCCACCTGGGCGGGCTGCCCCGGTGCAGCATACCTCTGATTGCGCTGTCGCTTTCGATCGGAAGGGGGTAGTCTGACTCGTCGGGCCTCGTAAGACCGCCCGACGAGTCAACTAAGCCGGTATCCCAAGAAAGCCCAGGAACTACTCCAGGCTCTGCCCTGATGCTACTGAAAACTCGCCGCTGCGAAGCCAGACACCCGTTGGTATGTCTGCGTTCAAGAACCGCGGGTTTGGGGTGATCATCTCACCCGTGGCGGAGACGAAAGCCAGTTCAACTCGACCGTCGGCCAATCGTCTTGAGTGAATCCTGCCGATTGGATCGTTGTCCGCTGTAATGTCGCTGCTGACTCGCCACCGGCCCGCAGGGGAGCTGGCCGGCAGAAAACGTCTGGAGGGGACCATCTGCACCCCGCTGGATAATTCGATGCCGTGTTCGATCCGTCCGTCCTCACCCAGCCTGGCTATGATGCGGACCCGATACAGAGGCCCTGCGACGTCCACCGATAGCTCAGGATATCCGAGAGCCTCAAGAACCTTGCCACTGTCGGCGATAGCAAGGCCCTGCAAGAACCTCATAGTTTCGATATCGGCTTCTCCCACAGCACACAGAACAGCGTCGTTTCTCAGGCCGAATATTGGAGAAGCTGCGCGCATCTCGGCATCCAGTCTGGCCAGGCCTGCAAAGTCCGTCGTCCCTGCCTCCTCGAAGACCATTTGTAAATCAGCGGCTCCACTACCGCAGGATGCCTGGTCCGTAAGATCGTCAACCATGTCTTCGACATCGGGGTCGTTCCAACCCTGCTTCGCTTCGCGCGCTGCCTCCACTGCCTCGCCGGCCGCAATTGCTGGGGACAGGACGCGTTCAGCGTATGCGAACTGGGAGTGCAGTTCTATGGCCTCTTCGAAAGATAGTGATTGCCCGGCCCGGGCCCTTGATTGCAGAGAGTTCCAATCTTGCGATAGAAAGACGAAATGGGCTGATGCGGTGCGGGAGTTGTCGAGAACCACATCCTCTATAGTCGTTGGGAGTAGGGCTTCTTCTGCGTCCAGGGAATCGGCCAGGCCAGACGCGTCTATCGCGCTCTTGTACTGGGCTGCGAATGCTTCCAGCAGTGCTTCCGATGACGCACCCTCCACGTTGACTGGCATCGACCTTCCTGTCAGCGACAGCCCGGTGATACCCGGGTCTTCGAATATACCCTCCAACACCTGGGTGTGCACACCAGCGGTGTAGATAGCCTTCGCTCGCACTGGTGGGTCAACCTCGGACTCTTCATCTGCGACAGATGTCACAGTCGTTGTAACAATTCCTTCGTCGTCCGCCTGCGCTTGCACCTCATACTCCATGCCATCGATTTCGACCCTTACCTCATCGAGGACCGTACCGCTCAGGACCATGAGATTCTGCCACTGGCCATAGAACCCCACCTCTTCCCCTGAACTGTCTTCGGTGATGACCGCAACAAACACCCAGGATGGACCTGGACTGTTGAGCGTTACCTCGAAGGGTTTCACCGCTTCGTTCTCGACGCTTCCAGCAGTTGCAGTTTCCTCGCCGGTGTGGTAGGAGACGCCGGCTCCCCAGTGGTCCTCCGAAGCAATAATAGTGATAGGCTCCTGGAATACGCGCGGCCCCACTATGTACAGCACAGCCCTCCCGCCGATGTCAGCGAGACCGCCGTCCCCCACGTTTCCTATCCGGTAATGGGTGTCAAAGGGCTGGCCGGCCACCACGCTGTCCGGAGTATGTACTTCCTCGATCTTGATCCGGGGCATCTCCCTTCTTTCGTTCTCGTCGACGAGATGGACCAGAAGTTCGAAGTCCGCCATGAGCGGTTGATAATCACGTTCCAGGTAGGTCGTCGCTTCCACAAGGTACGTTCCCGCCTGCAGATAGCGCTCTATTCGAGAGTTTGTTCCTTCGCCGCCGTCGTCGTTCGCGGAGATCAAGCCCTCAGCCAGGGAAACGAGGGAGAGAACAGGGTCTCCGTTCTCCGATGTCAAATCTATGCGCACGCGACCGTCCTGGGGTAGGTCGAACAGATAGCTGTGTGCGGGATGCTCCACCACGAACCTCGAGCCGCAGGTATCCAGGGTCCAGGAGCCCGATGCGGTCAGGTCGGCGCCGGGCGTGAGGGAGCCGATATGGACCGGGTCGCAGCCTGCGACGGGACTGATGGAGAGGGAGAAATCGGCGGGGCCTCGCTTGCGACCGCCGGCGGTTGTGGCTTCAACTATATAGGTGCCAGGGGACAGGTCGCGTTCGATTCGTGCATCGACGCCGGCGCCGCCATCGTCGTTGTCGGTTATGAGGCGGCCGTCCTCGGCCAGCAAATAGAGATAGGAATCGGCGTCGGCGGACTTTAGATCGATTCTCACGCGTCCCTCTCCGGCTACCGAGAAGCGGTACGTGTGGGCATCGCTACCCGGCCTAAATTGGGAATCGCAGTCCTCGGTAGTCCAGCGACCATCGGTTGTCAATTCATCTAGCGATACAATATCAATTGTGCCTAGGTCAATCGTATCGCAGGCTGGTTCTTCCTGGGCACTGGCTGTGCTGAACCATCCTAAGCTCAGCAATCCGACGAAAAGAGATACAGCGGAGCAAAATATTGCAAGCATTGCTATGCTGTGTGCCGGAGCAAGTATGGCAGATGCGTTTGGATTCTTCATTTGAGGCCTTTCCTGTTCTCAAGACTTAGTCTCAACAATGTGCAAAACTCTCGACGGATATTACCACCTCAACCCCATGCATTCAAAGGAGTACTCAAGATAGATAGAGAGCTATTTGCCAATAAGGTCGTTGGTAGAACCGAAAGCCGGTCTTTGTCCTCGGCAGTCCTGAGGCTATAATTCCTCTATCCCGGGGACCCGACATGTCCAGAATTGGAGGGCTCCATGATTTACGACGTAATTGTGGTTGGTGGCGGGGCGTCGGGCTCGGTGATCGCGGGCAGGCTGGCTGAGTACACAGATATGGCGGTCCTCCTGCTGGAAGCCGGCAACGACTATCCCGATGTTGCCAATCTGCCCGATGAGATAAAGTTTGGCCATACGAGGTACGCCGAATCCCCGGAGTCCGAGCACAACTGGGCTTTGCGGGGAACCATCACCGAGGAGCAGGGGCAGATTCACGTAGCCCAGGGAAAGGTGATTGGTGGGGGGTCCTCCATTAACGGACAGGCTATGCAGCGGGGATTTCCCGAGGACTACGACCTCTGGTCCTCCATGGGCAACGACGAATGGTCCTACGACAAGGTCCTGCCCTTCTTCAAGCGAATGGAGAGGGACATCGATGTTCACGACGACTTCCACGGCACCGACGGGCCGATACCGGTGAGGCGCCGTCAGTCGGCTGACTGGCCCGATATCCAGAGGGCCTTCCACGACGCCTGCCTTCAAGCCGGGTTCGGCGCTGTCGAAGACACCAACGGCCCTAATCCCAGCGGAGTTGGGGTAACTCCCACCAACAACCTGGACGGCGTCAGGATGAGCTCCGCCTTAACTCACCTCGGCCCGATGCGCCACCGGATGAACCTGAACGTCCGAGGAAGGGCACACGTTCGGAGGATACTCTTCGAGGGAGACAGGGCTGTGGGAGTAGAGGCCAAGAGCGGCGGCGAAATGTTCACCCTGCGGGGTGAACGGATCGTCCTGTGCGCCGGGGCCATCAGGTCTCCCCAGCTGCTCATGCTCTCCGGGATCGGCCCTCAGAACCAGCTCGGGCAGTTCGGAATAGCCTGCCTTCATGACCTTCCCGGTGTGGGACAGAGCCTTTGGAACCACCTCAGCGTCCCGGTAACCTATAAGGTCAGGGACGGCAAGACCCTTACCACCGGCCTCGACGCCCCCCACTTCTGCCTGCACTACACCTCCAGTGGCTCCCAGGAGGTCAACGACATGGTGCTGCGGACCAGCACTGTGGTTGATGAGCGGGAGGAGCGGGTAGCAGGCGTGCGCACCAGGTATCTGACCGGAGACATCCCTCCCGAGCGGGCCGCCCGTATAACGTGTACCTTGGGGCTGCCTGAAGGGTCGGGGTACGTGAGGCTCGCTTCCGCAGACCCCAGCGTGCAGCCTTCCTTCAACTACTGCTACCTGCAGCACCCCAACGATGTGCGGAGGGTGAGGGAGGGTGTGCGGTTCGCTGCCGGGCTGCTGAAGTCCGGCGCGTATCAGGCTGTGGCGCAACAACGGATCGGTCCTACAGATGATGTCCTATCTGACGACGATGCACTGGACCTGTGGATGCGCCAGACTGTGGGCACAGCGAGGCATGTGTCCGGGACCTGCAGGATGGGGCCGGACTCGGACCCGACGGCGGTAGTGGACCAGTACTGCAGGGTCAGTGGAGCCCAGGGGTTGTGGGTTGCCTATGCGTCGGTGGTGCCGAGAATTCCCAGCTCTGGGGGACTCCACCCCACGTCCCTGATGATCGGGGAACGAGTGGTGGATTGGATCGCCACGAGCTAAGCGCTGTTCCCAACCTAAGTATCGGAGAAAGGGGGCATGATGGCTGAAGGGACTCCTACAATCGACTGCCAGGTGCACTGCTACGAGCGCAACCAGCCCGGGCGTCCATGGCAAGGACACCTGGAGGGGCCGGAGGAGGTGACGGGCGACGACATGGTGGCGGCCATGCAGGCTGTTGGCGTTGACGGGGCCATTCTCATATCGCCCTTCTCGTTATACCGCTACGATGCCAGCTATGTGCTGGATGTGTACGCCCGGCATCCGGGCAAGTTTGGGCTGGTGCGGCCCTTCGACCCCGGCTCCGACACCATTGACCAGGACATCGCCGAGTGGACGGGGACGCCGGGCGTGGTCGGAATCCGGGTGATGCTGGGCGGCCAGGAGTACGAAGCCACTCACCAGGGTCTCAACGCTATTTTCGCCGCCGGTGCCCGGGCGGGAGTTCCGGTCAACGTCATGGCTTCGGGCAAGCTTCCCTTGCTGCGCGACCTGGCCCGGCGCAACCCAAACACCCAGGTCGTCATCGACCATGTGGGCATCACCCAGCCCTTCGTGCCGCCTGCCCCTCCGGAACCCTTCGCAGACTTGGAAAACGTGCTAGAGGCAGCGGCCCTGGACAACGTGGCCATCAAGATATCAGGTGCCTGCACCTTGTCCCACCAGCCCTTCCCTTATCCCGATATACGGGAGCCGCTGGGCCGGGTCTTCCAGGCCTACGGGCTGGACCGCTGTCTGTGGGGCACCGACTGGACTCGGGCGGTGCGGCTCCTGACCTACGAGCAGGGAGTGGAGGCTTTCCAGGTGCCCGACTGGCTTTCGGACTCGGAGCGTTCCACCCTGATGGGCGGAACGCTGATGAGAATCTACAACTGGTCGCCCATCTAGAAACCAATGTCTTGATGCTGTGCAGGGGATGGGGTATTCTTGAACACGACTCATGGGAGACAAACCGCGTAGAGTCTCCGGCAAAACTCTGAATGATTAAGGAGATGCGCCATGACAACTGACAGATACAGCAAGACGCTGGTACGTTCATACAGCACCGGCACCCCGGGGCGGGCCTTAGTGAATGCCCGCAACCACCACTTTGTCGTGGATGGCCCCAGCTACGCCGGCTCCCCGGGTGAGGAGATAGGCTCGGGGGAAGCCTTCCTGGCTGGCATCGTCTCGTGCGCTGTGAACATGGTGGAGCGCCTGGCGAGGGAGTCCCAGATCCCCCTACAGTGGGTGAACGTCACCGCCGAATCGGTGAGGGACAACGAGGCGGCACCCCTATACGTGGAAGTTTCGGTGTTCAATCAGATGCACATGAACTTCGAGCTTACTGGCATCGATGATGACCAAGCCCAGGAGTTGGTGGCGGCCTATAGACGCCGTTGACCGCTTTATGGTGCGGTCGCCGTGGCGACCCCGGATGTAACCGTGGATGTGAAGATAGTCGACAAGGGCTAATCTCCCAAATCCAGGTGCTTAACGAAAAGAAGGCCGGCATAGCGCCGGCCTTCTTCATTTGCGCTGTGTTTCCCCCTCAGCAAGGCTCTCTCCAAGGGCTAGCGAGGTAGCAGGGCCTTAGTTGAGGTCAGGCCTGCGTCCCTGGGCCGGTGAGACCCCTTCGTAGTTGTGGGCCACCTGGAGGATGGTGGCCTCGTCGAAGGGACGGCCTATGATCTGCAGACCTATGGGCAGACCCTCATCATCGTGCCCGCAGGGAACAGATACGGCCGGCAGGCCCGTGGAGTTGCTGGGACTGGTGTTGCGGGCCAGGTACCCCGCTCCTGGTCCTCGGGTGGTGAACTCTTTGCCTCCCATGCTTATCGTCTTCGCGCCTATTGGGGGCGCTGCCACGGGGCAAGTGGGAGCCGCCAGGAAGTCCACCTTCTGGAGCACCCGGGCGAACTCCTCTTTAATCAGCCTCTGCACCTTCATGGCCTTGGAGTAGTCCCGGCCAAGGACGAATTGGCCGGCCAGAGTCCGATACAGGGTGTCTGGGCCGTAGTCCTGCCAGTTGTCACGCATGTATGGCTCGTGGGTGACGATCCCGTCGGCCATCCCGGGTATGCGCAGGGCTGCGGAGTACTTCATGGTGGGCAGGTCCACCTTCACTGGCGTCGCTCCCAGCTCTTCCAGGGCGGCGATGGCCTTTTCCACTGAGCTGGCAACCTCAGGCCCCAGCAGGTCGAAGAAGTGGTCTGTGGGAATGCCCATTTTCAGCCCAGCCAAGCCCTTGTCCAGGCCGTCGGCGTAGTCATCTACCTGAACGGGCACCGTGCTGGGGTCAAGGGGGTCGTAGCCGGCGATGGCTTGGAGCACCAGGGCAGCATCCCTGGTGGAGCGGGTCATGGGCCCGATGTGGTCACCGTTGAAGCTGGTCACCATCAAGCCCCGCTGGCTGACCCTGCCGAAAGTCTGCTTTAGACCCACCACGCCGCAGAGGGCGCCGGGAATTCTCACCGAGCCTCC
>JAGWBF010000003.1:0-54749 GCA_021296025.1 Dehalococcoidia bacterium | reverse complement strand
TTCCAGGGGTTGTGCACCGCCCCGTAGTGAGGGTTGTTGGAGGTTGCGCCTGCAGCGAACTCCTCCAGGTTTTCCTTGCCCAGGAGGATGGCCCCAGCCTGCCTGCACAGGGTAACCACGTGGGCATCTTCATCAGGTACATGGTCGGCGAGCACCTTGCTGCCCAGGGTGGTGCGTATGCCTGCCGTGGCGATGTTGTCCTTTATTCCAATGGGGATGCCCTGGAGGGGACCGACAAAATTTCCTGCGGCTATGGCCCGCTCCTGCTCTCTGGCCTCATCCATGGCCCTGTCGTGCAGGATGGTGATGAAGGAGTTGAGCTTGGGCTGCAGATCCTCTGCCCGGGCGAGGGCGGCTTCGGTCACCTCTACCGGCGACACCTTGCGGTCCCTTATTAGGGGTGCCAGGTCACTTATAGTTGTATCGAGGAGCTCGTTATTGGTCATTGGCTCCCTCCTCCTTCGGAGGCCCTGAGCAGACGTCCCGACGGAACGTCCGACAGGTCCAACTCTTTCATCTTTTCGACTATATCGAAGTAGCTTTGAAGCTCCGGTTCTATCAGGTCGAACTCTTCATCGGACATCTCGATCCCCTGGTAGAGTTGGAGCATATCTCGGAGGGTCTTGCGGTCAATGTCCATGGACGCACCCCTTGGGAAAGGTTTGGTGCCCTTATCGCAGCGGGATTGTATGCCAGGGGTATAGGGGTGTCAACGACTGGGCAGGGCTTGCCGTTGTCCCCCGTGTAATGTACTGTTAGCTACGATTTGAGGCGGGCGGTGGCCCCGCCGATAGATTGGCTAGAAGGGGGCCGGGTTAGGTTATGAAGGTTGCTCAGCTGGTGGGTCCCAAGCGCTTTATGGTGTTCGATTCCGAGACTCCGACGGCCGCGGACGGCGAGTGTCTGGTCCGTCTGGATAGCGTCTCCATTTGTGGCAGCGACATACGGCATGGATACGGCCCCGTGATGCCCGAGGAGGAGTACCCCTTGCCCCTGGGCAGGCCTTGCCATGAATGCGCAGGCACAGTGGTTGAAAGCCGCACCGATGAGTTCCGTGAGGGCCAGCGGGTTATTGTCATCCCTACCCTGGAGATGGGTGGGTTGAGCGAATACCTGGTGTCAAACCCCGGACGCATGGTGGGACTGCCCGACCACGGCTCCCTGTCTGAATGGGTGATGTGCCAGCCTACTGGGACCGTGTTCTACGCCTGCAAGAGGATGGGCAACATCATGGGCAAGAGCGTGGTGATCATGGGGCAGGGCGCCATCGGCCTGTCCTTCACGATGCTGACTGCTCGCCAGGGCGCCCGGCAGGTGATAGCCGTGGACCTGCTGGACTACCGACTGGAGTACTCGCGAAAGTTCGGAGCAACACACACGATCAACCCCTCCAAGGAAGACCTCCTGGAGAGGGTGCAGGAGCTGACTGGAGGGGTAGGCCCTGATGTGTCAGTCGAAGCCGCCGGCTATCCCGATACCTTGGACATGGTGTTTCGCATGATCAGGCGGTTTGGCACCGTGATCATCTTCGGCATCCAGGGTGATGATATCGTTCCCGTCGACACCCGGACCTGGATGGATAATCAGCCAACCATTATCCCCACGACGGGAGCCCGTAGCGGAGACCCTATAAGCCAGATTCGAGAGATCGTGGAGCTGCGAGAGCGGGGATGGATCGATCCGGCGCAGATGATCACCCATCGGAAGGCGTTCGACGAGAGCAGCATAAACGAGGCCTACCGCATGTATGAGAACCGGGAGGACAACATAGTCAAAGTGGTCATGGATATAGACCACTCCTAGCTCTTTAGAGCTTGCGCTCCCGGGACTCCCACTTACCCCTGAAGGTTATCCACAGGGAAGCCAGGATCAGCCTGATGTCAGTAATCAGGCTTTGGCTGTAGGCATAGATCGCATCGTACCTGTATTTCTGCTCCCTGGGTATGTCGCGCGGCGCGTACACTTGGGCGATGCCCGTCAGCCCTGGCCGGAGTTTTGAGCGGGTCTCGAACCCCTCAACGGCTTCGTCAGGCAGGTCCCCCTCGGTCTCCTGGGTCTGCACTTCGTTGATCGGCAAAGCCCTGGGCCCCACCCAGCTCATGTCGCCCCTGACTATATTAATCAGCTGGGGGGACTCGTCCAGGCTGGTGGCCCTGAGAAACCTGCCCACTCGGGTAACCCTGGGGTCATTCTCCCGGGCCTGGATGTTTCCGAAGGCCTCCTCGGCATTGGGCACCATCGTGCGTATCTTGTACACCCGGAACCTGGTCTTGTCTTTGCCCCAACGCTCCTGGGTGAAGAAGAAAGGACCCCGGTCTTCCAGCTTTATGGCGATGACGAAGACCACCCAGAGAGGCATCGCGATCATCATTCCGATGAGGCCGACCACCACATCCCACGGGCGCTTCAGCAGGTAGCCGGAACGGCTCTCCGCCTTCCCCTTGCCACAAGCCCAGCCGGGAAGGTCGATGTCCGGGGTGTCGCCGGGGTTTCCATTCATCGTCTAGCTCTCTCAGGGTTTTGTGGGTCCTGGCCCTGGGTCACCGCTGAGCCTTCGACGAAGCAAACTTCTTGGACAGCTTGACATAAGCAGTAGTGAGGTGCACCAGGGGTGAAGAACGCCGGCCTACGACCTGACCTTGCTTTAGCGCCTCAAGCAGGGACGACGGGGAGAGATCGAATGGATCGATGTCCATGTAAGAGGCGCCGAACTCCCCCGGGGTGTGGGAATCGCTCACGGCGATGGGGATGGCGTTGCTCCGTTGGGAAAGGGCGGTGCATCTCATTAGGTCACCGGGCAGGAGGGTGCGAGAGTTCAACACCTCGAGAAGGTCAGCCTGGGGAAGCACTTGTTTTAGGGCAGCCGCGCTCAGGGGGCCACGCCGGATGCGGTCGAAGGGGTGGGGGATATGCACCAGGCCTCCTTGGGCCTTGATACGCTTGACTGTTTCTTCGGGAGAGAGGCCCCTTGGAATTTCTTCTTCGAGGAACAGGCCGATGATCTCCCCGCTGTTGGACATTACCTCTTCTCCCACGATCACTGGGAAGTCGGCCAGCTCTCGGACGTGGAGGGCGCCGCGGATGCTGTTGTGGTCCGTGACGGCTATGCAGCCCAGTCCCGCCGCTTTGCACCTCTCCACAACAATTTTTGGGTGCGTGGCGCAGTCGCCGGAATACATGGTGTGGAGGTGCAGGTCAACTCTCATGGGGCACTCGGGTCTTAGAATACAGCCTTGAGGAGACGGAGAAATCGCTGACGCACGGCCTTGCGGTGAGTAGACCCATAGGCTTCGGCAGAATCGACGTAGTAGTTGGTGTACCAGTCGTAGGAGTCGATGAACATGCTGAGGTTGCTGTCCTTGGGCTGCCAGCCTAGGTCCGTCTTGGCCTTGGTGATATCAAAGTAGAAGGGCTTGTCGGCCACCTTGTACTGCCAGTCCATGAGTGGTGAAAGCCTGAGGGTATCCAGAAACTGGAGAGGGGCCTATACCAGTGGCGCAGGTATTGGGGCAACGCGGGACCCTGTGCCGGCATAGGCGGTTAGGCCCTCGAGGTCCGCCTTTACCGTGGAAAACTCCTCCGCGCCTAGGTTGAAGTCGTCATTGCTGCGGGCATCTACTGCCTTGTAGCAGGCTGTCACACAGTCGCGGGCGCTCACAAACTGGAACAGGTTGTCCCCTTTGCCGATTATCGGGACCTTTTTGCCTTCTTTGATCCAGTCGAAGAGGATGTGGAATATCCCCAGGCGTTCGGTGCCGATGATGGTCCGTGGCCTCAGGACACACACCCTGAGGCCCCTGTTGCGGTACCTCTTTACCAGCAGCTCGCCCTGGTACTTGGCGTTCCCATAGTAACCCATGGGACGAAGCTCGGACTCCTCGGTGACCGGCAGCTCCTGGGGTATTCCGTAAATGGCGCTGGTGGATACGTGGACAACCTGTCTCACGTTATGGTCGAGGGAGGCTTGGAGCAGGTTCCTCGTGCCCTCGGTGTTGGTGGATGTGTACGCCCGCTTCCCTCTGGTGGGCAGCACGGCGGCGGCCAGATGAAACACTATATCCATCCCCCGAACAACCCGGTGGACGGTGTCGGGATTGCGGATGTCCCCCCGGATGAACTCCATTTTGGACTCCAGCTCAGGGTCCCCGGGACGGTTGATATCGAGCACCCGCGGGCGCACCCCGAAGCCCACCAGGCTCTTCACAAGGGTCATCCCAAGGAATCCTGCACCACCGGTGACCAGTATGTTGTCCAAACCTGCCGCTCCTTCGAAAGAGTGCCGGGACCACCCTGGCGTAGCTTTGACCCAGCTTGGCGATAAAGCGGGCTATAGTGTAACATGGCCCGGTTACATTCTCACTGGTGCCTGCAATATAACATAAGAGTTTTTTCCAGGAAGGCACCTTTCCGATGACCGGAATGACCCAAAGCTACACCGAGGACTTGTTGTGTCGAATCACCTAATACGGACCAGGGACCTGGAGCGCCAATGGATTGAAGGCGAGCTATTTCCTTTGTGCGATCGAATTCGAGATGGCGCTCCTGTGGAACAGGCCCTGCAAGGCCGGTCACTATACTGCCTGTTCTACGAACCCAGCTTCCTCACCCGGGCGTCCTTCGAGCGGGCGATGGCCCTCCTCGGGGGCGATGCTCAGCACACAGAAGATGCATCCCAGTTCTTCCCGGTCAGGACAACCACCTTCATTGAGAACACCATGAGGTTCTTGGAAAGCCTGCATTTCGATGTTGTTGTATTAAGGTCGCAGCAGCCCGGGGCTGCGGAGCAAGCCGCCGAGGCCGGGGGGCTGGCGGTCATCAACGGAGGAAGCCCCGAAGACCACCCGACCCAGGCGCTCCTGGACCTGTACACCCTCAATCGGGAGCTGGGCGGCATAGATGGGCTTAACATCTCTTTCCTGGGCCGGCTAGATCATCGAAACGTAAACGCCCTGCTGACGGCCCTGGCAATGTACGACAACGTCAGCGTGCACTTGGTGCCCGTAACCGGACAGGCCGATCAGGACACGATAGATTACTGCACCAGTGCCGGAATCTCCTTCACCCAGGGTACGTCACTGGCAGAGCTGGCCGGGTCACTGGATGCGGTGTACGTTAACGGGGCTGGCACGCCGGGCCACGCGGAGTTGGTGAGGAGCCGGAACATTGTGGAAGCCAAGGTCGATAGAGACCTGCTGGCGGCCCTGAAGCCGGGATGCGTCATCCTCGACCCAATGCAGCGCAGCGATCTGATCATCGAGGAGACCAGCGATCCTCGATGGGCCGGCTATCGTCAGGCAGAGAACGGCTTGTACGTCAGGATGGCCCTCTTGATGAAGCTGCTGGGCAAGTAAGCCCGCCTACTTGCATCCAGTTTCCTGAGGCACGCCCGCTAGGCCCGCTCCTCTGTATAAGCGGAGGAGCAACTTGCATTGGCCCTATGGGACAAGGTTACCTGCGTCTAGATCCCGGCCGCTTGCAGGGCTTCTTCCAGCTTGGGAGGGCTGTACCCGACGACCTTCTGGTCGTCTATCACAGTCACGGGTGTGCTGCGATATCCCAGGGATAGCAGGTCATCCCTTGCGTTTTCGTCCAGTGAAACGTTCCGTTCGGTAAACTCCAACCCCTTTTGTGAAAGGTACACTTTCACCATGTGGCAGGGGCCTCAACCAACGGATGTGTAAACGGTTATGCTCACAGCTTCTCAGCTCCTCTAAGTACTCTGACTCCCCTTCTGGTCTGCCTTCGATTTATATGGTTGGTCAAACAGGCCCTCGCCGGGCTGGACTGCATCGCCAATGGTCTGTTCGATCTCACTACCCTGTTCCTGTTGGCGAAGAAACTCTTCGCTGACAAAGAACATTCAGATACAGAACCCGTCCCTCTCTATATCCTCATGGTGCCGGTCGCAGGGGCAAATCTTTTTGCGGTCCTCGACGGGATCGCCGCTGAGGGGCATTCAAGGGCAGTAGCGGTAGCCGTACTCCACTTGGTTGCGGGCCAGGCCCTCCTGTACTAGGCGCACCACCTCCTGGTCGGGAAAGAACTTGTACCCGCTCTTCTCGACGTACTTTTCCGAGAAGCGGATGGTGCCTTCCATCGCCTTGTCCTGGTCCAGTTCCTTCGCCATATCAGCCTCCCCCACTTCCTGGCATTGAAGCCTGGATGCCCGCAGAGCGCATGCTGGTGTGCATTGAGCATGGCATGCTTGCAAACTGCTTGGCCCTGCCCACCAGGTGCTGCTTCAGGGAAGGCAGCGCATCCTCAACTTGGGACAGGGTCTTGGACTTGGCTGTTTCTATACAAACAAGACCCGCCGTCCCACAGGTGCAGTGGATAGCAAAGTAGGTCCTGTGGAAGTCGGGACTGCCGGCCCGCGCCATGCCGAATTTGGGCAACAGGCGAAGGGAGGGCTCCGAAGCTACCGCCTCTTTCAAAAGCTCCTGTATCTCCTCCAGCTCTGCCGGAGATTGGAGCAGTTCGGTCTCGGCCGCTGCGCCGTTTGGGGCTTGGTCTTTCAACGCCTTTTCCCCCGTTTGGGCCAGGGGCCCTCCCGTATCTGCCAGATACAACAAGGATACCCCAGGGCCCTAGGAATGACAAGGGAGATAGAGGGAGCCACACAGGGGTTTTGACACCTCATTTGGCATAACCTATCATGAAATAAACGTCCGATATGACCTCCGGTTGGCTCGGAGGAATACCTGGGTCACAATCCCGGAGGACTGGGCGAAGAAGTGGCGGACATGGCATCTATAGAATCGCTGAAGGAACGCTACGAGAACCTGGACAGGCTCATACAGGATGGACCGGAGGCGTCCATCGACAGCGCCATCATTATGTCCTTTGACTACGAGCCTTCTTGTGGAGAGTCCACAGTTCGCATAGACACCGACGAATTCACCGCCGTGTGCCCCTGGACGGGCCTTCCCGACTACGGCACGCTGAGCATTACCTACGAGCCTCACGAGCTGTGCATCGAGCTAAAGTCCCTAAAGTACTACCTGTTGTCCTATCGGGATGTGGGGATCGTGCAGGAAAGCGCCGCCAATCGTATCCTGGACGACTTGGTGGGTGCGTGCAAGCCCCGCTGCATGGAGGTAGTGCTGGACTACAAGGTCCGGGGAGGGTTGCACACAGTCGTTACCGCCACGTACCCAGGAGAGGGCTTGCCCTCTTGAGCGGTCTCATCAGGCGACGGCGATGAAGGACGACTACCAGGTCCGGGTGGAGATGGAGTTCTCCGCCGGTCACCGGCTCCTGGGCCACAATGGCAAGTGTATCCATCCCCACGGCCACAACTACAAGGTCGAAATTTTCATGGCTTCCCATGCCCTGAATTCAGTGGGATTTGTGGTGGATTTCAGCGAGCTGAAGCAGAAGGTGTCCTCGTGGATCGATGCCAACTGGGACCACGCATTCCTGTTGAACAGCAAGGACGGCGAGCTTTTGGAAGCTCTACGGGGGGTCAAGGAGCAGTTCATCTACCTTTTCGATGGGGTGAACCCGTCGGCGGAGGTGATGGCCCGGGAGATATACCGCAAGACCGAGGAGCTTTGCGGCATCGAACCGGCAGCTGTCCGTATGTGGGAGTCCTCTACCCAGTACGCTGAATATAGATCAGCCTCCTGATGGTCAGCATCGGCGTCACCCTGCTCTCCGGCGGGCTGGACTCCACCACCGTTTCGGCATATGCCAAGCACAGGACCGACCGGCTGACGGCCCTCACCTTCTACTACGGCCAGATCCACAGCACGGAGCTGGACAGCGCCCGCCAGGTCAGCGCATCCCTGGGCATCCGCCATGAGCTGGTGGATGTGTCGTCCTTTGGGAAGGTCGCCTGGTATTCGGCCCTGACCAGCCCCGACGTCATCGCCCTGCCCGAGGAAAGAGACGCAAGCCAGATGGGCCAGTCCATTCCCAGCTCCTACGTTCCCCTACGCAACACCTTCTTCATCACCGTCAGCGCCGCCTACCTGGAGAGCCAGGCTCTGTGGGCCATTGAGCAGGAGAAGTTGAAGGCGGATGAGATTCAGGCCACGCTGTTCATGGCCCCCAATGCTATCGACTACAGCGGGTATCCCGATTGCCGCCCCGAGTTTTTCGAGAAGATGAAAGAGGTCCTAAAGTACGGGAGCAAGCTGTGGAGCGAGTACAACATCCCGATGAATATTGAGACCCCCATCATCCACCTGTCCAAGGGGGAGATAGTCCGATGGGCCAAGGATCTAGATGCTCCCCTCACCAACACCTGGAGCTGCTACCAGGGAGGCCCTGAACCCTGCGGTACCTGCGACAGCTGTA
Organism: Dehalococcoidia bacterium; assembly: GCA_021296025.1. Classification (GTDB taxonomy): domain Bacteria; phylum Chloroflexota; class Dehalococcoidia; order Lucifugimonadales; family JAGWBF01; genus JAGWBF01. The sequence continues at coordinate 46,448 of JAGWBF010000003.1, read as the reverse complement.
TTCTGCGGGCAAAGGGCTTTCAAGAGGCGGGGCACCCCGACCCCCTGCTGGTAAGGTTGAAGGGCGGAACGTCGTGAATACGGATTCCCACCCTTCGGAAACGTTGTTGAAAGTAAGCTGTCGACCCGAAGGCAGGCCGGAGATATTTCACACCCTTCAGGGCGAAGGTACGATGGCGGGGACACCAGCGGTGTTTCTGAGGCTGGCCCAGTGCAACCTGGCCTGCACCTGGTGCGACACCAAGTACACCTGGGACTGGAAGAACTACGATTTCCAAAAAGAGGTTGTGGAACTCTCGCCAGAACACGTCGAAAACGAGGTGCTGCAATACGGCTGTTCCCATCTTGTCATCACCGGGGGAGAGCCGATGTTGCAGCAGGACCAGATGGCTGGGCTGGTCCGATCGCTTAAGGGCCGGGGATTCACCTTCGAGGTGGAGACCAACGGCACCATCGCGCCCACGCCTGAAATGGGTGCGCTTATCGATCAGTGGAACGTCTCTCCCAAGCTTGACACGTCGGGGAATACGTCGGAGGAACGCTATGTCCCGGAGGCGCTAAAGTCCTTCGCAGCTATCTCGCAGGCCTATTTCAAGTTCGTGGTTACGAGGGAATCGGACGTGGAAGAGGTCCGCAGGCTTATGGATGAAATGTCTCTTTCCAGGGAGCGGGTGCTCCTTTCCCCCGAGGGGCGCACCTCTTCGGTGCTGCAGGAGCGGAGCGACTGGCTGAGCCAGCTTTGCGTGAACGAAAACCTGCGGTTCAGCCCCCGTCTGCACATCTACCTGTGGGGAGACACCAGGGGCCGGTGATCCCCAAATGGGCGCCCCCTCATCGGGACGAGGCTATGCCCATAGTTTCAGCCCTTGGGGCCGACGAGGATGTCGTCCCCTTCTATGCGCACCGCAAAGGTCTCGAGGGACTGGTTGGCGGGGGGACACAGCACCTCCCCGGTCTTCACGTTGAAGGCGCTGCCATGCAGCGGGCACTCCACCTCTTCGCCGTTCAGGTCGCCCTGGGTCAGGGGGGCATAGGCATGGGAGCAGATGTCATCCATGGCGAAGTACTCCCCGTCGAGGTTAATCAGCAGGATCAGCTCATCACCGGCCTGCACCTGCTTCATCTGCCCCGGAGCCAGGTCCGAAGTCTGGGCCACCTTCACGAAGTCTGCGGGCATGCTGTCTCCTCCAGAATCTTGGTTTTGAGTATCTCCTTGCAGAGCGAACGCCCCGTATTATATGCCATCCTGATGCTGTGCACGCAAATGGTTATCGGTCGGCGATATGATTGCAGGCCTTTGCTAAGCCGCCGGCTTACGCTGCTCCCTGGCGACCTTGGCGACAATATCCACAGCCTGTTCTACATCCCCCGGGCTTATGTGACGGTGGGTTACCAGCCGGATCCGGCGCCCACCCGGATAGGACACCTTCAGGCCATGCTGGTTGAGGCGGGATATGAACTCATGGACGCTCCCCAGCTCCGCCTCCAGCTCCAGGAATACAATGTTGGTCTGGAAGGATCCTGGGTCCAGGCGTATTCCGGGGACTTGGGACAACCCCGAGGCCAAGCGGCTGGCATTGGAGTGGTCTTCGGCCAGGCGATCGACCATCGTTTCCAGCGCTACAACGCCCGCTGCTGCAATCACCCCGGCCTGGCGCATCCCGCCGCCCAGCATCTTGCGCCACTTGCGGGCCTGCTCCACGAACTCCTGGCTGCCGCACAGGACGGAGCCCACCGGAGCGCTCAGCCCCTTGGACAGGCAGAAGGACACATCGTCCACATCGGCCACCAGATCTTTGGCAGGGACCTCCAGGGCCACGGCGGCGTTGAACACCCGCGCGCCGTCCAGGTGGACCGCCACGCCGTTGGCGTGGGCGACCTCGGACACGCTGCGGGTGTCCTCGGGAGTGAGGACTCCCCCGTTGCACCGATTGTGGGTGTTTTCAAGGCAGAGTAGGGAAGTCCTGGGAAAGTGGATGTTGCCCGGGGGCCTGATGGACGCCTCCACATCGCCCGGGTCCATGCGCCCTTGAGAATCATTGGGCACGGTGCGCACCTGCACCGCGGCCAGGGTGGCAGCCCCTGCTACTTCATTCCAAAACATGTGTCCCTCGCTGCCCATGATCACCTCGTCGCCGCGTCTGCAGTGGGACAGGGCAGCGATCAGGTTGCTCATGGTGCCGCTGGAGGTCAGCAGGCCCGCCTCTTTGCCCAGAAGTTCAGCCGCCATCTGCTCCAGCCGGTTGACAGTAGGGTCTTCCCCCATAACGTCGTCGCCCACCTCAGCTTGGGCCATAGCGGCCCTCATCTCCTCAGTGGGCTTGGTAACGGTGTCGCTTCGCAAATCGATGACAGGCATATGCGCCTCCGGAGCCGGGATTGGGCAATATTCTAGCAACACTTCTTGCCAAACACTAGGGCGAAATCTAGTATGATGAGTCTGGCAACGGGTCATTACGAATATGCGACAAACAGCGCTCTCATTCCGTTCAGGCAATCTCACCCTGGAGGCTGTCCTGGCATCTCCCGGCGACGCCGCGGTCGCGTGTCCGGGGGTCGTCCTGTGTCATCCCCACCCCCTTATGGGAGGCAGCATGGATAACTCCCTTGTGCTTGCCATTTCCCGCTCCCTCCTTGAACAGGGCATCTCGACCCTGAGGTTCAATTTCCGGGGGGTTGGCCGGAGCGAGGGAGCCTACGACGAGGGAGAAGGAGAGAAGGACGATGTGGCCGCTGCCCTGCAGGTGCTGGGCAAGCTGCCCGGCGTGGACGGCAAACGCCTGGGCTTGGTTGGATACTCCTTCGGGGCTGTGGTGTCCCTGGTAGGGTTGGGAGGGTACGGGCGCATCAAGGCCATGGCCCTGGTCTCGCCTCCCCTCAGGGCCTTCGAAGGCCTGAAAGAAAGCAAATCTGGGGTGCCCAAGCTGGTGATAAGCGGCGACAGGGACCAGGTGGTGAATAGCGAGTCCCTGCAAGAAGCGGTGGCTGGGAATTTGGAGGGCGCCGAGCTGAGAATCATACCCGGAGCTAATCATGTGTGGGCAGGCCTCGAGAACAGCGCCGCCGACGAGGTTGCCCGGTTCCTTGCTCCCCACCTGGTAAAGTAAAGTTGCGAACCCTCTTGTTTTCCTGTCGAGGTTTCCCTAGGAGCACACCTTGAATCCAGGATGGGTGTCCTGGGTAAAAGACCCCTTCTTCCTGCTGGCAGCCAGCTCAGCCTTCAGCTTGGACCAGGTGTCCAAGGCCATAGTCCTTAACCGTCTCTTCTATGGTCAATCGGTGCCTTACGATGGTTTCTTCCGGATCACTCTGACTTCCAATACCGGAGGGGCTTTTGGCCTCTTCCCCGACCAGACGATGGTGCTGGTGTTGGCCTCCTTTGTTGCCATCGGGATACTCTTCTTCCTGTATCGCAGCCACGCCCTGTCCAGTCCCTTGCTGCGCCTGAGCTTGGGCCTGCAGCTGGGAGGAGCCTTGGGCAACCTGGTGGACAGGATAAGGCTGGGGGCGGTCACAGACTTTATAGACGTCGGACCGTGGCCGATATTCAACGTGGCGGACGCATCTATTGTGGTGGGCATCCTTCTGCTGCTTTTCCTGCTTCTGTCTCCCAACAAGCAGGAGAGAACAGGCCAACCACGGCCCTATGGAGCAAAGGGTGGGGTTTCGCTTACCGTGGACAGAAGCGCAGGCATGGTCCAAGGGGACCTGGGAACCGCGCTACTACTAGGGTGCCCTTTGTGCAACACCGAAGTGCGCTACACCGGAGGGGTGTGGCTGTGCCCGGGATGTGGCGTGACCTACGGGAACCGAGGGGCCCAGTGACCATGGAGACCTTTACGCTGCAGGTCTCATACCGCCAGGAGAGACTGGACATCTACCTGGTCTCTCAGAGGCCCGGCCTGACCAGGTCTCAGGTCCGCCAGCTAATTGGGAATGGTCATGTGCTGGTGAACGGCAGCACCTCCAAGCCGGGGCAAAAGCTTAATGCAGGGGATGAGGTGGAGGTCGGTCTGCCCGAGCCCCAACCTTCGGCCCTCCAGCCCGAAGACATCGCCGTCAACCTTCTGTACCAGGATGCGGACCTGGCTGTGGTTGACAAGCCGCCGGGGCTCTCCGTCCATCCCGGTCCCGGCCATCCGTCGGGGACGCTGGTGAACGCTCTTCTGTCCATATGCCCCGACATTGCAGGCATCGGAGATACCGTCCGGCCGGGCATCGTTCACCGGCTGGACAAGGACACCTCGGGCGTGATGGTTGTGGCCAAGACCACGGCGGCCCACCAGCACCTGGCCAGGCAGCTGGCCTCCAGGAGCATGTCCAAGATGTACCGGGCCCTGGCTGTGGGTGAGGTTTTGCCCGCTAAGGGAACCCTGCGGTACCCTATAGGCAGGGATAGAATAAACCGCAAGCGAATGGCGGTGGTGGAAGGAGGCCGGGATTCCGTTACCAGCTACGAGGTTGTCCGCAGCATCGGCGGTTGCTCGCTAATGAACGTGTTCCCCCAAACGGGCCGAACCCACCAGATCCGGGTCCACTTTGCAGCCATCGGGCATCCCCTTCTTGGAGATGGCCTCTACGGAAAGACCAGTCCCCTGCTGCCAAGGCAGTTCCTGCACGCCTACAGCCTTGGCTTCATGCACCCGACCACAGGCGAGGAGATGACCTTTACGGCTCCCCTGCCCGAGGACATGAATGAGGTGATAAGGTGCCTGGAAGCAGCGTGAGGGTGCGCTACGCACCCAGTCCCACAGGGGACCCCCACATAGGCAACCTGCGCACAGCCCTCTTCAACTGGCTATTTGCCCGCCATCATGGTGGGTCATTCATCCTCCGGGTGGAAGACACCGACCAGAAGCGCTACTCCGCCGGGGCCTTGGGCAAGATCCAGGAATCCCTGCGCTGGCTTGGCTTGGACTGGGATGAAGGCCCCGAGGTGGGAGGCCCTCACGCTCCCTACTTCCAGTCCCAGAGGCTGGACATCTACCACGAGGCGGCCCAGAGGCTGGTGGAGGACGGGAGCGCCTACCACTGCTACTGCTCCCCGGACCGGTTGGAAGAGATGCGCCGGTCGAGAAGGGGGCAGAAGGGCTCAAGAGGGTACGATGGCCACTGCCGGGACCTGAGTCCCGCTGAGCGAGACCGTTTGGATTCCCAGGGTCTAGTCCCGGCGGTCCGCTTCAGGATGCCCAGGGAGGGAGAGACGGACTTCCATGACATCATCCGGGGTGATGTTGTGTGGCGCAACGACCTCCTGGATGACCATATCCTGCTGAAGTCCGACGGTTATCCGACCTACCACCTAGCCAACGTCGTCGATGACCACCTGATGGACATCAGCCATGTCCTCCGGGCCGAGGAGTGGCTGTCCAGCACCCCGCTCCATGTCCATCTGTACAGCTCCCTGGGATATACGCCCCCCGTATTCGCCCACCTGCCCATAATCCTGGGGCCCGACAGGTCCAAGCTGTCCAAGCGCCACGGGGCTTCATCAGCCCTCCAGTACAGGTCCGAAGGGTTCCTGCCGGATGCGATGGTAAACTTCATGGCCCTGCTGGGATGGTCCCTGGATGACAAGACGGAGGTGATGTCCCGGGAGATGCTGGTGCATAGCTTCGACGCAGACCGCATCGTCCGCTCGGCGGCAATCTTCGATATCGAGAAGCTCCAGTGGATGAACGGGGTGTACATCCGGCAGATGTCCTCTGAGGAGCTGGCCGACGCGGTCTTGCCCTACCTGGAGAAGGACCTGCCTGGGGAGTGCACCCCCGTGGACCGGGACTATCTGCTGAAGCTCGTCCCCCTGCTGCAAGAGCGGATAAGGACCCTGGGCGGGGGGTTGGACAACGCGGGAAGCGTGGCCGAGGCTGCTAGCTACTTCTTTCTGGACAACGTGAATCCCCGCGCCGAAGAGATACTGGACCGGGTGAGAGAACCTGAAACTGCCGTAGCTGCGCTTAAGCGTGGATTGGACATTATGGAGGGTGCCAAGGAGTTCGACCACGAGGTCCTGGAGGAGTGGTTCACGGCAGCCGCTGCCGAGATGGGACTCTCGGCCAGCCGTTACTTCGGCATGCTGCGCATGGTCCTCACCGGCAGGACAGCTTCACCTCCCCTGTTCGCCACCATGGAAGTGCTGGGCAAGGAGCGCTGCGTAAGGCGCATAGAAGGGGCATTGGGTACCCTGGCAAAGGGGGCCTAAAGGGCAGGCTCTTTCCTTGCGCCAGGGGTCTGCCTATGTTATATTTCCTAGGCCAAATGCAGGGTGTGTTTAGGGGAGCATGGTCGACGATTATCTGCGTCAGTACGGCCTTGTTGCAATTCTCGGCATAGTAGCCGTCATAGTTCCCACCAGCATGTTGATGCTGTCGTGGGCTGCTTCCAAAGTCAAGATACGTCCCCAGAAGCCCAGTGACGTCAAGTCCGAGGTCTATGAGTGCGGGATGCAGACCATCGGAGGCAAATGGGGACAGTTCAACTTCCGTTTCTACCTGTACGCCCTCCTGTTCATCATCTTCGATGTCGGGGTGGTCTTCATCTATCCTTGGGCAGTCAAGTTCAATCAGCTTGGCCTGTTTGCCCTGATAGCGATGATGGTGTTCATCCTTATACTGATGCTCGGCTGGGTTTACGCTTGGCGAAAACAGGACCTGGAGTGGAGATAGGAATGACCCAGGAAATACAAGATGGCGCAGGCCCCCTGAGCGCCCGTACCTGGAGCCTGGACCTGGAGGAAGGGCGAGTGGTCAGCGACATGCGCCGGAACAGCGCCCAACCTTATCCTGAACCTCTGATCCAGGTGCCTGATGACCTGTCCCGGAATGTGATGGTCACCTCGGTGGATGCCCTGCTGAACTGGGGGCGCAAGTCGGCCCTGTGGCCCGTGGCCTTCGGATTGGCCTGCTGCGCGTTCGAGATGATGGCCACAGCGATGGGAAGGTTCGACATAGCCCGGTTTGGGATGGAGGCCTTCAGGGCCACACCGAGGCAGGCGGACCTGATGATCGTCGCAGGCACCGTCACCTGGAAGATGGCGCCGGCCATACGACGGATCTACGACCAGATGGGCGAACCCAAGTGGGTCATCTCCATGGGCGTTTGCGCCACCAGCGGTGGACCCTACTACTCCTGCTACAGCGTGGTGCCCGGCGTCAACCACATCGTCCCGGTGGATGTGTATGTGCCCGGCTGCCCGCCCCGGCCCGATGCCCTTCTCTACGGGATCATGCAGCTCCACGAAAAGATCAAACGCTACAGTCTGCGGGGCAACGTTGCAGGTGAATGATGACCAGCTTCCTTGATGTGGGGGAACTGGCCCAGCACATTCAGGCAGCTTATCCCGACTCTGTGGAAGAGCAGACAGCATCTCACCTGTGGATAAAACCGCCCCTTATCGCGGATGTCTGCAGGTTCCTGAAGGAAGACCCCGAGCTGAAGCTCGAATTCCTGAACTCCATCTCGGCGGTTGATTACATAGACCACTTCGAGGTCGTCTATCTGATGACCTCTTTCGAGTTCAACCACAGCACCTTCCTGAGGACAAGGGTGCCCGGCAGGGGCGAACCTGAAGTCCCGTCAGTCATCGAGATTTGGCCGGGGGCTGACTACCAGGAGAGAGAGATCTGGGACCTGATGGGCGTCAGGTTCGAGGGCCACCCCAACATGAAGCGAATCCTGCTTTGGGAAGGCTTTCCGGGGCATCCGCTGCGCAAAGATTTCCAGGATGCGGTGGAGTACTAGGCCGACCATGCCGATTCGCACCGAGCCCATCACCGTCAACATCGGGCCCCAGCATCCCAGCACCCACGGGGTCTTTCGCCTTCGCGTGACCTTCGATGGCGAGATGATCGTGGATGTGGAGCCCATATTCGGGTACCTGCACCGGGGCACCGAAAAGCTTGCCGAAGAGCGCAACTATACCCAGATTGTCACCCTCACCGACCGGCTGGACTACGTGGCCTCCATGACCAACAATCAAGCATATTGCCTTGCCGTCGAGAGACTCATGGGCATAGAGGTGCCCATAAGGGGCCAGTACCTGAGGGTTATGGCAGCCGAGCTCCAGCGTATCGCCAGCCACCTGGTGGCCACCGGCTTCCTGCTCCAGGACCTGGGGGCCTTGGGCACGCCGTTGATGTACTGCTTCCGGGAGCGGGAGCGCATCCTGGACCTTTTCGAGATGCTGTGCGGCGCTCGCATTACCGTGAGCTACATGAGGCCCGGGGGGGTGTATTACGACGCCCCCGAGGACTTCTGGCCCGCCCTGGACCGGTTCCTGGACTACATGCCGTCCTACCTGGATGAGCTGGAACAGCTCCTTGCGGAGAACGAAATCATTCTTGTGAGGGTGCGAAACGTCGGCAATCTGCCCCTGGACAGGCTTATCGCCTGCTCGGCCAGCGGCCCCATACTGCGGGCCAGCGGGCTGGCTTGGGACTGGCGAAAGGCCGACCCCTACGATGTGTACGACGGGCTGGAGTTCGATGTGCCGGTCGGCACCAACGGCGACAACCTGGACAGGTTCTGGGTGCGAATGCAGGAGATGCGCCAGAGCCTGAGAATCGTCCGACAATGCGTGGAGCAGATGCCCCCGGGCCCGGTGCGAGCGGAGCTGCCCCTGGTGCTGCGTCCGCCCAAGGGGGCTGAGTCCTACGGGCGCGTTGAATCCCCCAAGGGCGAGCTTGGCTTCTATCTGATCAGCGACGGGGGGATATCTCCCTACCGATGCAAGATACGTTCGCCCTCTTTGCTCAACCTGACGATGATCAAGGACCTGCTCATCGGCTGGAAGCTGGCAGACATGATCGTCAACCTGGGGAGCATCGACATAAACATGGGCGAGGTTGATCGGTGAACTGCAGCATAGGCCCCGACAGCCTGTTCCATGACAATGTGCTTTACAGGCACATTTACAACGCCATTGGCGAGTTCATCCCAAGTTCCCTGTGCTGGCTCGACCACATCATCTCGGGATTTCTGATCATTCTTATCCTGGTCAATGGCGTGCTTCTGGGCGCTGCCCTGTACGTGTGGCTGGAGAGGCGCGTACTGGGGAGAATGCAAAACCGTTTGGGGCCCAACCGGTGGGGACCCTTCGGACTCCTACAGCCGATCGCCGACCTTGTAAAGCTGTTGACAAAGGAAGATCTGGTGCCCCAGGGCGCGGACCGGATTGCGTTCCTGATGGTGCCCATCGTGGTTGTATTCCCGTTGATAGCCGGGCTGGCGGTGGTTCCCATCGCCAGGAATACCTTCCTGGCAGACCTGAATATCGGGGTCCTCTACCTTGTGGCCATTACCGGTCTGAGCACCCTGGGCATTTTCATGGCAGGCTGGTCTTCGGGGAACCGCTACGCCATGTTCGGAGCTATGCGGGGCGTGGCCATGCTGATCAGCTATGAGATTCCCACTGTTCTCTCCATGGTCGGCATCGTACTTCTGGCAGGGTCCATGAGCTTGGTGGATGTGGTCAACGCGCAGCATCTGCCCTTTATCGTGGTGCAGCCCCTGGGGATATTGGTGTTCCTGCTGGGAATCTCGGCGGAGCTGAACCGCACCCCCTTCGACATCGTGGAAGCGGAATCGGAGCTTGTGGCCGGCTATCACACCGAGTACAGCGGCATCAAGTTTGCCCTGGTGCAGATGGCAGAGTTCGGAGGCGTGGTCGCAGCATCGGCTGTGGCATCCACCCTGTTCCTGGGCGGCTGGAGCGGTCCATTTCTTTCCGGCCAGCTGGGGGCCCTCTGGTTCCTGATGAAATTGGGGTTCTTTGTGTTCCTGTTCATCTGGATCAGGGCAACCTTCCCCAGGCTGCGTATAGACCAGATAATGGCCTTCGCGTGGAAATTCCTGTTCCCGCTGAGCTTGATCAACATTTTCGCAACCACCCTGCAGGTCTACTGGCTTCGAGATGACACAGGAGCCCTTTCGAGGGGGGACCTGGGCCTTATGGCTGCAATAAATATTCCCCTCGCCCTAGTAACGTCGTGAGAGACAAGGTACGCCCACCGCAAAGCACATTTGGAACCGGGGCCTGGCCTTCGAGAACGACCTTGCCCGCTGCCGGGCAGGGAGATGGGGCATAGCATGTACGGTCTTGGACTTGCCAAGGGCCTGATGATCACCCTGAAGAACCTGACCAGGAAACCCTTTACGATTCAGTACCCTGAGGAAAGGGTTTCCCAACATCCCAGGTTCCGGGGTGAAGAGTTCGGGTGGTACGAAGAGCGATGTACTGGATGCGCATCCTGTGCCAAGTACTGCCCCCTGGGAATCATCAAGATCGTAACTTCCCCCAGCGGCACCGCCAAACCCCAGGGCGACAAGTACAACCTGGAAGTGTTCGACATAGACATTGGGCGTTGCATGTTCTGCGGGCTGTGCGTCGAGGCGTGCCCCTACGATGCGCTGTTCATGGGTAGTGGTTTCGAGCGGGGACGCTATGCCCGCAGCGAGCTGGTTATCGGCATAGATGAGCTCCGCCAAGCGGAGAAAAGACCCAGCACCTGGTTCCGGCCCCAGCTCGAGAACGCCGGATATAGTCCCCACGACGGTCCACCACTATCCTGGAAAGAAGTGGGAAGAGAGCAGAACCGGTGGCACCAACACGAAAAGTCGGGAGCAAGAATAAATAGGGCGGATATCGGCGAAGGCCGGTCGTCATCTGCTGAGTCTTAGGGTCCGGCAGTGAGACCGAATGCCCATAGCAGGGAAGGAATGGCTACATTAGTCGAGATGAAATCCAGGGTAGGCATTCCATCATCTCAAATTAGAACCGAGAGGATGCAAGAAAACCGGTGTTTCAGGAGATAGCATTCTGGATGCTGTCGGCCGCAGGTGTCGGTGGCGCCTTGGGCGTTGTACTTGTCAGGGATGTGTTTCGGGCAGCCCTTCTCCTTGTCCTCGTCTTCATGACGGTGGCGGGCCTCTTCGTGCTGATGAGCGCCGAGTTCCTGGCTGTCGTTCAGCTACTGATTTACGTGGGCGCTGTGGCTATCCTCATCGTATTCGCCATCATGCTCACCAGGGAGGTGCAGCAAGGCAACCTGCCGAATCGGCTTCAGCTTCCCGCGGTCGTACTCCCAGCGCTGCTGTTGGCTGCCCTTATTTACGTAGCATTGGACACCGACTGGAACCAGCAACCGGGGTTGGATGTAGCTTCAACTGGTCAGCAGCAGCTTATCCAGGAACGACTGGATGTCCGGGGCTTGGGTTGGGCTACCGAAGCGGTGCAGTCCAACACAGTGGGCGGCCTCCCTGCTGACTGGGAAGATGGTGTGGGGAGGCATATCCAAGAGCGCATTGATGAGAACCTGGCAATTGCTGAGGAGCATAGGGCCAACCTTCGGACTTCGGAAGCGATTGACTATGAGACGGACGCGCAGATACTGCAGGCCGAATTGATTTTCCTGGAACAGGGTCGGCTGGTCGCCAGATTGCATCCTGCGTTTGCCGAGGAGTTCATGGAGGCCACGGAGCCCACACCCTTGTCCGAGGACCTGATTAGCGCATTAAACGCGCCCGACTCTCCTGTGCAGGATGTAGTCGAGATACGTCCGAAGGTACAAGAGGACAGGTGGTGGTTGGTCGGCTCTGACGGAGACCTGAAATACTCGGTGGTTCCCGGGGAAGCCACCGGTATATTGTCCGTTGACGGGCAGAGCGTGTCCGTCGAGAACTTCCCTGTGTTGAATGTCTTCGAGGGACGCTACGAAGGGGCCGAGGAGCGCACGGGAATAGGAGACCTGCTGATAAACGATTACGTTCTGCCCTTTGAGGTGGCCGCGGTGCTTTTGCTGGCCACCATAATCGGAGCGCTGGTAATCACGAGGGATCGGTAGCGGTGGACCTGGAGCGACTGCTGATACTCTCTGCCATCCTCTTTTGCATCGGGCTGTACGGCACGATGGCTCGGAGGAATGCCATTACCGTCCTCATGTCCCTTGAGCTGATGTTCAACGCGGTAAACGTGGCAATGGTGGCCTTTGCCAAGTACATTGTTCCGACGGGGGTCCAGGACCACCTGGGAAGATTGTTGACCGGGCAGATGTTCGTTGTGTTCATCATAACCGTTGCGGCGGCCGAAATAGCTTTGGGCCTGGCAATAGTCATAGCGCTCTACAGGAACCGGGAAACTGTTGACATAACTGAAGCCAGCTTGATGCGACGCTGAGCGACTACGCGAGTAGTGGGAAGGCAGTATGTGGACCGAGTTTAAGAGGGTGTCCAACCTGATGACGGCCGAGATGTGGAAGGAAGTCCTGGAAGGAGAGGGTTTGCCCACTCGTATCCTTCCTGAGGGGGACATCCTCGATTGGGCAGATCGGACCCCTTTCCGGATCATGGTGCCCAAGGGCAGGGAACATGTGGCAGAGGAGATCCTGAGGAAACTGTAAGATGATCCAAGAGGCAGCCGTTTGGGCTATATTCCTTTTGCCGCTGGGTTCCTTTGTAGCCATTGCCCTGGTGATCCGGCCATTTCTCAACCGGTTCTCCGGCCTGGCTGCCCTTACGACCATCACGACTATAGGCGCCTCATTCGCCCTGTCGCTGGTGGCCCTTGGCTCCGTCATCGACAACGGCGAGGTGCTGTTCGCTCCCCACGAGTGGCTGAGCCTGGGCGCGTTGCAGATAAACCTGGGCATTATCCTGGACCCGCTCACATCCATAATGCTGGTGGTTGTGACCGGGGTGAGCCTGATGGTCCAGGTGTACTCCCTCGGCTATATGAGAGGCGATCCGGGTTTCGCCCGGTATTACGCCCTAATGTCCCTGTTCACTGCTTCCATGATCGGGCTTGTGATTGCCAGCAACGTGGTACAGCTGTACGTGTTCTGGGAGCTAGTCGGGGTGTGCTCGTACCTTCTCATCGGTTTCTGGTTCACGAGGCCGGCTGCTGCTGCTGCTGCAAAGAAGGCTTTCGTAGTTACCCGAATTGGGGACTTGGGCTTCCTGATCGCCATTCTATACCTGTTCTTCAACACGGCTGCATTTGCTGAAAACGGGCTCAACGCCCTGGAGATTGCCGACATATCTGCAGGAGTGCAGCTAGGTCTCCTGGGAGGAACGGCTCTCACTCTCATGGTGATGGGGATATTTGCCGGGGCGATGGGGAAGTCAGCCCAGTTCCCCCTGCATATATGGTTGCCCGATGCCATGGAAGGTCCCACCCCTGTCAGCTCCCTGATCCACGCGGCCACGATGGTAGCTGCTGGGGTGTTCCTGATCGCCCGTTTCTTTCCCGTCGTCGAGGCCTCGGTGCATGCGATGCAGATCATCGCCTTGGTTGGGGCGATCACCGCTATCTTCGCGGCCACCATGGGACTGGTGATGAACGACATCAAGCGGGTGCTGGCCTACTCCACGATCAGCCAGCTTGGTTACATGGTGGCGGCCTTGGGAGTCGGCGCCTACGTCCCTGCCATCTTCCACCTGTTCACCCATGCCTTTTTCAAGGCGTTGCTCTTCATGGGCGCTGGCAGTGTGAACCATGCCAGCGGCACCTTTGACATGCGTTACATGGGCGGCCTTCGTAAATACATGCCATGGACTTACATGCTTGTGCTTATTGGCTCGCTGAGCTTGGCCGGGATCTTCCCCCTGTCGGGCTTCTGGAGCAAGGATGAGATTCTGGCCCATGCCTGGGGTGGCGGTTCAACTGTGGACACGGTGGTGTTCTGGCTCCTGTTCGCCGCTGTCCCCATGACCGCCTTCTACATCTTCAGGATGGTGTTCATGACCTTCCACGGGGAGTTCAGGGGAGGTGTCGAAGCTGAGGAACAGGACGCCGGCATTCCCTCCCACCAAGGAGAGCACAAGGTGCATCTGGCCGAGTCCCCCTGGGTTATGGTGTTGCCCATGGGTTTGCTGGCTGTGGCGTCGGTAGTTGCGGGCGGCCTCGTGAACCCTGTCGTGGACATCCTGGGAATTCCGGCCCACTGGTTTGCGGACTTCCTGGGAGGCAAGTCCGACATCATCCTTTCCCTGGCAGGGCTGTCCCTGGCCGTTGCGGTCCTGGGCATAGGGACTGCGGTGTTCTTGTTCCTAGTCCCGAACCTTCTGCCGGGGCCACTGGGCGCCCCCTTCAGACTGGCACACCACCTCCTTTCCCGGAAGTACTACATGGACGAGCTGCTCGAAGGAGGGGTTACGAGGCGAGGGTTCTACGGCGTCGGCGGTGGAAGCTTGGACTGGATGGACCGGAAGATTATAGACAACTTTGCGGAGACCATCGGTTGGTCATCCATGAACTTTGGAAGGGTTGTGGCCCTGCTCCAGACCGGGCAGGCCCAGGGGTACGTGCTGATCGTCACCTTGGGAGCAATAGTTATAGGAGGGGTATTCTTTGCCTTCATGTGGACCTGAGCAAAATGGGGACTGGGCGGTACTAGTTGGAATTTAACGGCCTTTTGACCGCGACCGTCTTCCTGCCCCTGGCAGGAGCGATTGTGATAGCTGCCCTGTTGCGGAGTGGTGGGAAAGTACACCTGTTTGCCACCTTGGTGCTCCTGGCTGACCTCGTCCTGTCGGGGCTGGTGCTCTCCCTCTACGACCGGGGAGGGGCCGAGCGGTTCCAGATCATCGACAGGTTCAACTGGTTCGGTGAAGGTGCGATAATTGGCAGCGCGTCCTTTACAGCCAGCTATCATCTGGCTGTAGATGGCCTAAGCGCTCCGCTGGTGCTGCTGACCGGGCTATTGGGCTTGGCCGCTGTGCTGGCATCATGGAGCATCCAGACCAGGGTCAAGGAGTACTTCGTTTGGCTGCTTGTCCTGCAGACGGCGGTCATGGGTGTGTTCGCAGCCCAGGACTTTCTGCTGTTCTTCCTCTTCTGGGAGCTGGAGCTGGTGCCCATGTACATGCTTATCTCCATCTGGGGCACCGGGCGCAAAGAGTACTCGGCGATGAAGTTCCTGGTCTTCACTATCCTCGGCGGGGCTTTCATGTTAGTGGGGATAATTGCGGTAGCCCTGACCTCGAATTTGGCCACCTTCGACATGACCCAGCTGTCTCTGATGGGAATAAGCAGCTCATCTGTGGTCCCCGTCGGCCTTATCTTCTGGTTCTTCGTGGCTGCCTTCGCAATCAAGCTTCCGGTGTGGCCTGTGCATACCTGGCTGCCCGACGCCCACACCGACGCACCGACGGCGGTCAGCATCATGCTGGCCGGAGTGCTGTTGAAGATGGGCGGTTATGGGCTGATCAGGGTTTGCGTGGGCATGTTCCCCGAACTGGAGCATGCCCAGACCTACGCATGGGTGCTGGCGGTGCTGGCCGTGGTCGGCGTCCTCTACGGAGCAATCGTGACCCTGCGCCAGACGGACCTGAAGCGGTTGATAGCATACAGCAGCGTGAGCCACATGGGACTGGTGCTGTTGGGCGTTGCTGTAGGTGTCGGAGGAGGGACCCTCTTCGGGTCCGACTCGGAGAACGTGGCCGGCCTTGCACTGGCCGGAGCCAGCATGCAGATGTTTACTCACGGCACCATCACGGGCCTGCTATTCCTCCTTGTCGGGCTGGTGTATGAGAAGGCGCACACAAGGTACATCCCCGACCTGGGTGGGCTGGCCGGGAGGATGCCCCTCATCGCCTGCGGATTTCTCATCGCGGGGCTGGCCTCCCTCGGGTTGCCCGGCCTGAGCGGATTTGTGGCGGAGGTCATGGTGTTCCTGGGGAGTTTCAAGGCCTTTGCGTGGCCAACAGCCCTGGCGGCATTCGGGATAGTCATAGCCGCCGGCTACATCCTTTGGATGCTGGAACGGGTGCTATTCGGGCCAAGGAAAGAGCGCTTCGACCTGATCACCGATGCCAGCATCCTGGAAGCTGCTCCGGCTGTGATGTTGACTGCAAGCATAGTCGTGATCGGAGTGTATCCCTCCCTTCTGACCGACTACTTTGGGGCTGGCATTGCCCATCTGTCACAAGTAAGTGACCTGGTGAGCGCCGGCAAATGACCCCTGAAGATGTCCGCCTTCTCTCCCCGGAGATAGCCCTTGTGGGCTTGGCCCTGCTGGTTATCTTGCTGGACCTCGTGGTGAAGCAGAAGGGCCTTCTCGGACTGCTCGCCGCCATTGGACTTCTAGTCCCCCTGGGTCTGAGCATCTGGCTTTGGATGGATGTTGCCGATCAGCCCGACCATAGACTGGTTGGCATATTCGGCACCCTGGTCGTGGACAGGTTCGCCCTGTTCTTCAAGTTCCTCGTGCTGGGCGTGGCTGCCTTGGTGGTCTTGGCGTCGTCCGACTATGCAAGGCATGTGAGGGAGCACCGGGGCGAGTACTACGGCCTGCTGCTGTTCTCTGCAACCGGCATGATGCTTCTGGCGGCCACCGAAGAGCTTATTGCCATCTACGTGGCATTGGAGCTGACCACACTGCCATTGATAGCCCTTGCGGCCTTTCTAAAGACTTCCCGCTCCAGCGAATCGGGCCTGAAGTTCCTGGTCCTGAGCGCCGTGAGTTCTGCCCTGCTCTTGTATGGCATTGCCCTCGTATACGGGTTCACCGGGAGCACTTTCCTGAGTGACATTGCCCGGCAGGCTGCTTTCCTGACAGAGGCGGGGGAGATTTTCGGAGGCAGCTCGGCCTTACTGCTAGGAGTGGTGCTTATCATCGCGGGCTTCGGCTTCAAGATATCGGCGGCCCCCTTTCATATGTGGGTGCCGGATGTGTACGAGGGAGCGCCAACCCCCGTCACGGCCTATCTGTCCGTGGCTAGCAAGGCTGCCGGGTTTGCGGTGCTGCTCAGGGTGTTGTACGGGGGGTTCGAGGTCTTCCAGCTTGACTGGCAGATACTTCTGGCTGTCATGGCGGCCGCCTCGATGACGATAGGCAACCTGGTGGCTATCGCCCAGACCAGCGTCAAGAGGCTGCTGGCCTACAGCACCATAGCCCACGCCGGATACCTGCTGGTGGGCTTGGCGGCCATCGCTCCCACTACTGCCGATGGCGATACCTCCGGCCCCAGCAGCGTCCTGTACTACCTGGGTGCCTATGCTGCCACCAACCTGGCTGCCTTCTTCGCGGTCATGGCTATCGCCAACAAGGTCGGGAGCGACCAGATATCGGACTTCGCAGGGATCAGCCGCAGGGCGCCTCTGCTTGCCTTTGCTCTGGCGTTGTCCCTGGTTGCCCTGATCGGGGTGCCCCCCACTGGCATATTCATCGCCAAGCTGTATATCTTCGGCTCCGCCCTGGAGAGCGGCCTGCTTTGGCTGGTGGTTGTAGGTGTCGCCAATACCGTCGTGTCGGCTTACTACTATCTGAGGGTTGTGCGTACGATGTACCTGGAACCGCCTACATCCGAGGGGGCCGTGCCCACATCTGCGTCATTTAAGTTGGCCCTGGGGGTGTCGGCGTTGGGAGTACTGGTCTTCGGCTTCCTTCCTGGGCCGCTGCTCAGGCTGGTGGAGCTGTCGGCGGGGACCTTGGGCGCCACGGTGGTGGAGTACGTGGGGCTTCTCCCCATTGGTTGATGTGCCCCACCAGAGAGGGCGCCGCAGCCTGTCCACCTTTGTTGACAGCTACGAGGGCCGATGCTAGACTTCCGTAGTCAGATAGCTGGCACCACCCTGGGGATGGCGTTCCCCCGGAAGCGGTAAATGGCGTCTCTTCAGACCATCGGTTTCATCTACAACGACCGCATAGTCGAAGCCCAAGAAATGGCAAATGCCCTGGTCGAGCGGCTGGATCTTGGCGGCAGGTCCTGGCAGTGTGCTGCAACCGAGGTTGAGGAAAGCTTGCCCGGCGCCGAAGAAACAGACCTGATTATCACCATTGGCGGAGATGGCACCATAATTCGCGCCGCCAGGGTGTCCGTTCCGAACCGCATCCCCATTCTGGGAATAAACATGGGAAGGCTGGGCTTCATGACCGAGATCGAAGCCCACGAAGCCTTTGACAGGGTCCCCCTGTTCCTGGAAGGGGACATGCGAGTGGAAGAAAGATGCATGCTCCAAGTTCGTACCATGTCCGATGGAAGGGGCGGCAGCAACTATCTGTCCATGGCAGGTAAACAAGAGTGTAACGCCTTGAACGATGTGGTCGTCGGACGAGGAGCGGTGTCCCGACTGGTTTCTATAGCTACCTACATAAACAGCGCTTTCATAACCGAGTTTCGGGCCGATGCAGTGATCGTTTCCACAGCAACGGGAAGCACAGGATACAACCTTTCGGTGGGTGGGCCGATCCTGTGGCCATTGGCTGATGAGATGATACTGAAGCCCATAGCGCCCCACGTGGGGATGGCATCTGCCATGGTGCTTCCAGCCACATCGACGGTCGATTTGGTTGTCCGAACCGACCACAGCGCCACCCTGAGCGTGGATGGCTATGTGGATGCCGACCTGCCGGCAGGGGCAGCGGTTGAGGTACAAGCAAGCCCCTGTTCAGCCCTGTTTCTCCGGTCCAATCCTCCTGTTCACTTCTTCGAAACCCTCACCCAACGGCTGGGTTTCGGCGATGGTGCAAGTACCACCAGGGCTATCCAGTACTAGGTACAATGACGTCCGACCTCCAGCCTGAACTCACCTTAAGCAGCCGCTTGGCCTTCCAAGGAAGGATATTCAACGTACGAGTGGATGATGTCAGCCTTGGCCGTGGCGGTCAGAGTATCCGCGAGATCGTCGAACATCGCCCCTGCGTATGCATCGTTCCCTATGAAGACGAAAGCAACATAGTAATGGTGCGCCAGTACCGCAAAGCGGTGGAGCAGGTCTTGCTGGAGATACCGGCCGGAAACGTGGAAGAAGGGGAGCTGTCGCAGGAGACGGTCCTGAGGGAGCTCCAGGAGGAGACGGGGTACTCCGCAACCCACCTGGAGCTGTTGTCCAGCTTCTGGATCAGCCCGGGATTTAGCACCGAACTCATGCACGCCTATGAGGCACGGGGACTCTTTCCCAGCTCCCTTCCGGCTGATGAGGATGAAGATATCAGGGTCGAACACGTGTCGCTGGCGCAGGTGCCAGGACTGATCAAGAAGGGTATCATCAAGGATGCTAAGAGCATCGCCGGACTGATGATGGCGATGCATCTGCGAGATGCTGGCTGACCCGCGGCGGTACGGAGTGTTGACAGTGGGGGCTGCCAGGGTGGTCTATCAACAAAGCAGTAAGGTAGGACCGATAGCGTATGCTTGAGCATGATGTGCTGGTAGTGGGCGCCGGCCTGGCAGGAATGAGGGCGGCCCTGGCTGCCACAGAGATGGGAGCCAATACGGGGATCATCAGCAAGGTGTATCCCGTGCGCAGCCACTCCAACGCCGCCCAGGGTGGAATAAACGCGGCGCTGGTTGACCGCGGCGATGCTTGGGAAGAGCACGCCTATGACACCGTCAAGGGCAGCGATTACCTGGGGGACCAGGACTCCATCGAGCTTATGTGCCAGGTGGCGGGGGAGGAACTCATATCCCTGGAGCACATGGGCGTGATATTCAATAGGGATGATGAGGGACGCCTGGGCACCAGGGCCTTCGGGGGCCAAAGGCGGGCGCGAACCTTCTTCGTGGCCGACTTCACCGGGCAGGCGATCCTCCACGTCCTATACGAGCAGCTCCTCAAGTCGGAAATCACCAGCTACGAAGAGTGGTTCGTGACATCCCTGGTTATGCAGGAAGGTAAGTGCTGCGGCGTCCTGGCCATGGAAATCCGCACGGGCCGGGTGTACCTGATCAAGGCCAAGACCGTAATCCTGTGTACAGGAGGGCTGGGACGCGTGTTCGAACCCAGCACCAATGCACTGATCGTGACTGGCGATGGCATAGCCCTCGCGTACCGGGCTGGGGTCCCCCTCATGGACATGGAGATGGTCCAGTACCACCCGACCACGCTGAAAGGCAGCGGAGTGCTGATCACAGAAGGAGCGCGAGGCGAAGGAGCTTACCTGCTCAACAAGGACGGCGAGCGGTTTATGGAGAGATACGCCCCCAGCATGATGGAGCTGGCTTCCAGGGATGTTGTGTCCCGCTCCGAGACAATCGAAATAGCCGAAGGCAACGGCATAAATGGGTCCGTACTGCTGGACTGCCGGCACTTGGGAGAACAGCTCATAAAGGAAAAGCTTTCTCAGATATATGACATTGGCCTCGACCTATTGGGCATTGACATAACTCAAGAACCCATCCCTGTGCAGCCGGGAATGCACTACCAGATGGGCGGAATAAAGACCGACGTGGATGGTCTCACAAGTGTCCCCGGTATATATGCAGCAGGCGAGTGCGCCTGCGTCAGCGTTCACGGGGGCAACCGCTTGGGAGCAAACTCGCTGCTGGACACCGTCGTCTTCGGACACCGTGCCGGTAACCATGCCGCTGAGGTATCCAAGGGAACGACGCAGGAACCCCTGGATGTCGAAGAACTGGTTGGGCAGGAAGAGAAACGCTTGGCTGAAATACTCTCCAGGGATGCCAACGGGGACCGCGTCGCTAGGATCCGCCTGGATATGGGGACTGCCATGAATGCCCACTTGGGTGTGTACCGGGATCAGAACGGCATGAAAGAGGCCCTGGACACCATCCAACAGCTCAAAGAGCGGTACACAACGGTGCCGGTAGAAGACAAGGGACGCACGTTCAACACAGACATGGTGTTCGACCTGGAGCTGGGCTTGATGCTGGACTGTGCTGAGGCCATAGCTGTCAGCGCCCTGGAACGCAAGGAAAGCAGGGGGGCGCACTCACGGACGGACTTCCCGGAGCGGAATGACGCCGATTGGCTCAAGCACATCCTTGTGACATCAACCCCCGAGGGTCCGAAGATCTCCTACAGTCCGGTGGTAATCACCCAGTGGACGCCCGAGGAAAGGAAGTACTGATGGATCTGGCCGTAAAGGTACGACGATACGACCCCGAAGCCAAAGAGCCCATTCCCTACTGGTCGGAGTACAAGGTCGAGGTGGATGAGTACACCACCGTGCTGGATACCCTGATCAACATCAGGGAAGACATCGACGGGACCTTGTCCCTTAGATGCTCTTGCCGAAGCGCAATCTGCGGCTCATGTTCGATGAGGGTGAACGGCCACGCTCAGCTTGCCTGTAAGACCCGGGTGAGCGAGATCGCGCCCGACGGTGGGAGTGTCACGATAGAACCCATGGGCAACATGGAAGTGATCAAGGACCTTGTGGTGGACATGACCCCCTTCTGGGACAAGGTCAAGGCTGTCGATCCGTGGCTTCAGCCCGAGGGCCCGGAGCCCGAGGGAGAGTACCTTGCTCCAAACGAGGATATGCTGCACCTGGCCGGGGTCATGGGCTGCATCCTGTGCGGCGCCTGCGTATCCGACTGTACTGTGCTGGAGGTGGACTCCAATTTCCTGGGGCCCGCGGCCCTCGCCAAGGCCTACCGCTTCGTCGCTGATCCCCGGGACTCCCAGGAGAAGCCCAGGCTGGACAGCTTGCGCCAGTACTCGGGCATTTGGGACTGCACCCGCTGTATGGAGTGCGTCCAGGTCTGCCCCAAAGGGGTGGCCCCCATGGACCGCATCATGGTGATGCGGGACTTGGCGATGAATGCCGGGTTCGATAAGGAGATTGGAGCACGGCACACCGATGCTTTCGTCGAGCTGGTTTCCCATAGCGGCCGGCTGGATGAGCTGAAGCTTCCCGTGAAGACGGTAGGCATGTTCAACATTCGGGCCATGCAAAGCTTCGCACCCGTCGGACTGCGCGCGCTGGTGCGGGGCAAGATGCCCCCCATATTCCACAAGATGCTGCCCAACGTGGAGAACGTCCGGCGGATTTTCCGAAAGCTGGAACCAAAGAAATAGACCTGTCCCCAAACCTGAGTTACTTGAGGTAGAAGGTAAATGTCAAAGTATGCGTTTTTCCCAGGCTGCGTATCCCGGGGTGGCTGCCCCGAGCTGTACCCTGCTGCGATGCAGGTCTGCCGTCGCCTGGGAATCGAGCTGGAAGAGATGGTAGGCGCATCCTGCACGGGGGCCGGTGTGCTCCAGGAGAAGAACCAGTTCCTCGGCGATGTGCTGAACGCCCGCACCTTTGCCATGGCGGAGTGGATGGGCCTGCCCATCATGACCATCTGCAGCACATGCCAGGGAGTGATGTCCCAAGCCAACAAGAGACTCACCGACGACCCCGAGTATCTCGCCAGGGTCAACGCCGAACTGGCCGAGGAGTACCTGGAGTACAAGGGAACGACGGTGGTGAAGCACCTTCTCTGGATAATCATAGAGGACATCGGGGTTGAGACCCTCAAGACCCACGTCAGGAATCCTCTGACTCACCTCAAGGTCGCGCCCTTTTACGGGTGCTACATACTACGCCCCAGCAACGCCCTTGGATTCAAGGACTACCCCGGAAGGGAGACATCCCTGGAAGAGCTCATCGAGGCCATTGGCGGAGAGGTCGTGAACTTTTCGGGCAAAAGCCGTTGCTGCGGCTTTCCCATACTGACCATCAACGAAGCCAACTCTGTGGCCATGGTCGGAAAGCACACCTCCGAGGCTGCAGACATGGGGGCCGATGCGATGGTAACGCCCTGTCCCCTGTGTCACCTGAACCTGGACGGCTACCAGCCCAAGGCAATGGCCCAATCCCAGCGGAAGACCAACCTGCCCATACTGCATCTTCCCCAGCTGATGGGGCTGGCCATGGGCTTGGACCCCGATGAACTGGGTTTGCAGAAGCACATCATTTCCACCGGCGACCTTGTGTCAAAGGCGGTCCCCGCCTAGCCCCTGTTGCCTCTATTGGTGGAGATCCCGGCGGAACCCTGCGGTGCTCCCGCTGGGGCCGGGATCAGATATGCTGATCGACGAGGATGGGGTTGCCGTCGGGGTCGAGGACGACGAAGCTGGCAGGTCCTGACCCTCCCTCGTCTGCCTCGCTGATGAAACCTACACCCCTGGACTTAAGCTGGCGCTGCAGCTCGCGCACATCGGTGAAATCCGCCACGGGCTGCGCCTTGTCGTCCCAGCCTGGGTTGAAGGTGATGATGTTCTTGTCGAACATCCCCTTGAACAGCCCCAACGTGCAATAGCCGTTCCGTAGTATCTGCCAGTTTTCCGAGGCCTCGCCTCCTACCACCTCAAACCCGAACTTCTCGTAGAATTCCCTGGATGCTTCCAGGTCCTCCACCGCAAGGCTGATGGAAAATGCGCCAAGCTCCATGTTGCTCTCCTTTTGTTCTTCCAATCTCAATTAGTCAACAGTTCCACGGAGGCATCTCAAGTCTCGGATAGTGTAAGGCTCCGCCGACCCTTGGTCACGTTATGGGCAGAGGAGGCTGCCACCATTTGCTGGTGTCGTTTACCTCGATGTAGTCCACCCACTTCACCCAGTCGTACCCCCTCTTGCCCGGCGATACCAGCCTGGCGGGGTAGCCGTGCCGGGGCTCCAGCACCTCTCCCCCTACGCGCACCGCCAGCAGGTAGTCCGCCGCCTCTCCCAGGGAGAACCGGCGGTAGTATCCTGTCAGGGAACGGACTGTAATGCTGGCCGCATCGGAGGTGGGCCCAGCTTCTTCCAGAATGTCTCTAAGCGACGCTCCCTGCCACTCCTGGGTTGAGTACCACCCGCCGGTGCAGTCCAGGGTCGCCTCCAAGCGCGTGTCCATCTCCAAAAGGTCATCGTAAGAGTAGGTCAAGGGTCGGGCAACCCTGCCCTTTACCTGGAGCCGCCACTGGCTTGAGTCAACCCTGGGGGTCTTGTCGTTCAGCCATGAGGTGGATGGGAAATCGTTGCCGGAGAAGCTCCCCCGCTCATAGGATCCCGTGAATCTCCGGTCTTGGCCTGGAAGGTCCAGGCCGTCGGCCACAACCTCCACGGTGCGCCACAGCACGAACCCAGCTACCGCCAGGCCCGCCGTGCGAATGAGGGTCCGTCGCTCTGCCCAGTAGCGGGGGCGCAGCAGGCGCCGGTGGCGCCGGAGGTGGACCAGGAGCAGGGGCAAGAGAAGCAGGGACAAATATATGTGCCAGCTGACCCCGCTGATTCCCCAATAGGTGAAATATCCGGCAGTGCTCCATACCGCTCCAAGGGCCAATGCTGAGAACAGCAGAAGCAGCAGCCCAATGGATGCCAAGTGCAGAAGGGGTGAGTAGCTCCAGAGGTGCTTGTCCAGTATGGGCTGAAGGATGTTCTGGAGCTTCCAGGCCATCAGGAATATCAAGGCGTAGCCCGATATCCGGTGGACCCACAGGGATACAACTGTAAGAGAGCCGTCAGAAGTTAGGGCCAGGAATCCGGTGGCCATCCCCACGCCTGCCAGAAAGAGGATGAGCACATTGGCCCAAGGATACTTCATGTCCCCCCGGCGCTAGCCCTTGATCTGGTCGATCACCTTGGCAAAGGCTTGAGTCGTTGTATCTATATCTTCCGACGAGTGGGCAAGGGAAGGGTAGAACTTGTCGGGCCAGTTCTTCAGTACCCCCTTATCCAGGAGCAGGATGTTGAACCGGGCCATCTTCTCCGCATCGGCCTTTAGGGTCGAGCGGTAGTTCTCGATGGGTTCGTCGGTGAAGTAGAAGCCGAATATGGCGTCTTCGCCCGATGGCTGCATCGGCACTTCAGCCTCCCGGCACACGCGCTCAATCGCATCCCTGATCTGTCTGCCGATGGCGTGGAGTCGGTCGTATATGCCGGGCTTGCGCAGCTCGTTCAGGGTGGCCAAGCCTGCGGCGCAGGCCACGGGGTTGGCGTTGAGGGTGCCTACCTGGGAGACGAAGGAGTCGGAATCGGCCCGCTGCGGGTCGAGCACAGCCATGAGCTCTTCCCGTCCGGCAACAGCTCCCAGGGGGTAGCCACCGCCGACGATCTTGCCCATGGTGGTCAGATCGGGCTGCACGCCGTAGTACTCCTGGGCGCCGCCGTAGGCAAGGCGGAAGCCTGTGACCACTTCATCGAAAATGAGAGGTATCTCGAAATGGGAGGTCACATCTCGCAGACCCTGAAGAAAGCCGGGCTTCGGGGCGATGACGCGCTGCATAGGCTCGAGAATGACGGCGGCCAGGTCGTCGTGGTTCTGCTCGATAATGGCCGCGGCGGTCTCGATGTCGTTGTAAGGGGCTATCAGCATGGTGTCCAGAATCGCCTTGGGTACGCCGGCCGTATTGGGGGCTGGAGTGGGAAACTCCTTCAGTGAGGAGGCGCTGGGAGTGACGTTCATCACGGCGTAGTCACTGGTGCCGTGGTAGCCGCCCTCGAACTTGAGCACCACATCTCTCTTCCGGAAGGCCCGGGCAATCCGCATGGCCTGGAAGTCGGCATCGGTGCCGCTGGTGGTGAACCGGACCTTGTCCGCGCTGGGGACGGCCTTGGCTATCTCCTCGGCCAGAAGGACCGCCCGCTCGTTGGTGGCGAAGAAGGTGCTCCCCTGCTCCACAGCTTCTTTGACGGCCGCTACCACCGAAGGGTGAGCATGGCCCAGGACCATGGGGCCCGACCCCATCAGGTAGTCTATATACTCGTTGCCGCTGACATCCCAGACCTTCGACCCCCTGCCCTCCTTTATCAGGAAGAGGTGTTCGGGATCGACCTTCATGTTGCCCGTGGAAGCCCCGGGCATGTACCGGGCAGCCTTTTCCAGCAGCTCTCTTTCAGCATCCGTGCGATTTGCCATGGGACCATCCTTCAGGCCAAGATAGGCTCAACGAGAGAACACAGACCGAAGTTTACGCAGCGTTCTTCATAACCTCAAGCAACTCTTTGACGTTGTTGGCGGAAAGATTGAGGGCATCCTTTTCCGCCTGGGTCAGGTCCACCTGCACTATCTCTTCGATGCCGTTGGCACCCAGCTTTACCGGCACGCCCACGTAGAGGCCCTGGATGCCGTACTCCCCGTCCAGGTAAACGGAACAGGGCAGGATGCGCTTCTTGTCCAGCAGCACCGCCTCAGCCATCTGGCACACCGCCGCCGAAGGGGCGTAGTAGGCGCTGCCGGCCTTCAGCAGCTGGACTATCTCGCCGCCTCCCTGGCGGGTCCTTTGCACCAGTTGCTCTATTTTCTCATCTGGCAAAAGTTCCGTCAGGGGTATTCCGCCGACGGAGGTGTAGCGCACCAGGGGGACCATGTCGTCCCCATGGCTTCCCAGGACCACAGCCTGTATGTCTTCTACCGATACGTCCAGCTCCAGGGCTATGAAGGTGCGGAACCTGGCGGTGTCCAGAACCCCCGCCATGCCGAACACCTGGTGGCGAGGGAAGCCGCTGACCTCGTAGGCGTGCTGCACCATGGCGTCCAAGGGGTTGGTGACCACCATCAGCACGCAGTCGGGGGAGTGTTCCACCACCGAACGGGTGACATCGCCGATTATCTTCATGTTGGTCAGCAGCAGGTCGTCCCTGCTCATGCCGGGCCTACGGGCGATGCCCGCCGTGACGATGGCCAGGTCGGATCCTGCCGTAGCCTCGTAGCCGTTGCTGCCCGCGATCTGGGCATCGGAGCCGAGGACAGGTCCCGACTCCAGCATATCCAGGCCCTTACCCTGGGGCAGGTCTTCTACAACGTCCACCAAGACTACGTCGGCGTAACCCAACCCGTGTATCCGCTGGGCGGTGGTTGCACCGACATTCCCCGCCCCAACCACCGTGACTTTCTTCCGAGCCATTTGTCCTGCCTTTCTTGCGATTGGTTCCCTTAGAAAATTGGCTTGCTTACCCTATTTCTGGAGGTCTCGCCCATTACCTAAGCTTCCCGGACGTACTGCTCCCAGCGTTCCTCCAGGCTAGCGTCCTCGATGGTGCTCATCAGATAGTTGCCGAAGTCCTCGCCCGTGGCGCCGTTGCTTCGTCCTGTCATCACCACGCTGCGCTCATACTGCCCGCATATATCCAGGGCTTTGTGCAGCTTGTCCCCCATCTCTTCGAATCCCAGGTGGGTCAGGAGCATCGCCCCTGCCCGCATCATGGAGCTGGGGTCGGCGTACTGGGCCCGGCCTTCGTTGACCATACGGGGGGCGCTTCCATGAATGGCTTCGAACATAGCGTATGCCTTGCCCATGTTGGCGCTGCCGGCGGTGCCGACGCCTCCCTGTATCTGGGCAGCTTCGTCGGTGAGGATGTCTCCGTACAGGTTGGGCAGCACCAGGACTTGGAACTGTTTCTGACGGGCGGGGTTGATGAGGGCGGCTGTCATAAGGTCGATGTACCAGCCCTCCCAGGTGATGCCGGGGTACCTTTCGGACACCATCCGGGCGATGTCCAGGAACTTGCCGTCGGTGGTCTTGACGATGTTCGCCTTGGTAACGACGGTAACGTTGTCTTTGCCCGTGCGCTTGGCGTGGGCAAAGGCTGCCTCGATGATGCGCTCCGAACCCTGGCTGGTGATGACACGAAAGTCGATTCCCAGGTCCTCGGTGACGTTGACTCCCTGGCTGCCCACGGCGTACATATCCTCGGTGTTCTCGCGGAAGAAGGTCCAGTCGATGCCTTGCTGGGGGATGCGCACGGGCCGCACGTTGGCAAAGAGGTCCAGCTCCTTGCGCATGGAGACGTTGGCGCTCTCCAGGTTGGGCCAGCCGTCGCCCCGCTCTGGTGTGTGAGTGGGACCCTTCAGGGTGACATGGCAGGTCTTGATCTCAGCCAGGACATCGTCGGGTATGCTCTTGAGGTTGGCGGCCCGATTTTCGATGGTCAGGCCTTCGATGGTCTTGAAGACTACCTTGCCTGAAGCTACCTCGTTGCGGAGGAGGAACTCCAGCACCCGCTGGGCTTCGGCGGCGATGTAAGGGCCGATACCGTCTCCACCGATGGTGCCGACGATGATGGGACTGACCTTGCTGTAGTCGGTCCAGTCCAGCTCGGACTTGAGCCGTTCGACCCGCTCCAACTGCTGTTGCAGCACGACGCCGAACTTCTCCTTGGCAGCTTCAATAACCTGGTTGTCAGCCATGAATCTCTCCAAAAGCGTGGTGTGGGGCTTCCAGTCAGGGAACGTAGCTAGGATGCTCTCTGGAAGTCTGCCCAATTATACATCCAAAGAGAAGGTGTGGGTAGGATGGTCGTCAACATCCCCAATCTCTCCGGCCAAAGGCAGGATGCGAACCCGTCCCGTTTCTGGTGGGAAGCCTGCCCCGTCATTGCAGCCTTCGCCGCAACTACGAAAGATGTGGCATGACGGAGGGCTGAGCTCTAGGAAGGGTAGAAGCCGGCTACTGCTCCAGCTGGGAGGCCAGCTCCTCGGGGGTTGTTACAGGAAGCTGGCAGGAGTAGTTCTCGCAGACGTAAGCCGTGGGCTTGCCGTCGATCATCCCCCGCTCCTGGAGCAGGGGCGTAGCGTGGTCGTCGGCCACGGGGGCACCGGCGCCGGCCACAACCTTGTTAGGAAGGTAGCGCTGGTAGACCTCCCTCATCAGGGCCTGAGTGTCCGCCGACGATGGGTCGCCGATGATGGCGATCTCCTTGGGGGCCGAG
Source organism: Dehalococcoidia bacterium (assembly GCA_021296025.1). Classification (GTDB taxonomy): domain Bacteria; phylum Chloroflexota; class Dehalococcoidia; order Lucifugimonadales; family JAGWBF01; genus JAGWBF01. The sequence continues at coordinate 18,088 of JAGWBF010000003.1, read as the reverse complement.
GTGTAGAAGCACACGTTGGCCAGCCAGCGTCCCATCCCTTGAGCGATTCGCGCCAAGTGCTGCTGGACTGCGTGCATGGCGGCCGATGCTCGCCGGGAGTATTCACCATCCCCGGTCAATACCCCCAGCTGAAGAAGGACCCCGGTAGCTACCGAGCCTCCGCATGGCGTCGCATTGTCGAAGAAGTCCCGGGGGCGCACCACCAGGGCTTCATGGTCCCGGCTGGTGTCATAGAAGATGCCCTGGGCCTCATCCCAGAACAGGTCTACCATGTCCCTCCCAAGGGCGTTGGCTTCATCGAACCATCGGGCGTCGAAGGTTGCCTCGTACAGGGCCAACAGACCATGGGCCATGCAGGCGTAGTCCTCAAGATAGCCGTTCAGCTTCGCCTGGCCATCCTTGTAGGTGCGGAGGAGGCGGCCGTCCTTCCGGAGATTGTCCAGAATGAAGGTCGCGCTGTTCAGAGCTGCCTGCCTGTAGTCGTCTCGCCCCAGAATTGAGGCGGCTTCGGCGAAGCTGCGGATCATCAGTCCGTTCCATGCAGTGAGCACTTTCTCGTCCCGGGCGGGATGGATGCGGGTCTCCCGCTCCTCCAGGAGAGAGGCCTTTCCCTGCTGCACCTTATCTATTAGCTCTTCTATGGACAGCCCGTGTTTCTCGGCGTACGGTCCAGTCGCCTCGGGAAGGTGAAAGATGTTGCGCCCCTCGAAGTTACCGGCCTCGGAGGCCCCCAGGTAACCCGCCACGATGGGCCCGTCGACCGGCCCCAGCAAGCCTGCAATCTCGTCTATTGACCAGACGAAGAACTTGCCCTCCACCCCCTCGCTGTCGGCGTCCTGGGTGGAGTAGAAGCCTCCAGCCGGGTCAGTCATCTCCCGCAGCACATAGTCCAGGGTCTCCTCGGCGATGCGCTGGTACCAGCCGTTGCCCGTTGCCTGGAAGAGGTGCAGGTAAAGCCTGCTGAGCAGGGCGTTGTCGTAGAGCATCTTCTCGAAGTGGGGCACCAGCCAGTGGGCATCGGTCGAGTACCTGTGGAAGCCCCCGCCGATCTGGTCGTACATCCCGCCGCGCCCCATCCTCTCCGCCGACATCTCCACCATCTGCAGAGCGAAGGGGTCCTTGTTGATGTGGTGATAGTTGAGCAGGAACTCGTAGATCATTGGCTGTGGAAACTTGGGAGCGGAGCCAAAGCCTCCGTTGTCGAAATCGAACCCTTGCACCAGGGTGGCCATGGCATCGTGCAGGACCTCGGAGCTCAAGGGGTCGGCGCTCCGGGCTGGAGGAGAGGGCTGAATGTGGTTCAGCAGCTCGTTGGTGGTCTGCACAACCTCTCCCCGCCTGCTCCTGAAGGCTTCGGCGACCCGCGCCAACAGTTTGGGAAACCCGACCATGCCTCCCCGGTCCTCGGGTGGGAAGTAGTTGCCTCCATAGAAGGGACGGGCATCGGGGGTGAGAAACACGGTCATAGGCCAGCCACCGCCGCCGGTAAGGGCCTGGACAGCGTTCATGTATATGCTGTCGAGGTCCGGCCTCTCTTCCCGGTCAACCTTGATGCACACGTAGTTCTCGTTCATTATCCGCGCGATGCCGGGGTCTTCGAAGGATTCCCGCTCCATGACGTGGCACCAGTGGCAGGCTGAATACCCGATGCTCAGGAGGATGGGCTTGTCCTCCCCCTGGGCCTTGGAGAGGGCTTCCTCACCCCAGGGGTACCAGTCCACCGGGTTGTTGGCGTGCTGGAGCAGGTATGGACTGGTCTCGTTGATGAGATGGTTGGGCATGGATGCACCTCTCGCTTTATCATCATGAGGGCGGCTAAGAATGAAGTACGGCCGATTGTCATATTCTCCCCCATGACGACAGGAAAAGCTATATTTCATCCGGTCCATCATTCTCTTCGGAACTCTCCCGCCCGTGGGGCGGGATGAAAGGGCAACCCTGGCTCTGATATACTGGAAAAGGCCGGTTGCGACCAAGGTGATAACTGGGTGAATCTATCCCACGCTGGAGATGTGGCGTAATGAAATGGTCTTCCACCGTGTCCAACAAAGAGTCCCTTGAGGAAGCTCTCATCAGCTGCACCTCCCAGATCAAAGAGCAGCTGGGCGGCGAGCAAGGAGATGTTGCCGTTGTCTTCGTGTCCCATCACTTCGCCGGGGAGTATGACCGGGTGCCATCCATCATTCGGGAGCACCTTGGGAATATCCTGGTGTTCGGATGTTCGGCGGGAGGGGTTATTGGAGGCTCCAGGGAGGTGGAACACAGCCCGGGCGTCTCTCTGACGGTGGCTTCCCTGCCTGGGGTGGACGTGAAGGCCTTTCACCTGGTCGGCAGCGACATCCCCGATCAGGATGCCAGTCCTTCCAGGTGGGAGGAAGCCCTTGGAGTGCCAGCCGAAGATAGTCCCTACTTTATGCTGGTTGCGGACCCATACAGCTTTCCCGCCCAGGCGTTCATCGAAGGGATCGACTACGCCTACAGGGGCAGCACGAAGATTGGAGGCCTGGCCAGCGGCGGCCAACAGCCTGGTCAGAATGTCCTGTTCCTGGGGGACGAGGTGCACCGCTTGGGGGCTATTGGGCTTGCCCTGAAGGGCAACATAGTTGTGGACACGGTTGTGGCCCAGGGATGCCGCCCAATCGGGGAGCTGATGTGCATAACCGAGAGTAGCAACAACATGCTGGTTGCCCTCGATGAGCGTCCTCCCTTGGAGGTGTTGAAGGAGATTTTCGTGCGTTCCAGCGAGCGGGACCAGTCCCTAATGCAAAACTCCTTGTTCCTTGGGATCGTTATGGACGACTTCATCGACAACCCTCAGCAGGGGGACTTCCTGATTCGCAACGTTATGGGAGTGGACTCCCAGGGTGGTTCCATCGCAATAGGAGAGATGCTGCGAGAGGGACAACGGGTGCAGTTCCATCTCCGGGATGCCATCACCTCGGCGGAAGACTTGTCGGCCCTCCTTGTCAGGTATGCCGAGGAGGAGCGTGCTACAACCACCTCGGGAGCCCTGCTGTTTTCCTGCCTGGGCAGGGGTGAATACCTGTACGGCCGCCCCGACCACGACACCGGCTTGTTCACGGACGCCCTCGGATACGTTCCCCTCGGAGGGTTCTTCTGCAACGGAGAGATCGGGCCTGTGGCCGGATCTACCTACCTCCATGGCTACACCAGCTCATTCGGCATCTTCCGACCCCTGAGCGGCGAGTAGGCGTTCGAGGGGGTACTTCTTTCGGGAGGCCCTTGAGCAGAGATGCCATCAGAGTAGGCCTGCCCATTTCCCTAACAGGCCTGTTCAGCAGCCAGGGAGTGCAGGCCTTAGACGGCGTTAGATGCTGGGTAGATGACTGTAACGCCGGGGGCGGAATGCGCCTAACCGAGTCCTCGGACCCTTTACCGGTACATCTCCTCTACTACGACGATGGGAGCAGGCCTGCAACAGCGGCTTCCATATCCCGCAAGCTGATTAACGAAGACCGGGTGGATATCCTGCTAGGTCCCTATTCCAGCTCCCTCACCCTGGCCTGCGCCCGCGTTAGCGATGAGCTGGGCATGGTGCTGTGGAACCATGGGGGCGCGTCAGATGCTGTCCAGTACGGTGGCTTCAGCAGGGTCGTCAGCATCCTGTCCCACGCTTCCAGGTACCTTTGGGGGGTGACGGAGTTCCTGATTAACATGGATCCCCGCCCCCGGAAAGCTGCCATTCTCCGCTCTTCCCGCGGCTCGTTCCCCAAGGCTGTGGCTGGGGGATTCGTGGAGCGGGCCATGCAGTGCGGTTGGGATGTCGTGTTCGACGAAGTGTATGAGTCCGACCGCCCGGAATTCGCTTCTACAGTGAGGCGCATCAGGGATTGCTCCCCTGATGTAGTCGTTGGGGTTGGGCTCATACAGGACGATCTATCGCTGGCGCGGAAGCTAGCTATGACGGACTTTGGTGCAGAGGCGCTTGTGGTGGTTGCAGCAGGCGTCTCCCTGTTCGGGGAGGAGATGGGCACGCTGGCGGAGGGGTTCATCGGCCCCAGCCAGTGGGAGCCGGGCTTGTCCTACGCGCTGGATTATGGCCCGACTACTGCGGAACTCCAGGGCAGGCATGCTGGGTTCCGTGAATCGGAGGCGGACTACACAATGGCCCAGGCGTATGCTGCGGGGCTGGCGGTCGAGCGGTGCGTGACGGAAGCCGGGACCCTGGACAGCGACATCCTCATGGAGACTGCGAGGCGGACGCGCTTTACGACATTCTACGGCCCCTTCGAGATAGACCCAGCCACAGGCGCCCAGGTGGGGCGGAGTGTGCCCCTGGTGCAGTGGCACAACGGAAGAAAAGAGGTGGTGTGGCCCACGTCATAGAAGCGAGATGGATGGCTACGACGCGTTTGCCGGCAAGCTGAGGCTAGGGGCTGACCCTGTATGCAAGGCATTCGACGATTTCGATCATGAGGGGCTTTTCAGCCAGTCCGGTTGTGCCTATAACTGCTCGGCAAGGCTGGTTGTGCACGAACTCCTTATAGACCTCGTTAAGCATGGGCCAGTTGTCCATGTTGGTCAGGAACACCATCATGGTAACCACCCGGTCATAGCTGGAACCGGCGGCCTTCAGGGTGGTCTCCAGGTGACGAAAGGCCGCCCTGTAGTGCTCCTCATCCGTGTCGCCCACGATAACCCCGTCGAAGCCGGACTCGGTGGTTCCACGGCATAGCACCCGGACAGCCTTCACCTTGAGCATCCGGGTCAGGTCCTCGTCGAAATAGTCGTGATACAGACCTACCCGGTGGGATATGTCGGGGGTGGATCGCTTGCGCCCGTCGGCGATGATCAGGTCCAGGATGGCATCCCGGTCGGCAAAGGGCAGGCCTTGGGCCTCGTTTATGGTCATTGCATCTAGGTCGTCCAGCGTGTAAGGCATGGATTAGCCCTCTTCCGAATTCTTCTTGATGAAGGTGACCAGGACATCCTCGAACGCCTCGGGCTGCTCTCGGTAGCAGTAATGGCCCGCTTCATTGACGATGTGCATCTGGGAGTTGGGAACTGACGGCAGGATCAGCTCCATGCACGGTATGCCACAGTGTTCCATGGTGGCCGATGGGTCGTTGAAAGCCCAGATCACCAGCGTGGGGCACTTAATGCCTCCATCCCTTATCCATGCATGGGTCTCCGGCTGACGGGCTACCAGGTCGGTCTTGAACTGGTCCCGAAGCCCGTCGTCCATGCGCCTTACCACATCCTTGGACTTCGGCAAGTCCCGAATCTCCAAGGCTACGTCGATGTAGTGCTCGGTGACGTGATCATCCCTGAAGGAGTTTGCGCCCATCAAGTACCTGATCTGCTCTCGGGGATCGGGAATGTTGGCGGCCTGCCTGGCCCACTCGTCGTAGATGGGGTTCGGCGGGGTCATCAGGGTGGAGCTGTCTATGATGGTCAGGGTCCTAACCACCTCGGGGTGCTCCAGGGCGAGGCGGGTTACCGCATAGCCTCCCCGGGAATGCCCGGCAACGTGGGCGCTGTCGATGCCTACCGCCGACATGAAGTCGTAGATGTGATTGACATGGGCGCCAATCACGAACTCTTCATCGGACAGGGGAGGATCGCTGAAACCCTGTCCCACCTTGTCAATGGCGTAGGTGTGGAATTGTTCGGCCAGGGAATCGAAGTTCACTTCCCAGTCCTCGGCGTTGTCGAACCCGCCGAAAGCGCCGCCATGCACAAGCACCAAAGGGTCGCCTTGGCCTGACTCGAAGTAACGGGTACGTACTCCTTTGACATCCACGAACTTGGGGTTTTCCATGCTTCTACCTCCCGAGATAGTGCCAGGATGTGGAAACGATGACCGACAGAGCTGCGTCCCCGACCACGGTCTGTGGGCCAAATGGCGGGCTTACCGCCTCTTGAATAAGTCTTTCACCTTGGTCATAAAGCCCTTGGACTTCATCCCAGCCAGGAAGCTTTCCCACTGGGCCTCGGCGCTGGCTGACCTTTTCAGGTCTTTTGCCCGCTGCTCCATGATCTCGACAACCCGCTTCTCCTCGCCTTTGTCCAGCCAGAAACCATGTTCCTTGGGGCAGAAATCGATCTCCATGTCGTAGTGCCGGTAGCGGAACCACTCCATAGTTTCGCTGCACTTGGGGCATGAAAGCTCCCCGCCATGGGACCGGAACATCATCGCTCCCTTGGCAGAGTCCTCATCCATCACTCTGTCTTCCAGCTCGTCCAGCTCAGAGTAGTCCAGCCATAGCCCCTGGCACTTGGGACACCGGTCTATTGAGAGACCCTTGTGGCCTTCCACCTTCAGGGGCACTGTGCATCTTGGACAGTCCACTGGACCCCCTTGCTGAACTTGATTGTCATGTAACGTGGGAGCTAATGTGAGACCCCTTCATCCGGCGGTGGATGGGGGCGACGGGAGAAGTGTAGCTTTAGAAGAGTTGAGTGGTCAATCCCCGGCGCCGAGGGCCCTGATTGGCGTTGGGATGACACAGCACCCTCATGCAACTATAATGGCCCCATGCTCAGATTGGCGGCGATGTCCTTCCTGGTCGCCCTTGTGATGTTGATGGCGGTCTCATGCGGCGGGGCTTCCCCTACTGAGACTCCTACTGCAACCCCCGGAGGTAGCATGGCGAAACAGTACTCGGAGTTCCCGGCCACGGTAATAGAGCCCGGGAAGAACTACACGGCGACCATAAACACCAGCATGGGCGACATAGTAGTGGACTTGTACGCCGAACAAGCTCCCAACACCGTCAACAGCTTCGTGTTTCTTGCCAAGGACGACTACTATGATGGCATCATCTTTCATCGTGTCATCCCCCAGTTCATGATCCAGGGTGGAGACCCCACCGGCACCGGCACTGGTGGGCCAGGCTACCAGTTTGCCGACGAGATCGATCCTGAATTGAAGTTCGACCGGGCAGGCTATCTTGCCATGGCAAACCGGGGTGGAGGAACAGGCACCAATGGAAGCCAGTTCTTCATCACAACGGTGCCCACTCCCCACCTGAACGGGGGCCACACCATCTTTGGGACGGTGACTACAGGTCAGGACGTGGCGGAGGCCATCTCCCGGGTCCGCACGGGGGCCAGTGACAAGCCCTTGGAAGATGTCACCATAAACACCATCGAGATCTCAACTAAATAGGTCCGGATGGCTGCTGTTCCCTGGATACCCCTTTGATCCGCAGAGCATTAGGAGGGTGTTATGCCCCAGCTTTATGATCTGAATATCGCCCAAGCCTCAGGTGCTATACGCACCGGTGAGGTTTCGTCGGTAGAACTGAGCACTGCCCTCCTGGACCTGATTGATGAGCTGGAACCCAGCCTCCACGCATGGGTGACCATCGATAGGGAAGAGGTTCTGGGGGCGGCCCACCGTCGGGACCAACAAGCAGCCGAGGGGGATGTGCTGGGGCCTCTTCACGGGGTGCCCATCGGACTGAAGGACATCTACTACACTGCAGGTATGAAGACCACGGCATGTTCCAAGGTGCTCGCAGACTTCGTTCCTGATCACGATGCAACCTCGGTGGTTCGGCTGAAGCAGGCGGGTGCCATCGTGCTGGGCAAGGCTGTTACTACGGAATTTGCGACTTCCGACCCTTCTCCAACGATCAATCCATGGAACGCCTCTCGAACGCCGGGAGGCTCCAGCAGCGGATCATCGGTCGCCGTGGCTACCCGCATGTGCGCCGGTGCTCTGGGTTCCCAAACGGCAGGCTCGACGTGCCGCCCGGCGGCTTACAACGGCATCGTCGGTCTGAAGGGCACCTACGGACGGGTAAGCCGCTTCGGTGTTATCCCGGTTAGCTACTCCATGGATACGGTGGGGATACTGACTCGCACCGTCGAAGATGCGGGCATAATGCTGGACGCGATGGCGGGCTACGACCCCAACGACCCGTGCTCAGCCTGGGAGCCCGTCGATGAGTATCGGGAGATGCTGAACTCTCCTATTCTGGCTCCCAGGATCGGTCTCATCCGCGAGTTCTTCCTGGAAAACTGCGATGCCGAGACCCGAAGGCACACCGAGGAGATGGCCCAGCACTTCGCCTCTCGCGGCGCCGACGTGGTCGAGGTGTCGCTGCCACCAAACTTTGCGACCATTTACGCTGCCCACCGGACCATAACCGACGTGGAATGCTCCGCATACCACGAAGATATGTTCAATGCCAGGGCCGATGACTACAGCCCCAAGCTGCGTGGGTGGATCGAAATAGGCAAGCTGATACCCGGCGTGCACTATCTGCAGGCCCAGAGGCTACGACGCCGACATAGGGCGGAGATGGATGCCCTTGCCAGGTCGGTGGATGTCCTCCTTACTCCATCCGCCCCCAGCCCCGCGCCTCCCCTGGACGGGGGGACCACGGGAAGCCCCATGTTCCAGACCCCCTGGACCTCCGCGGGGCTGCCGACCATCTCCCTGCCGTCGGGTCTAAGCTTGGAAGGGCTGCCCCTGGGGATCCAGCTGGAGGGCCACCTGTTCGGAGAGGGGAAGCTTCTAGCAGCGGCTCGCTGGTGCGAAAAGGCCATAGGGCTGGAGCTTATGCCTCCGGTTGTACCCACTGCGCCTAGGCCTCGCATGTAGCCGGCTGCGGCGGTTCAGGGGACCAGGAGCACCTTACCGAAGTTCCGGTTGTCAGCCATGTAGCGATGGGCCTCGGAAGCCTCTTTCAGAGGAAACACCCTGTCCACTGCTGTCCTCAGCGCGCCCTGCTCGAACAGCTCCAAGATGCGGTATAACTCGCCCATGACGCCTCCCCTTCCCATTTGAGTGGACAGGGAGAAGCCGATTATTCTAAGACCCCTCTGAACAAGCATTCCCGCATCAACCGGGGAGGTCGATTGGGAAGTGTTGCCCACGGTCACCAGGCGACCACCGGCTGCAAGACACTTGAGGCTGTTAGAGAAGGTCTCGCCACCTACCGATTCCAGGACGTAGTTCACTCCTGAACCGGCGGTAAAACTGGATACCTCTGCCGGAACATCGCCTTGCCTGTAGTTGATTGCGAGGTCCGCCCCCATCTCTCGGCAGCGTTGCAGCTTATCCTCAGTCCCGCTGGTGGTAATTACCGTGGCTCCCGCGTGCTTGGCGATCTGGATGGCTGCCATGCCCACGCCGGAGCCTCCGGACTGGATTAAGGCTACCTCTCCGTCCTGGAGTTCACCAATCTTCAGCAACGCAAACCATGCGGTGAGGAAAGCTATGGGTATGCTTGCCGCCTCTTCATAGGAAAGGCTGTCCGGTATGGGCACCGTGCCTGCCACGTTCACTGCTGCCAGCTCTGCGTAGCCCCCCTGGGCAAGGGTAGCCACCACCCTCTGGCCCACGTGGCGCCCTTCCACCTCTTGGCCTACCTCCAGGATCTCGCCTGCGACATCCCACCCAAGCACTAGGGGCAGGGCTGCTCCCGCGGTTGCGCCCCGGTAGGTCCCTTCACGCCGGCCCAGGTCGCCCCGGTTGATGGAAGCGGCCTTGATGCGGACAAGCACCTGCCTTGGCCTGATCTGAGGGTCCGGCATATCCTCATACTTGAGCACATCCGACGAGCCCAGTTCGTGGATGACTACAGCTTTCACAAAGCGCTCCTTGGGGTGTCTTCGGGGGCCTTTTCCTGGTTCCCCAGTTGGCTGAGTGTAGTAGAGCATAGTTGGAGCGTCAACGTGCGACGGGGATTTTGACGCTGTCTTGGGGCGATAGTAATATACCTTTGCCGGGAGACGTGGGGCGAACCGTCGTGTCGATCGGACGAGAAACTGGAAGGGGAGTGGCATGGTTGAGCAGCGACCTGACGTCCTTGTAAAGGGTGGGCTACTGGTGAGTGGCCAGGGTATCAGCAGGGGAGATGTTCTGATCGGCAATGGCAAAATCCTGGACATCCAGGACGACCTCTCCCAGAGGGAGGCTGTGCGAACTATAGATGCGACGGGCAAGTACGTTCTGCCGGGGGCCATCGACTCCCACTGCCATCCCGTCTATTCGGACAAGATGGATACCTACTCCATCACCGCTGCCTTCGGGGGCATCACCACCGTCGTAGCCTTCGTAGGAAACGTTCCCGCCTGGGGGTTCGGCGGATACACGACGGACGTGATAAGGAATTTCATCGACGATGCCCAGAAGCTGTCTTACCTGGACTATTCCGTCCACGGCACCTACGTTGCCGCCGATGAAGACACCCTGCGCAAGTCGGTGCCTGAGCTGGTGAGGCTGGGTGTGATCTCCTTTAAGTTTTTCATGTCTTACAGCCGTCGGGGAATGATGCTGTCGGACGACGCCATCATCCAGGTGATGGACCAGGCAGCCAAGGATGGCGCCCTCGCCATGGTCCATGCGGAAAACGGCTGCTGCATCGACTACCTGACCGACAAGTTTGCTGCGGAGGGCAAGGTGTCCGGGGAGTACTTTCTGCCTGCCCAGCCCAACATACTCGAGGCCGAAGCGCTGAACCGGGTAGCGGTGTTCTCGAAAATAGTAGGTTCCCCTCTGTACCCTGTACACCTGAGCGCCAAGGAGTCCATCCCCCTGGTCAAGCGGTTCCGTGAAGAGGGGATGCCCCTGTTCACCGAGTCCTGCCCCCACTACCTGACCCTGACCAACGACGAAATCCTCGCCAAGGGCCCGCTGGCAAAGGTAGGCCCGCCCCTTCGGGAGAAGGAGGACTGCGACGCCCTCTGGCAAGCGCTGGCTGACGGGCACATAGATGTGATCGCCAGCGATTCGGGAGGGTTCACCAAGATGCAGAAGATGACGGGGGGAGCCAGGGCCGATATCGCCCTTGAAGACCCCAACGCCTCCGGGGAGAACATATTCGAAGCACGCTACGGGCTGAACACCATCGAGTTCATGGTTCCGGTTGTGTGGAGCTACGGCGTCAACCAGGGCCGAATCACCTTGCCCAGGCTGGTGCAGGTGTTCTGTGAGAACCCGGCCAAGATATTTGGGCTATATCCTCAGAAGGGCACGCTGCAGGTGGGTTCCGATGGGGACCTCGTGATTTGGGATCCCGGGAAGACCCACGTCGTGGAGCAGCAGCACGGCAACACGGACTTCTCCAGCTTCGAGGGGTTCCGCCTGCTTGGGATGCCCGAGCTCACCATGCAGCGGGGCAGCGTGATCGTCGAGGATGGTCAGCTAGTGGGAAGGCGGGGACGAGGTGAGTTCCTGCCAGGTAATCCCAACGTATCAGCCTATGCTCCCCACGGACACAAGATCTAAAGGAGAGTCCCTATCACTCCCAGGCCCGGTTGTCCACGGCCGACTCGTAGGTGGCGCCGGGTGAGGTGAGGCCCCAGCTAAGCATCCAGTTGTAGGTATCTTCGAACCGCTCCTGGGTGTAGGGCTTGGGATGGGCGTGCAGCAGGCGCCAGCTCTGGATATCCTTCTCTTCGACCCGCCCCTGGCCTTCACTGACCAGGTAGTGCAGGAAGGGCGTGGGGTCTTCATTGAGAACGTCGGCGGCCCTGGCTTGGGCACGGAACATGGCAGCCAGGGTTGGCCCGTCCAGGTCGTCGGCAGCCCCTTCGCTCCTGCTGGAGTGGCTCTCGATGAGGATGCGGAAGCCTTCTTTCTGGGCGATGCTGATCCAGGGCTCCATGAAGGTGGCGCCAGCTATGTCCCCCCGCTTCAGGGCGTCGAGGCGTTCGAGCATGGTACCCGCGTTGGTTATGCGAATGTTCTCCCTTTGGAGAAAGCCGTCCATCATCTTCAGGGTGGTGAAGTTGGAGCCGTTCCACGGGCTGACGGCTATGGGCTTGTCCTTGAGCTGCTCGGGCTCGTAGAGGCCCGAGTCGGGAGCAACGAAGATGGCGAAAGTGGTCATTGCGGCCCCCAGGGCGACTATTTTCTGGGGACGCTGACCGCACTCCTCAGCTTCCACTACCCGCTTCATCACGCCCCACTCGCACATGCGGAACTGGTTGACGTCGCCATCGTTGTACATGGCTTCCATGGTGCGGTCGAATATCAGGTCCCGCATAGCCCGGTGATCGGCGGACGCCTGGGCGATGCCGGGGGTGGTGACCACCTCCAGGTCAAGGCCTTCATCCCTGAAGAAACCCTCATCGTTGGCCACCAAAACCGGCAGGTCGTGGATTGCGTTCATCACCGCAACCCTAACTTTGGTCATTACCATGTCATCCTCCCGTAAACCATAAGATTTCTGTGTAGAGCGGATTTACATAAGACCGCACAAGTTCTGTCTTACAGTCTAGAAGTCGGGCTCCAAGATGTACAGCCCGCCCGCGATGCGGTCCACCGTATAGATCAGCTGATTTTCGTCCACGTACACATCGTTGACCCCGTTGGCTGGGGCACCCTCAGGCACGGGCGGCACAAAGTAGGCCACCTCTTCGGGTCTGAAGGGGTCGGAGATGTCGTGCACACGGATTCCTCCGTTGAAGTAGGTGCCATAAACGATGTTCTCGTCGATGTGGGATGTCGGCACGGGCTGGTTCTCGTGAATGTTGTGGGCGCCGTAGCGGCCCGGCAGGTTCTCGTAGGTTTCCTTGTGCATCGGCAAGGTGCTGAGCATCACAGGGTTCGACTCGACGCTGACATCAACGATCCACACGAGCTTGGGCCAGTCGGCACACCCATCCTGGGTAATAGCTTCCTCGCTGACCACCAGCAGCTCCCTTTGGAACAGGGGGACCACCGTGTGGGTGAAGCCGATGAGGGGTGGGTGGTAGTCCACATGGTTGACCACTTTTGGCTTGGCCATGTCCGATATGTCCAGGGTGATGAATCCGGCGTCTATGTATCCCAGGTAGGCCCGGTCGGGTCTCTGTGGGTAAACGTTGGCGTTGTGAAGGCGAAAGCCGGTGTCGAAGTGGGGATGCCTCTCCGGCGGGTCTTCCTCATCGCTGTCCATGGTTCCCGGCAGCCACCATCGCCCGACCTCCTGAGGCTGGGCGGGGTCGCTCACATCCACGCACATGTAGAACTGGTCGTCCTTGGGATTTCGGGGATTGAGGTCGCTGCTGCCGGTGCTCAAGTAGGCGTAGCGCCCGTCCACGCACCACAAGCAATGCACACCCCTGGAGCCGGGCCCGGAAGTGTCGAAGAAGCTGATCTGCCGGAGCTCGCCAGGTTTGCTGATGTCGTAAATGCCCATGCCTGCGGGCTTCATTCCCGGCCTGGCCACCTGGTAGGCGACGTACAGGATGTCGCCCACGGCCGCCAGGGAGTTGGAGCGCATCTCCCGGTGGGGCAACTCCGTCTGGTTCACCACCCTGGGGTTGGCGACGTCGGTGACGTCCACCACCGTAACATCCTTGGGGGAGCTTTCGTGGGCCAGGAAGAGGAGGCGCTGCCCGCCGGGGTACTGGTGGATGGCGATTCCCTCGCCGACGTTGCCGTACCCGCCAAGATCATGGTGGGAGACCAGCTTCATGTTCCTTATATCCTGAGCTTGCACCATGTCGTTCCCTTTTGTGCCTGGCTCGTGTCTCGGCGTCGGTGGCGTCAATATATCATGGGAGTATTCCTGGCACAACGCAGCTCGAAGGTCTGTTCTGTACGTTAGTTGACCTTCTTGGCATAATGCTCCTGGACACGACAACTGTGCTTGGGGGATGTGCTCATGCGAATCTGTTCCTTCGTTCCCGGGGCCACCGAGATGGTGTACGCCCTCGGTCTGGGAGATAGTCTCTATGGAGTGAGCCACGAATGCGACTATCCGGCGGCGGCCCTGGATGTCCCCAAGGTGGTCTATAGCACCCTGGACAACGGGACGGCCGGCAGCGGGGAGATAGACCGGTGGATCCGGGAACGCTTGGTCCAGGGCAAGGGCATATATGAGATAGACAAGGATGTGCTCAGGGAAGCGGAGCCGGACATCATACTGACCCAAGCCCTTTGCGAAGAGTGAGCGGTCACCGCCCGGCAGGTTGCCGAGGCCTGTAGATATCTGAAGAGAGATCCAACCATCATCACCCTGGACCCTACATGTCTCCAGGATGTATTCGATGATGTCATGCGCGTCGGCGCTGCGGCCGGGTGTGAAGATGCGGCAGTAGAACTGGTGGACGGGATGAAAAGTCGGATCGATGAGGTAAGGAGTAAGACCGGGCAGGCCAAATTGAAACGGGTGGCCTGCCTGGAGTGGCTTCAGCCGCTGATATACGCCGGTCACTGGGTGCCGGAGATGATAGAAGCAGCCGGCGGAGTCGATTGCCTGGGAAGGGCTGGGCGTCCCTCCCGCAGGACCGACTGGGATGAGGTAGTGGCCCAGGACCCCGATGTTCTGCTCGTCGCGCCTTGTGGTTTCGACGTTGACAGGGGGATGGACGAGATGTCCCTGCTGACGGAGCTGCCAGGCTGGAGTTCCTTGTCGGCCACGCAATGCGGACAGGTCTTTGTGGGAAACTCAAACGCCTACTTCACCCGCTCAGGTCCTCGGTTGGTTGACGGCGTGGACATTCTAGCGCGGGCGCTCCATCCCGATCTTTTCGATGGGGAGCCGGCGGCCGAGGCTATGGTTCGCTACGAGGGGTACTAGCTTCCATTCAATCCAAAGTTCGGGCGGAGTTGAGGGGCGGGAAGAGGTGGTGGCATCCCTGAAGGGGCAGTTAGTTCAGGCGAGGTCCCTGGTAGGGGTTCCGTTTGACCGTCTCTTCCTTGAGGCGCTGGACCGCTCCCTGGAGCAGGGGTATCTCATACTTGAGACGCTCACCCGTCTGGGGCACCTCCAGGAGGCGCTGCTTGGCAATGACCGGTAGGTCGAGGTAGTGGGCGATGGAGTAAGAAAGCACGCCGGGGTCGTCTGGGGCATCGGCGCCGCTCATCCACCCTCCCCGCAGTCCGGCAAGGCCCCGGATGAATTCCGTAAATAGGTGGTGGGCTTCCTCCTGTACACCTTCCTGGGTCTCACCCACCCCTTCGGGTAGATACCTCACCTTGCCCCTTAGATAGGGCGCATCGTACAGGGGCTCGACCAGCTGGAAGCGCTTCTCACCGGTGGTGGACAGGTTCATCCTGCCATCTTCCAGGCGCTCGACCTCGGTGATCCGGCAGGTGGTGCCAATGGCATGGGGGACCGCGCCACCGCCAACCTCCGGGCCCTCGCGGATGAGCATGATGCCGAACACCTCCGAGTTGTCGATACACTGGTTGATCATCAGCTTGTACCGCTCCTCGAAGATGCGCAGGGGCATGGGCATACCGGGGAACAGGACGACGTTCAGGGGAAAGAGGCTGAGCTCCGCAAGCTCTTCATCTAGATGCTGCTCTTCCATACAGGTAGCTAGTATAGTATCGGGCAACTAGCGACACAAGGGCGGGTTATCGCTGTGATAGAATACCCGCCAGAAACGAATTCGCAGCCGAACGGAGGCGAGGGTGGCAGACGATATTGGATATGAAGTAGCCCGCCTCAAGGACAAACTGATCGAGCTCCGTCGGGACTTTCACAGGCACCCGGAGCTTTCCTTTCAGGAGCACAGGACCGCAGACATCGCCGCCAACTACCTCGAAGATGTGGGATGGGAGGTCACGCGGGGAGTCGCCGACACCGGGGTGGTGGGCCTGCTAAAGGGAGCTTCGCCGGGGCCCACGGTGCTCCTCCGGGTGGACATCGATGCCCTTCCCATCCAGGAACCGAGAGACCGGGACTACACCTCCCAGGTGGATGGCGTGATGCATGCCTGCGGACACGACGGGCACACCGCCGTTGGGATGGTGGTTGCCGAACTGCTCAGCTCCCGCCAAGAGTCCATCAAGGGCAACGTAAAGCTAGTCTTCCAGCCTGCCGAAGAGATCATGAGCGGAGCCTTGCCCATGATCGAGGCGGGAGTCATGAAGGACCCGCCGGTGGACAACGTCCTCAGCTTCCATTTGTGGAGCGGTCTCCCCGTGGGGAAGGTAACATCGCAGGCGGGACCCATTTTCTCCAGCGCCGATGAGATCAAGATATCCGTGGAGGGCAAGGGAGGACATGGGGGAATGCCCCACCTTGCCGTCGATCCCATCCTGATTAGCTGCCATGTGGTAACCGCCCTGCAGTCTGTGCTGAGCCGCGAGGTGCAGCCCTCCCAGGCCGCTGTCTTAGGCTTCGGCACCATACACGGCGGCACCGCTTTCAACGTGGTGTCCGACGAGGTCCAGCTTACCGGCACCGTGCGGACCCTGGACGATTCGGTCAGGGCGCACATCCTGAAGCGGGCAGAGGAGATCTCTGTGAACGTCGCCCGCGGGCTGAGAGGCGAAGCCCGTTTCGAGCATGTCCAGGGCGCCCCCGCCGTCATCAACGACCCCCGGGTGGCCCGGCTGGTGGCCGATGTCGCCGCCCCCATTGTCGGCGAGGAGAACGTGGTTACTATCTCGCCGCCCCAGGTGGGAGATGATGCCACCTACTTTCTCAGGGAAGCCCCTGGCTGCTACTTCCTTGTCGGCTGCGGAAACGAGGCCCGGGGAATCACAGCTTCCCACCACAGCCAGCACTTCGACATAGATGAGGATTCGCTGCCCATTGCAGCCCAGGTGCTGACCGAGTCGGCCCTCCGCTACGTTACATAGCGCATCATCTTGGACGGGAAACGGAGAAGAAGTTGAAGCTGGGATACTTTGTTGGCAACCAGTACCTGTCCGCCGAGTCGGCAGCAGACCGGATCCGGGAGAACCTGGAGCAGGTGGGCACAGCCAGGGACGCCAGATTCGACCTCATCTGCGCCGGGCAGCACTATCTTTCCGATCCCTACCAGATGCCCGCAACCTTCCCCCTGCTGGCCCGCCTGGCGTCAGAAGCTGGGGATATGCACCTGGCAGCCACGGTTATCTTGGTACCCCTGCACAACCCGGTGGATTTGGCAGAGTCCGTGGCCACCATGGATGCGGCGACGGGGGGCAAGTTTATATTTGGCATCGGCCTGGGATACCGGGAAGAGGAGTACATCGCCTTTGGCATAAAGCGGGAAGAGCGGGTCCCGCGCATGCTGGAATCCCTGGAGATCATGAAGGGCCTGTGGACAAAGGACAGGATGGAGTATGAGGGCAGGTTCTACCGGGTCCCTCCCGTTACACCCAGCTTCCCCCCGACCCAGAAGCCTCACCCG
Source organism: Dehalococcoidia bacterium (assembly GCA_021296025.1). Taxonomy (GTDB): domain Bacteria; phylum Chloroflexota; class Dehalococcoidia; order Lucifugimonadales; family JAGWBF01; genus JAGWBF01. The sequence goes on along the minus strand of JAGWBF010000003.1, from coordinate 1,048 downwards.
CCCATCTGGATGGCGGCCAACCACGACAAGGCGGTGATGCGGGCCGCAGAGCTGGGCTACCCATGGCTGGTGAACCCCCATGCGACAGTCACGATGGTGGACCAGCAGCTAGCCCGGTATCGGGAGGTCGCCTCCACCACCAGCGGGCCCGGAGGGACCCAGGTCCCCATGATGCGGGAGGCGTACGTCGCAGCAACCAGGGAGCAGGCGATGGCCGAGGCCCAGCCCTACCTGGAGCCCAAGTACCGTGCCTATGCCCAGTGGGGCCAGGATAAGGCCCTTCCAGGCAACGAGAGCTTCCATGTTCCCTTCGAGGACCTGGCCCGCGACCGGTTCATCATCGGCACCCCCGACGACATAGTGTCGGAGCTGCGCCACTACGAGGATCACCTGGGCGTAAGCCATATGATCCTCCGCATGCAGTGGCCGGGGATGGAGCACGCCCGGGTGCTGAAGCAGCTGGAGACCATGGGCCGCGACGTCATTCCCCGCCTGAAGGCATAGCAGCCTGCCAGGAACCTGCACGTCCTAAGTGTTTTCCCTCGTCATCCAGCAGCTCCTTGTACTACCTCGTCGTTCTCGGGAATCGGGAACCTGCCTTGGCCCAGTGATGCGCTAGAAACACGGGTATATTCTGTGCCTGGAGGCGGGCCGGATGATTGAGAGCAGTGGGTTGGGGTGGTAGAATCTGAGTGTGGCCATGCCATCCGGCGTGGCCCTTCTTTCCCCGGTAGCTCAGCGGTAGAGCGGGCGGCTGTTAACCGCTAGGTCGCAGGTTCGAATCCTGCCCGGGGAGCCAGAGAACACCACCTACTCCAAGCAAGACCCTCGACTATTCCGGCCGCTTTGGTTTCCACTCCTCAAGCACTACAGACGGGGGATATTGAATATGACCAAGTCTCGCATAGCTGTCATTCTAGCCTGCGTAGTGGCCATTGCTCTCATGGGGTCTGGTTGCGGGGACTCTGAAGCGGATAGAAAGGCTCAAGCTCTGAATGCCGCCCGTGCCTGGACCGCGACAGAGCCGGAGGAGATAATCGCGCCTATA
>JAGWBF010000048.1 GCA_021296025.1 Dehalococcoidia bacterium | reverse complement strand
CCGCTGAAGAGCAGGACGACCCCTGGATAGCAACCATAACGGCGACCAATGGCGACAATTGCCCCACAAACATTTGTAACGAGCCCACCGGCCAGGTCATTATCGCAGTCATAGCTGAGGACACGCCGGTGGATATCACGGTGCCCGAAGGGGCGGCCCATACCGGCAGCGCTCCCAGGAACGGCTCCGCTTCATTCAGCGGGACCACGATGACCTACACCCCGGCCAGGAACATGCCTGCCGACCCGGATGCGGTAGCATTGGACACAGTGATGTGGGAGGTAACCACCGGTGAGGGTGATGCTGCTGTAGTCACCGACTCGGGTAGCGTGAACATAATCGTAGTGCCCATAAACGACATACCTGAGCGCCGGGGGGCCATCCCCGCGCTGACCCTTGTGGCCGGCGGGGAGTCTATGACCCAGCTGGTGGAAGGGCGCTTCGAGGATTTCGACGGCGACAGCCTCACCTACAGCGCCCGCAGCAGCGATTCCGAGGTTGCGACGGCGGAGATTGTTGGCCGTCTGGTCAGAGTCACCCCTGTGAGCGAAGGCTCGGCGATGATCACGGTTATCGCCAGGGACCCGGGCGGGGTCGTGGCCCAGACCAACCAGATCAGGTTCTCCGTAACAGTCACTGGCGGCGAGATTGATGAGGAAGTGCTTATCGCCGCTCCGTATCCTACCCCCAGACCCACGGCAACACCTGAGCCCACAGCTACGCCGGTGCTGCCTACACCAACACCCACACCGGCGCCCACCTCTACGCCTGCACCAACGCCGACGCCCATTCCCACGCCTACGGCGACACCTGAGCCTACGGCAACGCCGACGCCTGTGCCACCGACCCCGGTCCCAACCCCGACACCTATGCCGGAGCCGGAGCCCGAGGATGAGGGTGGACTGGGAGTAATCTGGTGGATACTGATAGTCCTCGCCATCGTGGTGGTTATAGCTGCTGCGTCGGTAGGGTACGTCGTAATGCGGCGGAGCTAAGGTCCCAGTATAGAAGCACGACACCCCCTTCCCCGTGGGAAGGGGGCAGGAAATCGAGACGCCATAGCAGACCCTTCCCTTAGGGGGAGGGGTCAAAGACCCCAGCTACAACACCGGAACCACGGGCCAGGGGTGGCGATGAGGTGAGGAGGCATTTGCAGAGATGCACCGGTCCATGTTAGCCCTTCCGTTAGTCCTTCTGTTGATATTTGCCGCCCTGGGCGCCCAGCTGGGACAGGGCACACCTCCAGGACCTCCGGTGGGGTACCACGGAACAATCACCATGACCGATGGCTCCGACCCTACGAGCTATAGTTTGGTCGCCTGTGTGAACGGATGCGACATTTCCGCCGGCGGATGGGAAAGCTTCCCGGTGCTGATTGAGACGGGAGACAGATACACGGCCCTGGTGGTCGGGCCTCCCGACGGGAGCTTCACGGGCCGCCCGATAACCTTCTGGATCGTGACCGGTCACGGTAGGATCCAGGCCAGGGAAAGTTTGCCCCTCCAATCGGCTACACCACTGTACAGAGAGCAGCACCTGACCTTCGATGAAGCGTTGCCGGTCGCTCCGCAGCCTACGACTGCACCCGTGCCTCCGACCCCGGTCCCGACGGCGATCCCTACGCCCGAACCCACGCCCGTGCCGCCGACTCCGGTCCCAACCCCGGTCCCAACAGCGATCCCTACGCCCGAACCCACGCCTGTGCCGCCGACCCCAGTCCCAACGGCCGCGCCCCCCGCTACGCCCGCGCCCACGGCCCCACCGGCGCCAACTCCCACGCCTATGCCCGAGCCGACGGCGACCACTCCGCCTACAAATACTCCCGCACCAGAGCCTTCCCCAACACCGGAGCCCGAGGAGGGAGAAGATGGAGGCGGCACAAACGTGTTCATGTGGATACTAATCGGCCTGTTGGTATTCCTGGTGGGCAGTGCGACAGCCATCTTCATCTTCAGGAACCGCATATTGGGCCTAACATAGTCAGGTGAGCTAGCTGCCGCAAGGACAGCCGTGGCAGGTCACAAAGGCATGGGTGGAATGAATTCGCCCAAGCCTCTTTAGTTGCGGGCCGTATTGCACTTCTTTTATGAGTTTTGGCGATCCAGGACGGCTCTCCCCTAGACTCCCAGCACCTTCCAGTATTACAGTAAGGCCTGTTCCCTACCTCAGGTCATCCGGGATGCGGCCCCCGCCTCAATGACAGCCTGCAATGACAGATTGCGGTACCCCTCGCCCCAACCCCTTCTCGCCATGGGAGAGGGGATCAGGAAGAGGATGAAGGTACCGATACGCACAGGTCGCCCTGGGAGGGAGGCACACACTAATACTGAAGAGGTCTTGCATTGAACACCCGATACAACATCGAACACGCGGCCGAGGCTTGCTGCCGCAGGGGATTCATATTCGCGGAGGAGTCGACATCGGGCCTACTTACCCGATCCGGCGGGGCGGACGCTAAGGCCTTCCCCCTGCCCGGCGACGAGCCTCAGTGGCCTAGGGACAGGGTGTGCGACCTGCGCCACACCAAGCTGGAGATCGACCTGGATGTGGAGGAGCGCCGTATATCCGGCGTCGCCTCCCACACGCTATCACCCATCAACGACGGCCTGACGTCCCTGGAGCTGGACGCCGTGGAGCTGGACGTCACAGGCGTCCGCCTGGAGGGCGACCGCGACCTGGCCTTTACCACCTCAGGAGGCAAGTTGAATATCGACCTGGGTCGGGCCTGGAACGCCGGCGAGGAGTTGACCCTGCTCATATCCTATAGCTCCCAGCCCCGGCGCGGCCTGTACTTCAACGTACCCGACGATGCCTATCCCGGGCGGCCCCGGCAGGTGTGGACCCAGGGCCAGGACGAGGACTCCCGCTTCTGGTTCCCCTGCTTCGACCACCCCAACCAGCGATTCACCAGCGAGATTATCGCCAAGGTGCCCGCCTCTTGGACGGCCATCTCCAACGGGCGTCTGGTCTCCTCCGAGGCCGAGGGTGACCATCGGACCTTCCACTGGCTCCAGGACAAGCTCCACTCCACCTATCTCATGTCCCTGGTGGCCGGGGAGTACACCGAGGTCCGAGACGATGTGGACGGGGTGGCCATCTCCTACTACTCCCCTCCCGGCAGGGAAGGGGACACGCGCCGGGCCTTCGGCAACACACCTAAGATGGTGCAGTTCTTCGCCGAAAAGATCGGCGTGCCCTACCCTTGGGACAAGTACTCCCAGGTGACGGTGGCCGACTTCATATTCGGCGGTATGGAGAACCCAGCTGGCACCACCATGACCGACGCCCTGTTGCACAACGAGCGAGCCCACCTGGACTACTCGGCCGACAGGATCGTAGCCCACGAGCATGCCCACCAGAGGTGGGGGGACCTGGTAACCTGCCGCGACTGGTCCCACGGCTGGCTCAACGAAGGGTTTGCAACCTACTTCGACCTGCTTTTCAAGGAGCACGACCTGGGCCGGGACGAGTTCAGGTACGCCGTCTATCAGGACGCCACCACCTACCTGCAGGAGGACTCCCAGCATTACCGCCGCCCCATCGTCAGCAACATGTACCGCCAGCCGGTGGACATCTTCGACAGGCACCTGTACGAGAAGGGAGCGCTGGTGCTCCACATGCTCCGCGCCTATCTGGGGGAAGACCTGTTCTGGAAGGCTCTGAACCACTACTGCACCAAGCACCGGGGCGGGAACGTGACCACCGACGACCTGCAGAAGGCGGTGGAGGAGTCCACGGGCAGGAGCATGGACCGGTTCTTCCGCCAGTGGGTGTACAAGGGGGGCCACCCGGCATTCAAGTTGACCTACCAGTGGGACGAAGAGACGAAGACGGCCCGGTTGGGCGTGAGCCAGACCCAGGCGGCTGATGAGACGACCTCCATATTCGCCGTGCCCATCGTGCTGGCCTACGAAACCTCCCAGGGCCGCCGGGAGGTGAAGCTGGACATCTCCGAGGCAAACCAGACCTTCTACATCCCCACCGAGGAGAAGCCGCTGATGGTGAGCTTCGACCCCGGCTACCGGTGCCTGAAGACCCTGGAGTTCGAGCTGTCCAGGGAGATGCTCACCTACCAGCTGGCCCACGATGAGGATATTATCGGGCGCATCACCGCCGCCCAGGGACTTGCCAAGCAGGAGGACCCCCGCAGCGTGGAGGCTTTGGCCGAGGCTGTGAAGACGGACGAATTCTGGGGAGTGCAGTCCGAGGCGGCCAAGGCCCTGGGGGTGATTAAGTCCCAGGCCGCCCTGGAGGCCCTGGTGGGCTGCGCAGACGTCGCCCACCCCAAGGCGCGCCGGGCCGTGGTGGCGGCCTTGGGCAACTTCAAGGAGAAGGCGGCTTTCGATGCCCTGCTGCCCTTCATGGAGCGGGACGACAGCTACTTCGTAGAGGCGGAGGCGGTCCGGGCTGTGTGCAAGACCCGGGAAGCGGGGGCCTTCGACGCCGTGACGGCATCCCTGGGGAAGAGCTCCTTCAACGACATCTTCACAGCCATGGGCCTGGCTGGGCTGGGAGACCTGCAGAATGAGCAGGCCATCGAGGTGGCCAAGGAGTGGGCTGGATACGGCAAGCCCTCCAGGGCCCGGGAAGCGGCTCTCGGCTGCCTAGCCAAGCTGGGGGAGCAGAAGAAAGAGATAGCCGAGTGGGTGTCCGACTACCTGGACGACCCGTGGCTGCGGGTGCGGGCCGGGGCGGCACGGGCACTGCAGGAGATCAGGGAGCCGGTGGCCATACCCGCCCTGGGAAGGCGCATCCCCAGGGAGCTGGACGGGAGGGTGGTGCGCCAGTGCCGAGAGGCCATCGCATCCATCTCCGCGGGCCGGGACCGAGGGGAGGATGTGAAGAAGCTGCGGACGGACCTGGAGTCCCTGGGCGAGGAGAACCGCAAGCTGAAGGACCGCCTGGAGAAGCTGGAGGACCGCCTGGGCAAGTAGGCCATTCTCTTGGCATACAGGGGAAGGGGCAGCGTTGTCTCTTTGCTGCGGGAGCGTCCATCGTCCACGTTGACACGTATGGAAGCGGAATGGTAAATTGGTGGCTAAATTAGCAGCTTGCTTATAAGGCTGCCAACCATGCTTCCATGGGCCTAGGAGGATCGATTTGCCGCGGTACGATTACGAATGCACGGAGTGCGGGCACACCTTTGAGCTAAAGCAGAGCTTCGACTCGGCTCCAGAAGGTACCTGCCCTAACTGCTCCGGCTACTCCAAGCGTAAGTTCCACGCAGTCCCCATCATCTACAAAGGCTCCGGCTTCTACACCACCGACTACAAGGGCACCGGCTACAGTCCCGCCTCCAAGGAAGTGGACGAGGGCGACTCGGCAGGGAAAGCCCAGGCCGACGCCGAGAAGGCCAAGACGGACGACAAGCAAAAGGCCGAGAAGCTGATGGAGACGGCTGAAGCCGCCAAGAAGGGGACCGCTATTTGAGAATCCTCCTCCAGCGGGTAGCACATGCTTCGGTGAGCGTGCAAGGGCTGGAGGTTGGCAGGATCGGCAAAGGGCTCCTGGTGTTGGTCGGAGTAGCCAGAGAAGACTCACAGGAAGATATCCGTTACCTCTCCGATAAGCTCCTGAACCTGAGGATATTCTCCGGGGACTCCGACAGGTTTGACCGCTCTGCCCTTGATACTGGGGCAGAGTTTCTCGTTATTAGCCAGTTCACCCTCTATGGCAACGCTCGCAAGGGCAGACGGCCCGATTTCACCGAAGCAGCCGTTCCCGCGGACGCTGAACGCCTCTACGACCAGTTTGTGGATACACTCCGAACCTCGGGGCTGCCCGTAAAGACCGGGCGCTTCGGGGAGTATATGCAGGTAGAGATGCTAAACGATGGGCCGGTAACCCTGATGCTGGACAGCGCCGAGCGCTCCCGCCCTCGTCGAACTAAGCAGACATCCAACCCCGACCCTGAAAATAGCCCCTGAGATATGCGATCTGCCCGCCGTGGGCAATGTTGTCGAAGATCATGACCTCCATGGCATCTCCCACAGATCGGGGTTCGGCCACGGGGGGAATCACCTTCACCACATCCAGATCCGCATCTCCCAGGGATGCCAGATATTCCCCGGCGCAGGCCCGCACCGCTTCCGAATAGGCTACCAGGTCATCCTTGGACGGAACGTTCCACTCGGACACCTGCTCGGCGGTCCAACCCACGCCCCGGTTCTCCGGGTCGTCGGTCATGCCGAATTTGCTGTGCCAGCCTCCGTCGATCCATACCTGAGGCTTGGACTGGAAGCGGGTGTTGATGAAAGTATCCAGCACCCGGTACATGTGCCACATCAGCCAGGCGACCGAGTTGCACCCTTCGGCGGGGATGGTACCGAGGTTGGAGTCCTCCAGGTCCTTGATGGCGTTGTCCACCATGTTCCAGTTCCGTTCCAGTACACTCAACGTTCTTTGGGGTGCTGCCAAGTTCCACCTCTTCGGTCAAGATTGCCGGCTACGCCGGTTACTGCTCAAACACCAGGTCCAGGCTGATGTCCAGGGCGTCGGGTGAGTGGGTCAGGCCTCCTACCGAGATCAGGTCCACCCCCGTCTCGGCCACCGCCCGCACGCTGTCCATGTTTATGCCCCCAGATGCTTCGATGACGGCCCGCCCATCTACGATCTGGACACAGCGGCGCATCTCCTCGGGGGTCATGTTGTCCAGCATTATGATGTGGGCCCCGCCAGCCAGGGCATCCTCAAGCTCTTCCAGATTGGTAACCTCCACCTCCACCTTGATGGTGTGGGATGCCAGCCCGATGGCCATCTCCACCGTCTCCTTCAGGGAGATGCCCAAGGAGCGGAGGGCGCGGATGTGGTTATCCTTGATCAGAATGCCGTCGGCCAGGTTCTGCCGGTGATTGAATCCTCCGCCCGCACGAACAGCGTACTTGTCCAGGTACCGCATGCCAGGGGCAGTCTTGCGGGTGTCGATGATGCGCGGCCCCAGTCCCTCCACAGCTTCCACGTAGCGGGCTGTGGCAGTTGCGATACCGCTCATTCGCTGGAGCAGGTTCAGGGCGGTGCGCTCAGCCTGAAGTATGCTGCACGCCCTGCCGGACACCCGGGCTACGATATCCCCTAGCTCCAGCCTGCTTCCGTCGGGCGACAGGGCTTCGGTTTGAAGGTCCGGGTCCATCCTCTGGAATACTGCCAGGGACACATCCACTCCTGCCAACACCCCTGCAGCCTTGGCCTTCAGCACACCCATCCCGCGCAGGTCCTGCGGGACGATATCGCGGGTCGTGGGATCGTTGAAGGCTTGGTCCTCGGACAGGGCGCTGTCGATCAGGGCCTGGACTTCAGGGATATGCTGAAGCACTCGTTCCTCGCTGGACGTATTGACCGGTTGCCTTTGCCCTTAGGGGCTAGGCAGCCGGAGCATGTTTTCCAGGGCGATGCGGGAGTGGTGGCGGGTGTCTTCATCCACCGTGATACGGTTCGCAACCCGTCCCTCCAGCAACTCCTCCAGCACCCACAGAAGGTAGGCTGGGTGGATGCGGTACATGGTGGAGCAGGGGCACACCACCGGGTCGAGGCAGAAAATCGTCTTGTCGGGGTTGGCTTGGGCCAACCGGTTGACCAGGTTGATCTCGGTGCCCACTCCCCAGATGCTTCCCGCCGGGGCTTCGTTGATGACCTTGCAGATAAGCTCCGTCGAGCCGTTCAGGTCCGCTGTCTGCACAACCTCCGACGTGCACTCTGGGTGGACCAGGATGTTGATGTTTGGGAAACGGCTCCGCGCTGCCTCTATCTGTCGGGTGGTAAAGCGGGTATGCACGGAGCAGTGGCCCTGCCACAGCACCAGCTTGGCCCGGCGCAGTGCTTCGGCAGTATGGCCTCCAAGGGGCTTGAAGGGGTCCCACACGACCATATCCTGGCGGTCCACTCCCAGGGTCAACGCTGTGTTGCGCCCCAGGTGCTGGTCTGGCAGGAAGAACACCCGGTCGGCCCGGTCATAGCTCCACTGCAGGGCTGCCTGGGCATTGGAGGAGGTGCAAACTATCCCCCCCTGGCGACCGCACAGGCCCTTGAGTCCCGCTGCCGTGTTCATGTATGCCACTGGCAGGATGGTGCCATAGCCATCCAGCACCTCGGCCAGGTCGTCCCACGCATCCAGGACATCATCCATGGGCGCCATATCAGACATGGAACATCCGGCAGCCATGTTGGGCAGGACCACCTGCTGATGGGGGGCGCACAATAAGGCTGCCGTTTCAGCCATGAAGTGCACCCCGCAGAAGACGATGAAGTCGGCCTCGGGCCGGGAAGCGGCGTTCTGGGACAGCTTGAAGGAGTCTCCCCGGAAGTCCACGTGCTTGATAATCTCTTCCCGCTGGTAGTGGTGCCCCAGTATGGTGACCTTTTGACCCAGTTCTCTCTTGACATCTGTGATGCGGCGGTCAAGAGTCTCCGGGTCCAGGGCCTGGTACTCGGGGGGTATTTGCTGCCACCGGACGTTGACCTTCAGCTCATCCAGCAGGGGTTGGGGCCTCAGGTCATCCTCGCTGCGGCAGAAAGCGGTCTGTTCCACCTCGCTCAGGGGAACGGAATGTTTTCTGGACGGCTGTCTAACGGTAGTGCTCACTCTTCTAGCTTCCCCCTGTGATTGGTCCCGGCCATCAGACCACTGCCCCTTGCAGCGACCACGGGCTTGTTCGTGTGATGCGGACATCCAGCATATGGCCCAGCAGGTCCCCCTCGTCTTCGATGAACACCAGCTTGTCCGAGCGAGTGCGACCCTGCCACTTGCCCTTGTGGTGGCTGTCCACCAGCACCTCTAGCTGCTGCCCAAGGAATGCCGCATTGGACTTGGTGAGGATCTCTTCCTGGAGCAGGTCCAGCTTCCTGAGGCGGTAGTCTTTGTCTTCGGCAGATACATCGTCAGGCATGCTCCGATGAGCGATGGTACCGGGCCTGGGTGAGTAGGCGGCAGCATGCACCTTGCTGAACTCCAGGTCCTTGACCATCCGGACCGTCGAGTCGTACTGCTCCCGGGTCTCGCCGGGAAAGCCAACGATGATGTCTGTGCTGATGGATGCATCGGGGATGGCGTCTCTAATGTCGGCGACCAGCTGGCGGTACTCGGCCGCTGTGTAGCGCCGGCGCATCCTCTCCAGCACCTGGTCGTCTCCCGCCTGAACAGGCAGGTTGATGTGCTCGCACACCTTGTCCAGGCTGGCGACAGCCTCAATGATGTCCCGGGACATGAAGCTGGGATGGGACGTAAGGAACCTAATTCTAAGCAGGCCGTCGATGGAATTAAGGGCATTCAGCAGTTCCGCCAAGCTGGGTTGACCGGCCAGGTCGTACCCGTAGGCATCCACCGTCTGACCCAGCAGGGTGACCTCCTTCACGCCGCGCTGGACCAGGGCGCGCACCTCATCCACCACCTCGGCTACCGGCCTGCTGTCCTGACGGCCCCGGCGGTAGGGGATGATGCAGAAGGTGCACATCAGGTCGCACCCGTGGATGATGGGCACGTAGCTGCGGACCGACGGCTGAGGGGGTAGCAGGGGCCCCACGCAGCCCTCCCAGTCCAAGCCCAGGCGGTCTCCCACCATCTCCAGGAGGGGTCCGAACCTCTGGGGCTGCATGAAGGTGTCCACGTAGGGGAAGCGGGCTTTCAGATCGTCGGGCTTTGGTCCTACCATGCATCCCATAAGCGCCAGGATGCTGCCGGGCCTGCGCTGCTTGATGGACTTCATGGAGCCCAGGTTCCCCACCACCTTGTCTTCCGCCCCCTGGCGCACCACGCAGGAGTTGAGAACGACCACATCGGCATCCCTGGGGCTGGAAGCGGCCTCAAGGCCCAGCTGCTCCAGGGCACCAGCCAGGCGTTCGGAGTCGGCTGTGTTCATCTGGCAGCCAATTGTCCAAATATGATAGCTGTTCATGTGTTCTTTACAAGGGATGCCGAAAGCTGGCGGAGGGAATGGGATTCGAACCCATGAGCCCAATTTCTCGGGCTAAGCGCTTAGCAGGCGCCCGCACTAGGCCACTATGCGATCCCTCCCGTGTCGGCCAATATAGCAGAAAGGATTTTGGCTAATCAACCGAAGTCTGTGAAACAAATCACAAAATAGTTCGATACAACCATGGACATCAGTCCATGCCTCAAGGGAGTCAATTGTGGCTAGGGATGGGGGAATAGTATAATCGGGCCTGGACAGGAGGTGGTCTAGGTGAGCAACGACAACAACGTCACGGGACAAACTCTCTACGAAGCCTCCTTCGATCCGATGGATTCCAGCCACGGTCGCGTTGTCCTCTCCCTGTCGTTCGTCGTCTCCGTAGTCGGCATCCCCTTCATCCCCTTCCTTCTCCTCTTCGCCCGCTGGTACTACCCAGAATACATGAATCGCATCTCCGCCCGCCTTACCACCAACGCCGTCGAGATACAGAAGGGTGTCTTCTTCCGGAAGGAATCCACCATCCCCCTAAACCGGATCACCGACGTCCGGCTGCACGACGGTCCGGTGATGCGCCACTATGGCATACGTGGCATCCGCATGGAGACCGCCGGTCAGTCAGGGCAGTACGCCGGCAGCGAGGGAGACCTGGTGGGCGTCATCGACGCGCCAGAATTCCGCGACCTGATCCTGCGCCAAAGGCAGAAGGTTGTCGGAGGCGGGGAGACCTCGGAGGCCTCCGCCACCCCCACCGGGACCTCCCCGGGCATCCTGGCCGAGATCAGGGACATCCTCGCAAGGATTGAGGCCCAAGGCCGCAAGGACAGCTAACCCTCCGACTGCGGCCCCCCTCTGAACGCGGTCCCCCAAGCCGTCAGCTACAGGCGACCCTACCCCTCGTCCAGCTACCGCGGTAGACCCTTGCCTAACCCACTGATACCCGACCCTCACCCTCGTCACCCCCCACCGGACTGTGGGCCAAGGTAGGTTCCCACTTTCCCGGGAACGAAGAGGAGAGTGCGGTACGACAAAAGTCAGGGCTTGAGGGAGGCGGGGTGTGGCACAACGGAGGGCTGGGCTTGATGAAGGCGGAGATTGTCCAAAGGTCTCCCCTGGGAAAATCCTTAAGGCAAGCCTAGCCCTTTTGAGACGCTTCCACGGGCTGGTAGAGCACCCGGAACCCTATTGAAACAGCCACTGATGCCCCGAAAACCCACAGGCCGGCTAGCATCACCGCCATCTCTATCCCCAACGCGTTCGCAGCGGCCCCTGCCATCAGCCCAGCTATGGGCATCAGGCCGACGAACATGGTGAAGACGGATGTAACCCTGCCCCGGACCTTGTCGTCCACGTACAGCTGCACCATTATGAGGGAC
>JAGWBF010000123.1 GCA_021296025.1 Dehalococcoidia bacterium | reverse complement strand
TCCAAGCTTTGACCGGAACGCTTCCGTTGCACCTCGTCGGTCTCTTCGAAGGGGACTATGGTATCGGCGCCTTCCGGGATCGGAGCGCCGGTCATGATGCGTATGGCAGTCCCGGGCGTAACAGCGGTGTCTGGCACATGGCCGGCGGCCACGTGGGCAATCACTCGCAGGTCCTTGCCTGTGTCCGGGCCAGCGCCCAGGATGTCCCCATGGCGAAGGGCATAGCCGTCCATGGCCGAGTTGTCCAGGGGAGGCAGCGGAAATGGTGACGTTATATCTTCCGCCAGCACCTGTCCCTGGGCTTGGAGAAGGGGAGTATCTTGAGCCTCCAGGGGTCCGAAGAATGCCATGATGCGGTTATAGGCATCCTCGACGCTGAGCATATCTTCGTCGCGGTGGATGTGCTCGGGTACGGGTCTGGTGTTATCGGAAGTCGTCATACTCTAGTTTCTGCTTCCTCGGACACAGCTGGCAGGTTACTCTACCAGTTTTGCACCCAATAGTACATTGCCTCCCTCCTCTGGGATGGGCTGGGGAAGCTAGGCCCGGAGCTCGCCCTTTACCTGCTGCTCCAGGGACCGGATGATGCTCTGAAATGCCTTCTGCACTTCGTCCGAGGTAAGGGTGCGGTCTGAGGCCTGGAAATATATGTGGTATGCCAGGGAACGGCTGCCGGCCGGTATGTTATCTCCCTCATATACGTCAAAGAGCTGCACCCTCTCCACCAGACGCTGTCTTTGGATGATCTCCTGGACCTGGGCCGACGGGACGTCCTGCTCTACTATTACGGACAGGTCGCGCACCGCTGCGGGAAAGCGGTAGATGGGCTTATAAGCATACTTGATGGGCGGCATAGATTTCACGATGGATTCCGCATCCAACTCGAAGAAGGCTAGTGGATAGCCCTCTACCTGGAAGGAGGCTGCTATGCTGGGGTTCACCTCACCCACAATGCCCACTGATGTGTCACCGACGCTGATCTCCGCACAGGTCCCTGGGGACAGCATCGGATCATGGCTAGGCGCGAAGACGCATTCGGCTCCCAGCCTCTCAAACAATCTTTCTAGGACACCCTTGGCGTCCAGGAATCCCATCGGCTCATCTTCTTCAAGCCAGTGGGCTTCCCACCTGGGGCCGCAAAGGGCCCCGGCGACCATATCCCTCTCCGCTGGCAGGTCCCCAGCCCGGGGTAAGTAAACGTGGCCCGACTCGAAGATCGATACGGGAGCATTCCCCTGGGACAGGTTGGTCCCGGCTGTGCTCAGCAGGCCGCTGCGCAAGGTGGTCCTCAGGTGCTCATGCTGAGAGCTAAGGGGGTTCGCAACCCTCAAGGGCTGCGACTCCCCATCCAGGGCATTGGTTTTCGATAGCTCCTCCAGGTTGGTCAACGAATAGGTGATGATCTCTTGCATTCCCAGTGCAACCAGTTGGTCTCGTATGCCCTCCCGTACCTGCTGCATGGGCTGGGGAAGGTATGGAGGTATGGGCGTGGACAACATGGTGGTGGGAATGGCCTCGTAGCCCACGATGCGGGCTATCTCCTCCACAAGGTCGTCTTCTATGGAAATGTCTCCCCTCCAGTAAGGCGCCTTAGCCTTAAGGGAGTTCTCTCCTTCAGTCTCGATTTCGAACCCCAGGGAGACCAGCACGTTCACCACTCGCTCCATAGGGAAGCTCACGCCCAGGACCTTTTCCAGGCGGTCCATTCGAAGCAATATCGGGCTGGCGACTGAGTCCTTTGCCGGGAAGACATCCAGCATCCCCTTGGCGACCGTGCCCCCCGCAATCTGCTGTATAAGCTGGGTGGCTCGCGCAAGACCCAGGGGGGCCAGGTCGGGACTCAGTCCCTTTTCGAACCTGGCCGATGCCTCGGTCGGCATGCCCAGGGCTTGGCCGGTGCGGCGATTGTTGGCTGCGTTGAAGGTGGCCGACTCCAGCAGCACATCGGTGGTCGCGTCGGTCATCTCGCTGTTGGCGCCCCCCATCACCCCCGCCAAGCCCA
>JAGWBF010000047.1:565-11800 GCA_021296025.1 Dehalococcoidia bacterium | reverse complement strand
ATTTGACCGTTGAAGCGCTTCAGTCCCTGGTCGAAGAGAGATCCTAGATTCCGCGGATGATGAGCTTTGGCAGCTGGGGTATGCAGTGGTGGTGCCGCATGCTCCGGGGACTCCTGCAGCGTGCCATAGTATTTCCCATAGTGAGCCTTCCCTACTCCCTGAAGGTGCTTGGCCGTGACAACCTGGAGGGCATAACAGGGCCTGTGCTGTTCGCTTCCAACCATAACCTGGGCTTGGACAACCCGCTGATAATCAAGGCGATCCCCCTGAAATGGCGCCGGCGGATGGCGGTGGCCGGGGCTGCCGACCTGTGGAGGAACCCGGTGTGGTGGCTAGTGAATCCCCTCTTGGGCAACGCCTTCCCGCTAGCCAAGGAGGGCTCGGTAAAGCCCAGCTTGGAGAACATGGGCAAGATCATGGATAACGGCTGGTCGGTGCTGATCTACCCCGAGGGTGAGCTCACTCTTGGAGGGCCTATCAAGCCCTTCATGAACGGCACGGGCCTTGTCGCTGTGGAGGGAGGTATCCCTGTGGTGCCCCTTAGGCTGGACATCCTCAAGCTGGGCGTACCCACCCGCTTCCCCGTCCTGCGGCGCGGCAAGGTGGAGGTGCGACTGGGTGAGCCTATGACCTTCCCCCCGGGGACCGACTACCAGGAAGCAACCTCTGCCATCGAAGGGGCGGTCAGGTCCCTGTAGTCTAACTGGCGTACCCTTCCGGGATGTCCTTAGCAGCTAGAATACGACGACGGACCTCAATACCTCACCACGCTGCATCTTGCCGAAGGCATCCTCCACCCCATCAAGGGGGATGGTCTCGGAGACGAAGCCGTCCAGGTCCAGTCGTCCCTGGAGGTACAGGTTGATAATCTCCGGGAAGTCCCTGGTGGGCAGGCAGTCGCCGTACCAGGAAGACTTCAGCGCCCCGCCGCGGCCAAACACCTCCAGCAGGGGCAGCTCTATCTTCATGTCGGGATTGGGCACTCCGACCAGGACCACTGTGCCGGCATGGTCGCGGGCGAAGAAGGCCTGCTTATAGGTCTCAGGTATGCCGACGGCATCTATGCACACGTTGGCGCCGTTGCCTCCGGTCAGATCCCTGATCGCCTCCACCGGATCGCCGGCGGAGGCGTCTATAGTGTGGGTCGCCCCGAAGGCCTTGGCTTGGACGAGTTTCCTGGCATCTATATCCACGCCGATGATTGTGTGGGCTCCCGCAAGCTTGGCACCCGCGATGGCGGCGTCACCCACCCCGCCGCAGCCGAAAACCGCTACCGAGTCTCCCCGGCCCACAGCTCCCGTGTTCAGTGCTGCCCCAAGGCCGGCCATGATACCGCACCCAACCAGGCCGGCAGCCTCGGGCCGGGCGCGGGAGTCCACCTTAACGGCCTGATCTGCGTGCACCAAGCTCAGCTCGGTGAATGCGCCGATGCCAAGGGCGTTGGAGAGGGCAGAGCCGTTTTCCAGGGTCATGGGCTGGCTGGCGTTCCGGCTGGCGAAGCAGTACCAGGGCCTGCCCCGCTGGCATGAACGGCACGTACCGCAGGGTGCGCGCCAAGCCAGGATGACGTAGTCACCTACGGCAATGTTCTCCACCCCGGGACCCACCTTCTCCACTACTCCGGCGGCTTCATGGCCCAGTAGGATGGGATAATCGTTTGTGATTGCGCCCTCCCGGTAGTGGAGGTCGGTGTGGCAGACCCCGCAGGCCTGCACCTTCACCCGCGCTTCCCCCGGGCCTGGGTCGGGAACGAGGATGGACTGGACACTTACAGAGGCCCCCTTGGAGCCGGAGACTACCCCTTTGACCTGCTCCATATGCACTCCTGGGTGAGATGTCCCGTCTTTAGGCGGGTATAAGGTACTTGTAGTGGTCTCCCTTGGATATGGGTGCCAACCCCGAGGCGGCGCAGTACCAGCTATCCCCTCCGTCGTCGCTGCACCAGACTTCACCTGCGGCAGTGGCGTTGAAGAGGGAGAAGCCATCGCCCCAGTCCTCCAGGCACATGGCTTCGAAAGCGGTCTGCATGTCGTCGGGCACCCCCGCCGTCACCGTGCTCCAGGTGTGCCCGCCGTCTGCGCTGCGGGATATCTTGGACCCGGCGTAGTGGGTTGCCCTCCACCCTCCTGGGTCCTGCCGGGATGCTCCCACGAACATAACCTCCGGTTGGCGGGGGTGCATCACCATAACATCAGGGTAGCCCCCGATGGGGTCCTGTCGAGTGGTCCAATGCTCCCATGAGTCGCCGCCGTTGGGGGTAAAGTAAATGCCGTCTCCGCCGGTCACGTAGATCCGGTCCGGGTCCTCGGGGTTTATCAGGGTTCGATGTACATCGTCGTCCATGCCCCGCATGACGTCGAAGCTCTCTCCGAAGTCGGCGCTCTTAAGCAGCCCCCCCTGCTCTATGCTGACGAACATGGTCTTCGGGTCGTTGGGATGAAAGTTGATGTGCTTGGTGTGGGCGATGTGGGGAGGCGCTGGGAAGCACCACCCGGACATGTCCACCGAGCGCATGGCTTCCATCTCTTTCCAGGTGAATCCCAGATCGTCGCTGCTGTACAGGTGGGCTGGTTCGGTACCGGCGAATATGCGCACCCCGCCATCGTGCCGGGACCACGACAAGCTGTAGATATCATCCTGGGTGAGACCCTGGTCCCGGAGCTCCCAGGTGTATCCTCCGTCGATGCTTGCATGCACGGAGCCCCTGGTTGCCCCTGCAAATATGGTGCCGGAGCCGGGTTCGACCATCAAGGCGTGGATGTGCTTGTGGACCAAGCCCCGGTGGGCGGTGCGCCAAGGGCTCCCCAGCCCGTCTCGCTCCAGTATGACCACGCCTTCTATTGTGCCTACCAGCAGCTGGTTGGAGGGTGTTGACGACGAGTAGATGGTGGGTCCGCCGTGGGAAAGGGCGATTGTCATGCTATCCTCCTGTCTTGTTCTCCCATGTAGGTGGCCTCGCCGGTAGAGCTGTCCGCAAATGTATGTTCTATCTCGTTAGCCCAGGCGCAGGAAGTCGGCCGCATTGTCGTACATGTGCTTCTGTAGCGCGCTTTGGCTGTAGTCTTTCCAGAAGTCCCACTCGATTACCTCTTTGGCCGTTTCGGGGAACCAGGACTGGCCGTGGGGGTAGTCGGACTGGTGCATCAGGCTGTCCTCACCCAGAATGTCGATGCATGCCTTGGTCATTGCAGGCCCCTCGAAGGGCTCAGCTGCGCAGCGGAAACGCCCCATCTGGACGTACTCGATGGGTGTGTACTTCAGGTCTGGAGTTACCCCTGAAACGTAGCTCTTGTTGAATCCCAACCGGATGACCCAGTTGGGCAGCCACCCATGACCTACCTCGGACACGCCGGCGCGAAACCTGGGATACCGATCGAATATCCCCGAGAGTATGAGGTAGGAGCAGAGGCGGGCAGCGCCCCACGGATGGGCAGCGGTCCTGGCTACAACGGTGTTGCCCCAGATATCCTTATATCCAGGAAAGTAGGGAGGCTCCATGAAGAAGCTGTGGTGCACCAGGGGCAGGTCCAGATCGTTCATGGTTGCCCATACCGGCTCAAGGGACGGATCGTCAACGGGCAGGCCTTCCTTCAGGTGCACCCATACGGCGGAAACCCACTTTTCGTTGGCCCACCGCTTGATCTCGGCAACGGTCCATTCTGGGTCCATGCCGGGTACCTGGAGACAGCCGGTGAGCCGGTCGGGGGCGGTGGAGCAGTACTCTCTCATGTAGTGATGAAAGCCGCGATACAGCCCTTCAGCCAAGGTAACATCATCCAGGCCGGTCACCGTGGAAGCCTGACCCCCGCCGGGGAACATGAAGTCGATGTCGCGGCCCTCCAGGTCCATGTCTATCAATCGGCCTTCGACATCTTCCAGCTCCACCAAGGGGTGGGCTTGAGCGCGGTGCATATTCACGGTCCTGCCATCCAGGGCGCCGCGGCCGCCCAGGGTCGCAGCATCATCTTCGGACGTAGGCGCGGTGCCCGGATAGCGGTCGAAGGGAATTGCGCCCATGCTAATGTCGGTGGCAATGCTGCCGTCTTTCAGGGTCCTGCTCTTGTGATAGGGTTTGAACTCTTCCATACGGGGCCTGAAACTCGGCTCCACGTACTTTGACAGGATCTCCAAAGAAGGTCGGACATGGGTATCCATGTCTATTATCTTGATTCCATCTCGCATGGTATACCTCCAACAGAACGATTTTTTGCTTCTCGCCGTCAGCCAGCTTGAGAACCAGGTTATCGGGCCTGGTGGTTTCGGCTAGTCCGTCCCGGCGCCGACCAGCCCAGCCCCTGCAGAGACGGGCGCGTTCAAGTACCTGTCAAACCAGGCTAGCACCTTTTCCCATCCGTCCACCGCTGCCGGCTGGCGATAGCTGGGCCTGTCAACAGCAAAGAACCCGTGCCCTGCATTGGGATACATATGGAATTCGTAGGTCTTCCCCAGGCGCTTGAGCTCAGCTTCGGTTTCGGCCACCGCTTCCGGCGAAGGTCTGGTATCTTCGTCGCCAAACAGACCAAGAAGGGGGCAATCGATGCCGGAAGTGAGGTCTATGGGGGCAACTGGCTGCCGTTCGCTGATCTCCTGCTCAGACCTGACTACTCCACCGCCCCAGCAATCGACGGCGGCTGAGATGCCATCCAGGGTGCAGGCCGCCAGGTAGGTCTGCCGGCCGCCGGAACAGAATCCGATGACGCCGATCCGTCCGTTCACATAAGGCAGGGACCGCAGGTAATCCATCGCCCCCGAGACATCGCCCATGCACCTGGCGTCAGGCATTCCGCCCTCTTCCCGCACATAGGCCGACACATCGGCATCGCTGGCATCGGTCCCCACAACCTGTCGCTGCAGGTAGTGAAAGTCCGGCGAAATCGTCACGTAGCCGTTGACCGCCAGCTTCCGGGCCATCTCCTTGGAGGCTTGGTCCCAACCCGGCATATGATGTATCAGCACCACCGCTCCGTGGGGGCCGGGGCCCATGGGGCGGGCCAGGTATCCGTCGATCTGAGTGCCTTCATGTCCATTGAACCGGACTGTTTCAGCTATCATGCTCTCGTACTGTGCCATCGCTACCTCCTGTGTTTGTTTGTGTGGCTTGCTCCCAACAGGGGTGGTCCTGTTTTGCTAACTGGGCTAGCTCAACTGGGGTCGCATATGCCTCCACGGGCGTACTCCCTCGAAGGCCGCCGATGCAGCAAGGACTGTTCCCTCATCCTTGGGACGCCCGATGATGTGCAGGCCTATGGGCATCCCGTCGGATGAGAAACCGCAGGGGATGCTGGCCGCAGGTTGCCCAGTGAGGTTGAATATGATGTTGAAAGGATTGAAGCCCCAGTCGGCACCCACGCTGACCCCCCCGATGTTATCGGGGTATTTCTCGATAGGGAACGCCGGTACTGCCATGGTCGGCGTCATCAGCAGATCGTAGGTCTCCAAAAGCACGAAGATCTGGTGACGGATCTCCTCCAGCAGTCGCATGGACTGGGCGTACTCCAGGCCGGTGACCTCTTTGCCCCGACCCAGGCGGCCTCTGGCGTAGTTGGTCAGCTTCTCCGGCTGCTCGTCCAGCAGGTGTCCGTAGGCTGCGTAGGAGTTGGCCGATGTGATGCGGCTCAGCCGAGTAACTGGCTGCTCCATGCTGATGCCGGGCTCATCCACCGACGCGCCTAGCTCCTCGAAGATGCGGGCGGAGCTCGCAGTGGCCGAGGCAACCTCCGGGTCTATTCCGGCATAGCCAAGGTCGGTGCTCCAGGCGATGCGGAGGCCTGACACCCCGGAGTCCAGGGAGGCCACGAAATCGGGAGGGGTCTCCCTTATCATGTTGGCGTCCCGGTCGTCGGGTCCGGCCAGCGCTTGGAGCAGCACAGCGGCATCCCGGACGTTGGTAGTCATAGGGCCGCTCTGGGCGACCAGGTTAGGAGATGGGCGGCCCAAGCCTCCGAAGCGAGGCACCCGCCCCAGGGTGGGCTTGATGCCATAGGTGCCGCAGAAGCTGGAGGGGATGCGGATGGACCCGCCGGCATCGGTGGCGGTAGCCAGGGGGCATAGCCCCGCAGCGACCGCTGCCCCGGCGCCTCCGCTGGAGCCTCCCGCCGTCCTGTCGGTGTTCCAGGGGTTCCTGCATGCCTCACCCAAGCGGTTCTCCGTTGTGCCTCGCATGCCGAACTCGGGTGTGTTGGTCTTGCCCAGAATGATGGCCCCCGAGGCCTTCACCCGCTCCACCACCCCCGAATCGTGGCTTGGAACATGGTTCTCATATATGAGGGACCCCAGGGTTGAACGGATGCCCGAGGTCATCTCCAGGTCCTTGACCGAAATGGGGACACCGTGCAGGGGCCCCTTGACTTGCCCGGCCATAAGCTCCGCTTCAGCGGTCTTCGCTGATGCCATGGCCTCATCACCGGCCACTGTCAGGAATGCATTCAACTGGGGATTCAGAGCTTCGATGCGCCTAAGGTAGTGCTCGGTTAGCTCGACGGGGGAGATATCTTTGCTTCGAAGCTGGGAGGCCAGTTCATGGGCTGGGGTGTCCGTCCATTCAGCCATTAGCGTAGCGCTCCTCGTGGTGTTGGGGTACTGCCGCCCATTCTATCCCACTGCCCAGGGCAGGGCAACCGCGCTCTCTAACGGGTGCCGTTTGCCTGGTACTCCTTGATGGCGGGAACGACTTCTTGCCCCAGAAGGTCGATGCACCGGGAAGCCGAGTCGTGGGACATCGGGCCTTCCCGTCCCCAGATGACGAGGCTGGCCGGATCGACCACATCCACGATGTCCTTCAGCTTCCGTATAACTGTGTCGGGGCTGCCGGTGATGATCTGGTAGGTGGCGTGGGCCTCGTCGTAGCGGATGCCGCCCGTGGTCACCGCCCGGGCAGCATCCCTGGCAGCCTCCTGGGGACTGGCGGCCGCTGTCCGGCTCATGTGGCCGGGGGGCGCCTGCCAGTGGCGAGGGGCGACACCGAAGGAGGTTCCAAGCTGCCAGTAGAACTTCTTGCCCTCTTCGTAGGCTGCCTCGTCGCTGTCGGCCACAAAGGCGCGGACGGCGTATCCCCGGTGCTCGGGGCCATCCTCGTAGCCCGTCTCCAGGGCAGCTTTGTGGTATACGTCGTAGATGCCCTTCGCCAGCTCCAGGGGGGGAGCCAGGGCGATGTAGGGGTACTTGTGCTGGGCGGCGAACTCGATGGTCTCGGGGCTGGATACCCCCGGTATCCAGACTGGAGGATGGGGCTTCTGCATGGGAAGCACCCAGGGGTTGACCACCCGCAGATTGTAATGCCGTCCTTCCCACCGGAAGGGCCCGGGCGTCGTCCACGCCTTGATGATCAGGTCGTGGGCTTCTTCGAAGCGCTCCCGGTTGTGGACCGGATTGATGTTGGTAGCCAGGGTTTCC
Organism: Dehalococcoidia bacterium; assembly: GCA_021296025.1. GTDB lineage: Bacteria > Chloroflexota > Dehalococcoidia > Lucifugimonadales > JAGWBF01 > JAGWBF01. Next base: position 4,408 of record JAGWBF010000047.1, on the reverse strand, counting down.
TGGCCGACCCCGCGAACGAAGCCCGAAATGATCCGCCCGCCGGAGATGACATCGACGATGGCCAACTCCTCGGCCACTCGCAGCGGGTTTTCGTGGATGGGCAGCACGTTGCCGAGGAAGACCACCTTGCCCTTAGGAAGCGCCTTGGCCAGCATCCCGCCGATGACGTTGATGGAGGCCATCATCGACAGGGGATTGTTGTGGTGCTCGTTGATCATGACGCCGTCGAACCCCACATCCACAGCCTGCTGGTGCTCCTCGAAGTACATGTCGTAGAGTTGCTTGGCCTTTTCGGGGACGAAGTTTTCGTTGGGCAGCATTAGGCTGGTGTAGCCATAGCTGGCGGCCACTTCCTGGGAGTAGGCGGTGTACCCCATCTCGGTGAAGAAAAAGACCTCTTTTACCACGTAACTTCTCCCGGGGAAGGACTGGGGCTGTAGGCAGGATTATAGTTGCCTTGAGGGTCATGGGCAACGACCGGTCCCCCGGAGCGCCGCCTTGGGAAGGTTCTAAAGTGTGCTGACTCAGAGGGCGGTCAAGCAGGGTTTACACCCAGCAGGGTGTGCACTATGATGCCCGCACCACGTTGCTCGCCGGAGGTGGTTATGCAGAACTCAAGTTCATCATTGGCAAGCTGGCTAACCGTCGACCTGGTCGCAGTGGGGAAGAATAGCGCCGTCGGCCTCGTCGCAGCAGCTTGGTGGAACTCCATTGGGCTGGTCGCAATAAGCTTCCTGAATGCCATGGGCTTGGTGACCATCGGCCCTATCAATTCGATAGGGTTTGAGGCCATAGGAGGGGTGAACGCGGCGGGAGTCTTGGCCATAGGGGGCGTCAACGCTGTGGGCTTGGTTGCCATCGGAGGACTAAACTCCACTGGCCTGGTTGCCATTGGCGGCGGGACCACTCGAAGCGCGTTTCCTATCCAGTAACGGCCTTCTGCCTTAGGTCGCCAGAAGGCCTTCGGATCCTGAAAGGTCAGGAGATTGAGTCTCCTGCGCCAGAAGTGACCAGCCGAGTCCGGACACTTTAATCAGAGGTGACAGAATGGTAAACCAGCCGGGCAAGCTGACCCCCCAGGCTGTGCTGGGGGAGATGCTGAAGAACGAGGTCACCCACGTGGTGTGCCTTCCGGACAGCGAGACAAACTGGCTGTACATGCTCATGGAGAAGGAGCCAAGCCTGGACCTGGTGCGCGTCGCCCGGGAAGGTCAGGCCATCTCCACAGCCTCGGGAATCTCCGTAGGCGGCAAGAAGCCCGTCGTCTTAATCCAGAACACCGGCCTCATGGAGAGCGGGGACTCCATCCGGGGATGGGGTATGGGTCTCAACCGCCCCCTGGTTCTCATCGTCGGGTACCGGGGATGGACCCGGAAAGGCGTAACCCCCGACACCGCTGCCGTCTATACCGAGCGGTTCCTCAACGCATTCAACATCGACTACTATCTGGTCGAGTCCGACGACGATGTGTCGCGCATCTCCCTGGCCTTTGACGAAGCGAAGAAGAAGAATCAGCCCGTGGCTGTGCTGATAGGCGTGGAGTACGAGAGCTGATTGGCTGAGCCTTAGCGGGTCGATGTTCATGAATAACCGGAGGCAAGGATGATCGAAACTGCAGACATGCTCAGGGTGTTCGCCCAGTACCGGGGAAACTCGATCGTGATCCCCGGAAGGGGAGGTCGCCACTGGGTGCCCCTCAGCGACCAGCCCAGCCGGGACCTCCCCCTGAGAGATCCGGCCATGGGAGGACATGCATCCTTCGCCTTTGGTATGGCTCTGGCTCTGCCGCAAGAGAAGGTGGTGCTGTTCGACTCCGAGGGAGACATCATCATGAACATGGGTGCCCTCACCACCATTGCGGAAAAGGCGCCGGAAAACTTCTACCACTTCCTGCTGGACAATGAGTGCTATGCCACCACGGGGGGCCAGGCAATCCCCAACGCCACCAAGACCGCCTACGATGTGATCGCGAAAGGGGCGGGCTACCGGGCTGCCTATGCCTACGACGACCTCGAAGAGCTGTCCAACGACATGGAGCGGATACTTTCGGAGCCGGGCCCGGTGCTGGTGGCCATGAAGGTGTACCCGGAGATTGAGAGCCTGCCCATCAACGCCAGGCCTGCGTGGGTCACCCGCACCCGCGACAAGATAATCGCTGACGTCCAGCAGTCAGTAGGGGTCGCGACGCGGTAAGCCCTCCAGGTCGATGATCTCCCCTGCCTACCCTTGTCGGACAGGCAGGCCAGCTTCAAGCCAAAGGTGCTCCCCTACCCCTAGTGCCGGATGTTTAGGGCGCCCTGCTCGGCCATGTAAGGGTTGCCGGCGAAGCGGTCCCGCATGGCGATGGAGGCATCCCAGCCCCGCTCCTTGAAGTCGGTCAGGAACTGCCAGCCAGAGGCGTTCATCGCCATCACCAGCTCGTAGGGGTGACGCACCTCGCACACACCCAGCTCCTTGGCAAGCTCGTAGTTCATCCAGGCGGCGGGCACGGTGCAGGGCACGTTTACCTCTTTCAGCACCGTCTTCACATCTTCTGCGTTCTCGATCTCGCCCAGGTAAAGAACGTCGGCGCCAGCGCGCTCGTAGGCCTGCAGACGTTCTATGGTCTTGGACAGGGGGAAGCCCAGGGGCACCCGGTCAGAAAACTCGTAGCAGCGGATACGCAGCACAAAATCCGGGTCCATGCGCTTCTTCACATCGGCGGCGGCTTCTATCTTGTCCACCATCTCCTCGATGGGCACTACGCTGGCGATGTGGTGCTCATGCTCCACCTGTCCTGCACCCCGTTCCTGGGGAAGCACCCGGTCGTCCAGGTCCAGTCCTGCGAGACCCACGTCGATGTACTGCTCGGTGGCCTTTTCAGCAAAGGCGGCCCCGCGCCCGCACACCTCGTCGCAGTCCATGATGACTGGTATGTCGACGGCCTTCACGAAATACTTGGCGATGGCCACCTTCTCCGAGGTGTCCAGGTAGGAGCCGGGAGTGCCTATCATGGTGCCAAAGGTAGCTTCTCCGCCCAGGAAAATGTACTCGAAGCCCGCCCGCTCCAGCATCCGGGCCGCTAGGGGCGACGGCGCGCTGATGGCAACCATAGGGTCGCCCTTGCGGTAGAACAGGTCCCTTGCTTTCTTGCTTCTCTCGCTCATAGTGGTGCCCTCCTGTGTGATTTGTGTTTTCTCATTGCCCTCACCCCGATCATCTCCCAGGTGGCGAGAATTCGGGAAGCCTAGCCGAGTACCAGCTTGGGCTGGCAGGCGCGAAGGGTTTCCAGTACAGCCTCCACCCCCGGGCGGGATGCAACCACCCGGACGATGGAGAAGTCCAAACCTTGGGACAGATCCTTTAGTGCAGCAGCAGCCCCGTCGGCCCGGCCGTAGTAGCCCACCTGTTTCAGAAGGTCGGGGTCGAAGGCCTCGGCCACCGCATCCCTGGATGCCCCATTCCGACGCATGTCGTCCAGCCTGGCCAGCTCTTCGCTGAACCCCATGCGCTCGAAGTGACCCCGGTAGCTCAGCTGCTTCTCGCGCTCCGTGGGGATCTGGGCTCCAAGGGCGTACCCCATGGTGGACTGGGCATAGGCCAGCCTGGCCTTGTCTTCATCATCGTCGATGCACACCCGTATGTACTCGGCGACCTTGATCTCGGCAGGGTCCCTGCCCGACCGGGCTGCTCCCTCGGCGATGCGCTCCCGGCTCCAGCTTATCTGGGAGGCGTCGCACCAGTTGAGGCAGGCCCCGTCGGCCATCTCCCCGGCCAGGCGCAGCATCTCCGGCCCCAGGGCTCCCAGGTAGGTTGGGGTCTCGGGGGCGGGCCTGATGGCGAGCCGTCCCCCCTTCAGGGTTA
>JAGWBF010000047.1:0-431 GCA_021296025.1 Dehalococcoidia bacterium | reverse complement strand
TGATGAAGCGCCCGCCTGTGAGCTGGCTCATGGTGCCACCGCTCATGGCGAAGGCCATCGGTGTGCGGTACATCACGGGAGATACGGCGATGCCTGTGGCCAGCCCGCCATCGACGATGTCGCAGGTGGCCCGCCACCGGTGGGCGCACACCTGGAAGGAGTCCATGCCGGTGGTTTCGGGGGTCCAGATACTGGTGTAACCCAGCTTGGCGGCTTCCTGCGAAACCAGGGCTTGCTCGTCGAGGGACAGGTTGAGGGTGGCATCCAGCCCAACCCCGATTTCCATAGCACATCCTCCGTTAGAAACGTTCGTGGAGACGGGGCCTAGTGTAGTGCCTGGGGTTGGGGTGGTCAACTTGGGACTGTGCCCGCCCACCCGCCCTTTATGTCGGGGGCTGCGCCCCCGAACCCCCGCGTGTTCCAACTCCCGC
>JAGWBF010000122.1 GCA_021296025.1 Dehalococcoidia bacterium | reverse complement strand
GACCAGCCCAACGCATCTCAGGCGAAGGGCCCCCCGGCCAGGATTAGGTGGCTCCCCCCGCTACCGTTTCCAGGATCAGGCGCGTAACGACGTAGGGGTCCATGTTTGCGTTCGGCCGCCGGTCCTCGATGTAGCCCTTCTGGTCTCTCTCAACCTGCCAGGGAATGCGGACCGAAGCGCCTCTATCGGAGACCCCATAGCGGAACTCCTTGTAGGAGCAGGTCTCGTGGCGACCGGTAAGCCTCTCTTCTATGCCGGACCCGTAGTTCTCGATGTGGAGGTCATGTCGCCTGCGCAGGGCTTCGGCCGCATCTATGCATGCTTGATAGCTTTCCCGCATCTCTTTGGTTGAGAAGTTCGTATGGGCCCCGGCGCCGTTCCAGTCTCCCCGGGCGGGCTTGGGATAGAGGGTGGCATTGATGCCATACTCCTCGGCCACCCGGTACAGGAGCCAGCGACCGACCCATAGCTGATCGCTAACTTCCAGGGCCGGGAGCGGACCGATCTGGAACTCCCACTGTCCCGGCATCACTTCGCCGTTAATTCCCGAGACGCCTAGGTCGGCTTCCAGGCAGATATCCAGGTGCTTTTCCACAACGTCGCGCCCGAACACCTCGTCGGCCCCCACACCGCAGTAGTACCCGCCCTGGGGGGCCGGATAGCCCGCGTCAGGGAACCCCAAGGGTCTTGATCCTTTGAAGAAGGTGTACTCCTGCTCAATGCCGAATATCATCTCGTGGGAGGCGTACTTGCCGGCCACTTCCTCGCATGCAGCCCTGGTGTTGGTCGGATGCGGGCTCATGTCCGGGAAGAGCACTTCATTCATCACCAGGATGCTGGTCCCCCCACGCATAGGGTCATGGCACTTGAACACAGGCCTCAGGACACAGTCCGAGGTGCTTCCAGCGGCCTGGTTGGTGCTGGAACCATCAAATGCCCATACAGGAGGTTCTTCTCCCTCTTCCAGAACCTTGGTCTTGGAACGGAGTTTGGGTGTGGGTATGGTCCCATCGATCCAGATGTATTCCGCTCTAACCTTGCCCATGGTAGGGTCTCCTTTTCCATAGGATTGTTTAATATGACCTCTTAACTGAAGGGTCAACCGGAATTATACAACACAACCAAATACCGGTAAGCTTTGAAAGCGCCTCAGGAAAAGCACACCATCAAGGCCCGGTCTTGCCAGCGGATTACAGCCTCTGGCTGCCCGGCCTGGATTCGAACCAGGGTCAGGGGATCCAAAGTCCCCTGTGCTACCACTACACCACCGGGCATAAGCACACCGACCTCGGTACTAGCTACCTCGTCGTTGGACGCCTTCATTTTATCCCACCACCAATGCCCCACGCAAAGAGCGACAGTTCCATTGAACATCCCTAGCTCCTCCCGGTAGTTCACCCATAGGCCTACTCGACCAACAGCACCTCTTTCTCCGCTGATCGTGAGAGGTGGTCGCAGGCCATTGTCAACAGCCCGTTGCCGCCCCATTCCTGCATGCCTACCATCAGAACATATGTGTGAATGCAAAGGATGTTGGGCCAGAATGGTCTTGGCATTCGGAGGGGTGTGCTGTTTGCTGGCTAAGGTAAGAACATGTGCCGTCGTGGGCCTGGATGGCTTCGTCATCGACGCCGAGGTGGATATAGCCCCCGGTCTGCCTGCCTTTAACATCGTCGGACTGCCCGATACTGCTGTCCAGGAAGCCCGAGAACGGGTTCGGGCCGCCATTCGCAACTCCGGCTGCGAGTTTCCCATGCGCAGAATTACTGTGAACCTAGCCCCCGGGGATTTGCGGAACGCTGGACCGTCCTATGACCTCCCCATTGCCGTGGGAATCCTGGTGAGCTCGGGCCAGGTCCCGGAATTTAATGGACCAGCCCTCTTCCTGGGTGAGCTTGCCCTGGACGGTACCCTGCGCCACACAGCCGCAATGCTGCCCATGGTGTCCGTTGCCATGGACCAGCAGATCGACACTGTATTCGTCCCAAGGGTTGATGCTACCGAAGCATCGTTGATACACGACCTAGCTATCCTGCCCGCCGACAATCTGGCCCAGCTGGTATCCCACCTCCGGGGTGACAGTATGATCTCGCCCTATCAAAACGGCTCCAAGGCCACGGAAAACGGACACGGACCCAAAGCCTCCATAGACTTTTCTCACATAAAGGGTCAGGAGAGCGCCAAAAGGGCCCTGGAAGTTGCTGCAGCGGGCGGCCACAACATCCTAATGACGGGACCCCCAGGCAGCGGCAAAACTCTGCTGGCCCGATCCCTTCCATCGGTGATGCCGGAGATGACCTTCCAAGAGTCCCTGGAGGTTACGAAGATATACAGCGTTAGCGGACTCCTGCCCTCGGATAGCCCCTTCTTGTCCTATCGTCCCTTCAGGTCCCCCCACTACACCATATCCAATGCCGGCCTCGTAGGCGGCGGGAGAATACCCCGTCCGGGTGAGATTACTCTCAGCCATCGGGGAGTGTTGTTCCTGGATGAGCTACCCGAGTTCGGGCACTCCGCCCTGGAAGCCCTGCGTCAACCCATCGAGGACAAAGTGGTCACCATCAGCCGGGCGGGAGGCACCCTCACCTTCCCTGCCAACTTTGCCCTGGTGGGGGCCATGAATCCGTGTCCCTGCGGTTACTACACCCACCCGATAAAGGAGTGCGTCTGCTCTGCGGGTGCAGTCGCAAGATACCAGAAGCGAATTAGCGGGCCCCTCCTGGACCGGATGGACATATTCACGGAGGTGCCTCCGGTGGACTACGATAAGCTGGCAGGGTTGGGGGATTCCGAGCCATCGTCAGCAGTTCGGGCGCGGGTCAAGGAAGCCAGAGACATCCAGGAGGCCCGGTTCGAAGGATCGGGGTTCAAGTACAATTCGGAGATGGGACCGGCGGAGGTCTGGAAGTACTGCCATACCGAAGAATCGGCCATGCACCTCCTCAGGAACGCCATGAACCAATACAACCTTTCAGCCCGGGCATTTCACAGGGTGCTCAAGCTCTCTCTGACCATAGCCGACCTGGGCAAATCGGATTTGATCAAGACTGAGCATCTGGCTGAAGCCCTGCAGTACAGAACCCGAGGCTAGGTTTCCCGGCGTCCACTCTCCAAACTGGCATGACCTTTAGCCGGGTCGAACCTACGTATCTCCCCAGCGTTCGTAGTAGGTCACCTCGGAGGCAGGCCTGCGCCTCGTAGGCCCATACTTGGCCCCGTCGGCAGGAAAGCCCAGGGGGAGCATCGATGCGATGTGGACGTTCTCCGGGATTCCCAGCATCTCCTTGATCTCTGCCTCGTGTTTCCTGTGCCTGGTGGTAAGGCAGCTACCCAAGCCAAGGCCCCGTGCCGCTAGGAGCATGTTCTGCACCGACGGGTATATGGTCGCCCCTCTGGCAAAATCGTCGGAGCGTCCGTCATCCTCTATGCAAGCCAGGATAAGCACCGGCACCTCGTGCAGATGGTCGGCCAAGTACTTGGTCTCGTCCCACATCCGCTGATCCTCCGGCGGTCGATATCCCCGGCGTGATCTTGCTGCGGTAATAGGCGGCGATTCTCAGCTTCAGGTCCGTGTCCCGCACTATCACGAATCCCCACTTCTGCCTGTTGCCGCTGCTGGGGGCCCGGATGCCGGCTTCGATCACCCTTTCGATCAGCTCCTGGGGAACGGGATCCGCCCTGTAAAGCCTAATAGCCCTCTGGCTATCAATCGCTTCAAATAGGCCTATTTCTTCCGGCATTATCACCTCCAAATACAAGCTTGATGACTTTCGGCGCTTTCCCGATCAACCTCAACAATACCTTTCGAAGCAAAGTCACCCGCTACTAAGACCAGCCCTTCTCTATCAGAAACCCCGGGTAATGGTCTTCTATTTTCGGGGAAAGCCCCATACG